>JAHFAO010000270.1 GCA_023250515.1 Deltaproteobacteria bacterium | reverse complement strand
CGCATGGATAGCAGCTTCAACCCAGAGCAGTTCCTCGGCGCAGCCCTCAGCCAGCCACTGACCAAGCGCCCCCCCGCAGACGCTGGCCGCCCGTACAGCGCCACGATCCAGGTACCGAAGATTCGGCCTTGGAACAGTGAGGCCAAAGGCACGTCTGGCTTCGCAGCGGACATTCCCCTGGAGATCAGCCTCCCCGACGAGGTAGCAGCCAGAGTGGGCCAGCCGAGGATTACGCTGAACGATAGCGTATTCCTCGACACGACGCCTGGCGGTGGCTTGGACATGGCTCCTGGCCGCAACAGAGGCCTCCGCCGCTACTACGAAGCCACAGGCCTGAACAAGCCCGGCACCACGATGCAGCACCTCGCGGGGCAGCTTGTCAAGGTTGTGCTGAAGCACGAAGTGGCGAAGGACGGCAGCGGGGACATCTACGAAAGGATTGACGCAATGGCTAAGGCCTGAGTATTGGCCACCCTCCGGCGACGATCTCCTCTCCTCCCCTTGGAGCGCTGGAGGGCTTTTTAGGCCGCTCGCGCTGAGCTGTCCAATAAGCCCTAGAGGAAGCTATGAAAAAAGTATCGCCGCTCAAGAACAGGTACCGAGCATTCTGCCGTGTCTGCTGGAAACAGACTTGGCAAAAAGCTAGCCGCTGTCTCACCTGCGGACAGCAGAACTAAAGCAAGGAGGTTCAGTGGAAGACTACTCTCACTTGAGCAGCGAGCTTCTTAGGCTCCACAATGCGTGGTGGCAAGCAATGATAAACAAGCAGTACCTCAAAGCTGCCTACATCGTGAATGACTTGGAAGTCTGCGCTCGCCACATCGCTAGCACCACTCACATGATCTACGAGGACAGCCATAATGCAGATCCTAAAGCTCCGGCTAGAAGAGATCAAGGTTCCAGCACACCGCCAGAGGGTGGAGGTTGAGGGTGGGCTATTGGGCGAGCTTATGGAGAGCATTGTGGAGCATGGACTCCTCCACCCAATCGTCGTTCGAGCAAGCGGCTGGCCAGATAGGGAATATACCCTCGTCGCAGGGGGCCGCCGCCTCGCAGCGATCAGCAACCTCGGCGGCTTGGGACAGACCTACAAATCTGGGACTGAAGTGTGGTCCAGTGAGTTTATTCCCTGCGTCTCCCTCGGAGACCTCGACGCACTCAGCGCAGAGGAGGCAGAGCTGGAGGAGAATGTCCGTAGAGTTAATCTTACCTGGAAAGAACAAGCCCGCGCAACTGCTCGTCTTTCAGATCTCCGACAGCAACGGGCGGCAGCTTCGGGGGCGGAACTTCCCACTCTGTCTGACCTTGCCAAAGAAGTGCGGGGGCGAGCTGGAGACGACGCTACGGAGCTTACTCGGAGAGAGCTTATCCTTTCCCCCTACCTTGAGGCCCCACACATCAAGGGCGCAAAGAACTTGGACGAAGCGTGGAAGGCGCATCTTCGGGAAGAAGAGGACAAGAGGCGGGCAGAGCTCGCGAGGACAGTAGGAGACACGTATGGTAAACACTCGCACACACTCATCAAGGCGGACTGTCTTAGCTGGATCAGGGAATCACCAGCCAACCAATTCGACGTTATCCTCACTGATCCACCCTATGGTATCGGCGCTGATAGATTCGGGGATGCTGGAGGGCGTCTCCAAAGCCAGACTCACGATTACACTGATACCAAGCAAGGATGGGAAGACCTTATCGGCACCCTGGGAGCTCATTGGCTACGAGTATCTAAGCCCCAGGCCCACCTCTACCTCTGCTGTGACATAGACGGCTTTCACTTCGCTAGAGAGTGGCTCCGGCGGGTAGGCTGGGAAGTTCACCGCACGCCACTTATCAATTACAAGGTTGATGGTAGCCGAGTTCCTTGGCCAACTCGTGGCCCTCAGCGCAAGTGGGAGATGATCCTCTACGCGGTCAAAGGAGGCAAGAATGTCACTCGTATCTACTCTGATGTACTTGAAACAAGGGGCGATGAGAACTTTGGGCATGGTGCACAGAAGCCTGTGGCTCTCTATACCAATCTACTTCGTAGGAGCGTGTCTGCTGGTGATGCTGTGCTTGATTGCTTCGGTGGAACTGGGACGATTATTCCGGCTTGCCATGAGCTGATGTGCAGGGCAACGTACATTGAGCAAGACGAAGTGTGTTATGGAATAGCCCTTAAACGATTGGAGGAACTTAAATGAGCATAGAAGCAAAAGACGAAGCAATGACCAGCAACTACGAAACAGTTAGGGATGTTCCTCCAGAGATTAGAGGAGCTTTCTGCAAGCTCGTAGACCTGTGCAAGGAACGTAACCTCCCAGAAGACTTAATATACGATGGAGTAGCTTGGAACGTAGAAGGACTTATAAAAGCTCGCATAAACGAGCTACTGTTTAAGCTCTAATGGAAGTCCCCGGCGAGGGCCCAGTCCCCGCCCACATCATGGCAGTAGGCGAAGCCCCCGGCGTTGAGGAGGAGCGCAGCGGGCGCCCCTTCGTAGGCGCGAGTGGCCGCGAGCTCGATAAGATGATGCACGAGGCAGGCATTCTTCGCTCTGAAGTCTTCGTCTCCAACGTGAGCCGCCACCGCCCCCCAGACAACAAGATCGAAGTCTGGCTCAGCCGCGCTAAGACTCGCAGCAAGATCCCCCAGGGCTTCGTGCGCTGGAGGGGATTTTACGTACATCCCTACATTAAAGAGGGTTACGCTAAGCTTCTGCGGGAGATAGAGCTAGTCCAGCCAAACGTGGTAATAGCCTTCGGGAACCTTTCCATGTACGCCTTAACAGGAACTTGGGGTATCTCTAAGTGGAGAGGGTCTCAACTAAGCTTCGATACGGAGGAGCTTAAACAATGGCTAGAGTAATTTCAGTGTTTGGAGGCCACGAGGCCATCATAGACGATGAGGACTACTTCAAGGTGAGTAACCACAGCTGGGCCCTGAAGGATGGTTATGCTGTAACCACGTATGGGGGCTCGTACAAGATGCACCATCTAGTCTTTGGAAAGCCTCCGAAGGGTTTAGTGACGGACCACAAGAACGGAAACAAGCTCGATAACAGGAAGGAGAACCTCCAGTTCGTCTTTCAAAGCTACAATATGGCCAAGGCCCACAAGGACTCCAAAGGTTACTACTGGTCTGAAGATAGACAGCGGTATTGCGTGTCGCTGTGTTTCTTTGGAACTAAGATAAATGGAGGGCGCTTCAAGACGGAAATAGAAGCTCAAGCGCGAGTAGCGAAGCTGCGAGCTGGAAGGGAGCGCCTCAAGGTATGAGGGTGAAGTGTATCCCCACTTTTCACCCCGCCTATGTCCTTAGAGATTGGGCCGAGAGGGCTGCGACAGTGCGAGATATGCGGAGAGCTCTTCGTGAGTCGCTTAGTAGAGACGAGCAGCGAC
>JAHFAO010000019.1 GCA_023250515.1 Deltaproteobacteria bacterium | reverse complement strand
TGATCTGCCAAAGGAACTTCAGATTGAGTTCGGCGTACACCACCCCAATAATCTGTTTGGGGCCTACCTTGATAGGGACGCCCAAAGTCACATAGGGCTCGGCCTTATCGGAAGTGTACACCGGACTAATGTCTGTATTACCAGATATAACCTTCCTAAACTTTTCTGACTCGCTTTGGTCGGAAAGGTCCGTGGGGAGATAAACCCTTCTCTCCGAGACCTTCAGCACCTCCATGCCCTCTCGGTTCAAAACCCTAATTTCTGAAAAGGCCGCGTCGTTTTTAAGAAGGAGGAGAGAGATGAGTTTTTGTCGTTCGCTTCCTAACTCGTAGATGCCTAAGGAGGTAGACAGATCGAGCAGTCGCTCCACCTTCCGTTCAATGAATGTCTCGATCTCATGGGCAACCCTGGACGCAATCTCTGCTTGCAGCCGGGCAGCAGCTTCCTTTATCTGCCTGCGCGTATAAAGAGAGCCGGCGAGAGTAGTAGCGAGAAGGGCGAGTGCCAAGAAGAGAAGACCAATAAAAAGAAGCCGGCGGCGGATGCCACCACCTTGCCAAGAGAATAGTTCTTTGACCTTTTGCCACCCCATCTTTTTCGTACCCTACTCAATCACCTCATCCGCCCTGAGGAGCATTTCTCTAGAAATCTTTAAGCCAATGGCTTTGGCCGTCTTAAGATTGATTACCAGTTTGAGCTTATAAGGCTGTTCAACGGGAAGATCTCCTGGCTTACTCCCTTTGAGGATCTTATCCACCATCACCGCACCCTGCTGGCCTAGAGCAAAATAATCTGCTCCATAGGTTGCCAGACAACCTTTATTCACATTAGTTAAGATCACGGGAATAACTGGCAGCTTTTCTTTAATAGAGTGGTCGACAATCATCTCGATACCACTGGTAATTAGCGCGTCTGCAAGGGCTGCAATGGCATCCACTTTTTTCCGCGTAAGGTTTGGAAGCACCTTGGCGATTTCTTCTCGACTGGTAACCTCAACCTCTAAGAGCGTGAGCCCCAGCTTTTTTGCTGCCTCTCGAATGCTGGTAGCGTTCTCCTGGTAATTTACCCCGTTGGGATTATTTAGTGTGGCAACCCGTTTGACCGACGGGTCCAACTCTTTAAGGAGCTCAAGTCGTTTCTCTGTAAGCTCCAAAGCAGCAGTGCTTATGCCAGTTATATTGTTACCCGGGCGCGCATAGCTCTTAACAAGTTTCAGCGGATTACCGGCGCTGAGAAAAACCACAGGTATGTTCGCGCTCTCGGTTGCCTTAACCAGGGAAACGGTAGCCGTGGAAGAGGAAGTTACGATCACGTCTGGTTTACCGCGGACCATGTTCTGGGCCATTGTTTTTAATAACTCGGGATCTCCTTTGCTGTTATGGAAATCATACAGGACATTTTTCCCTTCCACGTACCCTAGCTCTCTCATGCGGCTCTTAAAACCTTCCAAGGAAGGCAAAAACTGGTCCCCTGAGGACAGCCCATCAATGCGATAGACCTTTTGTGCCTCAGATGAGCATGGAACCAGCAGAACCCAAACGCCAATTAGCGCAAGGATCAATTTTTTCATTTCGTTCTCTCCTGTTACTCAATCACCTCATCCACCCTGACAAGGACCTCTTTGGGGATTTTCAGACCAATCGCCTTAGCAGTCTTTAGGTTAATCACAAGCTTCAACTTGAAAGGCTGCTCAATGGGAAGGTCCATGGGTCTAGCCCCCCTCAGAACCTTGTCTGCCAAAACCGCCCCCTGCTGGCCTAGCGAATAGTAATCCGAGCTGTAACTGGCCAGTAGACCCCTTCTTACGTTCTCGACGTTGGCACCAATAGCGGGGAGTCCTTCTCTAATGGCCTGCTGTGCAATCTCCTCTATGGCATTAATGACCGCAGCATCAGGAGGGACAAAAACGCCTTCACCTAACTTACGCAGGATCAGAACCGATATCTTGCTCTTGATCTCTTCAGGGCCTCCGGCCTCGACTTCCACCAGCGCCAGCCCGAGTTTTTTTGCCGCTTCCCGTGTAAGACGCCGAGCTGCTTCGTAGTTAACCCCACCAGGAACTTGTAGAGCAATCACCCGCTTCGCTCCTGGAACGATCTCTTTAAGAAGATCCATCCGTTTCTCGATAAGATCGAGAGAGGAGGTGGAAATGCCCGTCATGTTATTGCCTGAGCTGGCGTAGCTCTTTACAAACCTGAGCGGATCTCCGGCGCTGAGGAAGACAACGGGAAGACTGGTCCCCTCAGTCAACTTGGCTACGGGGACGGTAGCGGTCGTAGAGGAGGTTACGATCAGATCCGGCTTGTCTTGAACCAGCTTCTGGGCTAATTTCTTTAACCTCTCTCGATCCCCCTGGGCATTCTGAAGGTCGTACCTGATATTCTTTCCCTCCGAATAGCCTAGCTCTGCCATCTTCTTTTTGAACCCCTCAAAGGCAGGCACGAACTGATCATCCGCGACTAGCGCCCCGATACGGTAGACCTTTTGAGCTCCAGATAAACGAGGAAACAAGAAAGTCCCAACAGCCACAAGTGCAAGGATTGATCTTTTCATTATCTTCTCTCCTATCGAGGGAATTTCTTTACTCGATCACTTCATCTGCCCTGAGCAGGATCTCTCTGGGGATCTTCAGACCGATAGCCCTCGCGGTCTCCAGATTAATCACCAAGTTCAACTTGAAAGGCTGCTCGACGGGAAGGTCCATGGGCCTGGCCCCCCTGAGAATCTTATCCACCAGCACTGCCCCTTGCTGACCCAAGGCAAAGTAGTCTGCTGCATAGGTTGCTAGCGCACCATCCTTGACGTTCCCAATATTGGGTGCAATCGAGGGAAGCCTCTCCCTGTTGACCTGTGGAGTAATATCCTTTACAGCCGTATTGAGGACGGCATCAGGAGGGTAAAAAATTCCATCCCCGAGCTTACGGTTGAGGAGGTCCTTGGCCCTTTGGATGAGCTCCTCGCCGCTCTGGACATTGACCTCAACGAGCTCCAATCCCAACTTTCTTGCCGCCTCTCGCGTCGCTTTCAAGTTAGCTTCGTAGTTCTCGCCCTTGGGATTATGCAGAGCTATTACTCTTTTAATACCTAGGGCTAATTCTTTAAGGAGTTCGATCCTCTTCTCAGTTATATCGATCGCTGATGTACTGATTCCGGTCAAGTTGTTGCCCGAGCTCGAATAGCTTTTAACAAACCTTAACGGGTTCCCCGCACTAAGAAAAACCACCGGGATATTGGTTCCTGCACTCGCTTTGGCCACCGGTGCGGTAGCCGTCGTTGATGAGGTCACGATAAGATCGGGCTTGTCTTGAACTAGTTTCTTGGCCAGTTTTTCAAGAGTATCACGATTCCCCTCAGCGTTATAAAGATCATACTTGATATTTTTCCCTTCTGTGTACCCGATCTCCACCATCTTCCTTTTAAAGCCTTCAAAGGCAGGAACAAACTGGCCGTCCGCCACCAGGGCGCCGATCCGGTAGACCTTCTGTGCCTCAGATGGGCTTGGACCCGATAGAACCCAAATAGCGATCAGTGCAAGGATTGATTTCTTCATTTTCTTTCCTCCCTCGTTACTCAATCACCTGATCAGCCCTGAGCAGGATCTCTTTGGGGACCTTTAGACCAATTGCCCTCGCGGTCTCCAGATTAATCACCAAGTTCAACTTTAAAGGCTGCTCGATAGGAAGATCTTTGGGTCTGGCCCCTTTGATGATTTTATCAACCAGTATTGCTCCCTGCTGGCCCAACGCGAAGTAATCGTGCCCGTAGCTGGCCAACCCGCCTACGTTCAATACCGCGGGAGGTGGAATCAGCGGTAGCTTCTCTTTAATAGACTGCTGAACGATAACTCCCATGTCCCTGGTAATGGCACGATCCGGCGGCAGAAAGATGGCGTCCACTACCTTGCGACTAATGGTGGCTGTTACCTGTTCTATCTCCTTTCCGTCCGTGACATTGATCTCCCAAAGCTTGAAGCCGAGTTTTTTCGCCGCCTCCCGGACCTCGGTCAGTTGGGCTTGATAATTCACCCCCTTGGGATTATGGAATGTGGCAATCCGCTTGACCCCGGGAGCTATCTCTTTAAGAAGCTCCAGCCGTTTCGCCGTAAGCTCCAAAACACCGGTGCTAATGCCGGTCAGGTTATTGCCTGAGCTGGCATAGCTTTTAACAAACTCAAGGGGATTCGCGGCACTGAGAAACACCACTGGGATATTGGTTCCCGCGCTCGCTTTGGCCACAGGTACTGTGGCGGTAGTGGATGAAGTAACAATCAGATCGAGATTATCTTGGACCAATTTCTGGGCCAGCTTCTTAAGATTATCCCCATCTTCCTTAGCGTTGTAAAAATCATACTTGACATTTTTTCCCTCTGTGTACCCAAGCTCTGCCATCTTCTTTTTAAACCCCTCAACCGCAGGCACAAACAAATCATCAGAAACGAGGGCGCCGATACGGTAGACTTTTTGAGCCTCTGCCCACCGCGGACTTATGAAGGTCAGCAAGATCGCTAAAATGAAAAAGGCAAAGGGTCCCCTCTTCAAATCTGCTTCTTCTTTATCCATTGGGATTGTTTGAGTCTTTTTCCTCATCTCTGGCAATCATCTTCAAGATCTCATTCTTACTGAAGCGCCAACCACCTCCGAACTTTATCCCAGGGATCGACCCCTTGCGCGCAAGCTTATAAACGGTCCTTAGATGGACCTGCAAAAGGGCAGCTACCTGGGATGCTGTTAGGATTTCCTCCACCTAAAAAGGCCTCCCGAAATTACTAGATCTTACCTAAAGGCTCCCAATTAGCAGGAATTATGCCAGAAGACAGGGTGACTGGGGTAAGAGGGATTATGGCCTGTTTTTACAGGGGATTTTTTATTCTAAGCGGATCAGAAGAAGAAGCAGCTTATGACACAAGGGGGATAAATGTACGGAATCTTGCCAAATTTGTCCCTATGCCCTCCTTCACATCAAGGACCACCGGAGCAAAAAAGGCCAGCAATTCTCAGTATCGCCGCCTGACGATCACCCCCGACATAAGAATCAAGAGAGTGGCAAGGATAAAGAGAACGGTTGCTCCGAAGCCGTTCACCAAGGAGGGATCGACCAAAAAATCACCATTGACGATCTTGCGAATGAAGGGAGTAATCCAGAGAAGAAGAGACCACAGTGTCATGAGCAGCATAAACAGGGTCGGAAGAAGGATAACTAGAAATATCTTCCCCCTCTGCTTCCTAAGCCAAACCGTCAGACCCAAGAGGGTCAAGGCGGCCAAGAGCTGATTGCTGGTTCCGAACAGAGACCAGACTAAAGCCCAGGTAGGCACAGGTTTACTGCCGCCAAGCTGGATAGTGGTGGGGACAAATAACACATAAGCCGCTGGCATTGCCAAAGTACAGAGCGTGGCACCGTATCTTCCAAGCGTTCCTTTCCATCCGGTTAGCTCCTGAAAGAGATAGCGCCCGAGTCTGGTGGCCACATCCAAGGTATCAAAGATAAACGTCGCAAAGGTCAACAGCGCAAAAGAGTGGGCCAGCTCCATATCGATGCCAAAGAGATTCACAAAAGTTGCAATGCCGTTGGCAAAGATCCGGTCTGGTTGCTCTTTCAAGGTTGGATCGCTCGGGATAAGCATCATCACTGTGGAAAGGGAAATCACAGCCACCAGCCCCTCCATGAGCATAGCCCCGTAACCGATGCGCCTGCAGTCGGTCTCTTTTTCGATCTGCTTTGAAGTTGTCCCGGAACTCACGATGCCATGGAAGCCGGAGCAGGCGCCGCAGGCAATGGTAACAAAGAGAAGCGGGAAGAGAGGGAGCCCGCTTGGATTGGTCCAAGCGATAAAAAAGGAGTATTCGGCCGACCTTCCTCCGAATAGGATTCCCATTAGGCCGAAAAATAGAAACCCGTAAAGAAAGAAACCGCCCAAGTAGCCACGCGGCTGAAGCAAAAGCCACATCGGCAGGACAGAAGCCACGAAGCAATAGGCAAGAAGAATCAGATCCCATACAATCCGGGGTTCCACACCCCAAGAGGACGGGACAATCAACGGTACCTTCTCTCCTCCCCAAATAATCACACCTACCAAAGGCACAAAAATCGTCGTGGCAAGCCAAAGCGGCATGTGGAGACGGTAGAGACAAAGACCCATGATGAAAGCAAGGAGGAGATAAAGGGTCGATGAGGCAGCCACTCCCCCACCGAACCGAGGCTCAACAAAGGATGCGCTGGTAAGGTCCGTAAACGCAACGATGACATAGATGAGAGAGAGCCAGATAAAGGCAGTAAAGAAAAGAAAGGCTCTCTCTCCCATATGGGTCCGGACGATCTCGGCAACAGACTGGGCCTTATGCCTCACCGAGCCGATCAGACTGGAAAAATCGTGAACTGCCCCAATAAACACAGAACCCAGGACAATCCAGAGAAGAGCTGGTCCCCAGCCGAACCAGAGACCTGCCAAGATAGGTCCGACAATAGGGCCAGCTGCTGTGATGGCCGAGAAGTGCTGTCCGAAAAGGAACCGGGCCTTGGCCGGTACGTAGTCCACCCCGTCATTCACCAGACAGGCCGGTGTCGGGTTTACGTCGTTTAGCTCAAAATGGCGGGCGACAAAGCTGCTGTAAAGTCTGTAGCTGAGAAAAAAAAGACTCAGAACCAGCAAGCCAACAACATAAAGATCCATCGCCCGGCTCCCGCCAATCTTAGGCTTAAGGAATCAATGGAATCTTTAAAACACTAGCGCAAAGCGACGAGGCATCAGCGAATGTCGCGCTGCTTGTCTCGATCTCCGATCATCCAGAGATAAAGGGTGTGGTCCCATCCTGACTTATCCTTGATCGCTTCGGTCTTCACAGCCTTCCAATCTCCCATGTCAAAGTCGTGAGACACCACCCGGGAACCAGGTTTGAGCTGCTTCCAAACATTCGGCCTTAATCTCAGGTTTACCTCCGGGAGGAGATACATCGTCACAACGTTTGCAGGGCTTAGATCCACGGTTAAAATATCCTGCTCGCGGATCTCCGCGAGGTGTCCCAGCCCTTCTTTTCGAATGCTTTCCCTAGACTGCTTGATAAGATCAGGGTCGATCTCAAACCCCACAGCCTTGGCGCCATATTTCTTTGCCGCTGTAATCACGATCCTCCCGTCTCCAGAGCCAAGATCGTAGACCACATCACCTTTTTTGACCTGAGCCATCTCCAACATCCTCTCCACTACATCCTGCGGAGTCGGCACAAAAGGGACTATTTTTTTCGACTCGAGGTCCGTCTGTTGGGCTTGAGCAAGACCAGCACCATTCCTGGCCCCCATCCATTCTGACCTAAAAACAAACGAACTGGCGCTCACCAGAAACATAACCACCCCAAAAAGCCAAAACCATTGAAGTCTTCTCACCACTATTACCTCCTTATTCTTTTTTTGATTGAACTTGGGTGAAATTATCGAAGAGACTCAGGCGTGTCAAGAGTCTAGCGGCTCTATTGCGAAAAGTGCGCCAAGTGGAAGCGGAGGACAGAAAGCCGAGTCTGGCCTGATGCAGCCAAAACAGGTTGCTTTCCCGCAGGCAACTCTCTCTCGAAGACAACCTATTTTGGAGGAGACTTTAGATGTTATTAGATGTTAAATGACAGCGGACCCTAAACTGAGGCCTGCGTTCTGGCTCCGTTCCTCAATTGCCGCGGAATGACAAAGGTGAAACGACTCCCCTCCCCCTCTTTGCTCTCCACCCATATTTTTCCTCCATGAAGCTCCACAATCTCTTTGGCGAGGGTGAGACCCAGGCCGGTCTTGCTAATCCCCTCAGGGACATCCAGGCTGCCTTCAAACTTCTCAAATATCCTTTGTTGGTCCTCCTTGGGAATCCCTGCCCCCGTGTCCTTAACACTAATGGCGACGCAAAGTTCCAAGGAAATTTCCGGATCAGACCAGTTATAGTCCGCCTCAATCCAGATCCTTCCCATCTCGGGGGTAAACGTAATGGCATTGCGCAAAAGATTGGTCACGACTTGAATTATGCGGTCAGGGTCCGCCTCTACCGTAAGGCCCTCTACCGGATACTTCTCCTCGATGGTCAACTGTTTATCTTCCGCCCAGCTTCGCACCGTCTCTACGGCATAGTGGACCACGTCCCCGACCTTAAAGGATATGGGACGCAGTTTCAAACTTTTCGCTTCAAGCTTGGCGATATCCAGCACGTCATTGACCACCCGGAAGAGCTGGGTGAGATTTCTCTGAGCCATGGAGAGAAACTTTTCCTGTTGGGGACTAACTTCCCCGACTTCTTTTCCGAGGAGAAGACCCAAAGATTGCTCAATCGCTACCATGGGGGTCCGGAGCTCGTGCGTGACATTCACCACAAATCTGGATTTCAGTTCCTCGAGCCTTTTCTGCTTGGTAATATCGTTTAAGACCGATAACATACCCACGGTCCTGCCGTCCTCGTTTTCGATGATGGCCGTGCTCGCCTGAAGAACCCGACGGGTTTCATCGTTCGGGCTTTGTAGTTCGATCTCCTTGGCCAACCAATCGGCTCCATCGCGAAGAGGGCCCTTGGCCAAGGCCAACATGTGCTCATCTTTCATGAGCTGGGGGATAGCAACACCTTTACCCTCCGCCTGGGTCAATCCCAGAAGCTTCTCCGCTGCCGGGTTCATAACCTGAACTTTCCCCTCAACATCCACTACCACAAGCGCCTGCCCGATATTCCTAATAATCCTATCCACCCTCTCCTTATCGTCCAGCGCTCGCCTCTTCTCCCGTTCGAGAACAACCGTCTTCTCCCCGACCCGACGGGCAAGCTCCCCTTCAAAATTGTCGCGGATGCGACGGAGCTCCTCTAATTCTTCGGGGGACACGTCGACCCGTGGCGAGGTTCTTGGCGTGCGCCTCTCCTCCTGGGCTGTGAAGACCTGTTCGAAATCTTTCTCTTCCATCCCCAGTCTGCTGAGCCTTTCCCGCAAAGGCCCTAGGAGCCGGTCACGGGCTTCCCTACCGCGCAGAAATCTTGTTGCTGTCCTTGCCAGCGATTTAAGGTCGCCACCGCTTTTCTGAAAGGCCTTAACTATCAATTCCAACTTGACCGCCTCGGCAGATCTTTCCAATACAGCCACAAGCTCGTCGACGGACCTCTTAAAATCATCCGGAGAGTCGGCACTTTCAACGACTCTCCTAAATTCCCTAGCGAGGCTGGAGATCGGCTGCGAAAAATCCTTTCCTTCCTGAATAAAAGGCTGGGCCAGACGCTCCTGGAGGAAACGCCCCATACCGCGCACGATTCGTTTCAGCGACTCCAGATCTTCCGCCCGATGCATCATCTGCTTGGCCACACCATCGGGTTTCTTTTCTAACTCATAGGCGAGCCTCTCGCTGTCAAAAGCGATCTCTGATTCGGTCCCCCTAAAGCAATGTTCGACCACTTCTTCCATTCGTTCGATTTTACGAACCAGCTCAGAGATAACACCTTCCTCTCTCTTCTCACCTTCACCGCCACCGATCTCCGCCTTATTAACCACCTCCTCTCCTTCCTTAACCCTTTTATAGCGGGTAGTTCCCAGCCGAATATGTTGGAAATTGGCTTCTTCAAAAACCTTGCTAAACCCTCCCTTTTCGTCAAGGGTCTTTGGCGGTATAGCCGTCGCCTTGAAAAGAGAACTTATCTCCTTTTCACCCACCCCATGTTCAAAGACAAGGCTTTCGATTTGGAGACGGTCGCATTCTCTCAGCAGCTCGACAACACCGGTCTGTTTATTGTCCAGGGGATGATCATTCATGACAATCCGGCCCTCCACAAACCCTAAGGTAAGGGTGGATTCCGACCCCAAGACTAGATTAAGCCTTGAAAAGAAGTTGCGGATTGCCTGTTGTGCGGCAGGGTGCCTTTCCGAATACAAACGATACTGGTTGAGGACTGAACCAAAAAGCTTGACGATCTCGGCGTATTGTGTTTCTTTCCCTTCCATCTACTCTGACCCTTCTTACCGCCCCTCCCCCCTTTTCACCTCGGTCCCATCGGGCAGTCAGTGCGTCCTATTTACCCTAGGCAGAGAGCCAACCGCGGCAGGTCGTCCACACTACTCCTAAAAGCCTTTCATTAAATGAGACTTTGCAATAGTCATTCCGAGTCGGCACAGAGCCAGCCGATGCGAAAAAAACTTTCACATATCCACAGCTTACGTCAAACACCTTGAAATATGGATCAAGTTTTTCACTGAGCATGACTGTACAAAGATGTCAAATGTTGAACCATTTATAACCTAAAATTTCCATTACCTTCCGAGCTTTGCCAAAGCCTAACTTAACCGGCTCCTAACTCCCAACGGGGAACCGTATGACTCTCCTAGCTGATGAGACAATCCTCTTGAAATTGTGGGCTTTTTAACAGCTCAGCGCATCTTGGACAGGGAATGTGCGCATCGCCTGAAGAGACTAGGCTACTTCTGACTTTACTTTGGTATGGTGCGAGGAGGGGGATTTGAACCCCCACGCCATCTCTGGCACTAGCCCCTCAAACTAGCGCGTCTGCCGATTCCGCCATCCTCGCAATAAAGAAGTTTGGAATAATCATGAAGCCATTCCGCTCACGGGGTTAAAGGCTTTTCTGCCTGTGAGGCAGGGGCTTGCGGCGCTGCTGGCACCGTTGGAGATTGAGGTTTATCAGGCTGAGCTGATCGCTCCTGGGATGGCGGGCTTCCTTGCTGGCGGACGGGTTGTTCTACCTCCTGCTTGCGACTATCAAAGACGCTTCCGGACGGTTTTCTCCCCGAGAAATACCCCAAAGTAAGCGAGGTGATCATAAAGACAATAGCCATACCAGTGGTCAGCCGAGTAAGGAAGTTGCCAGCCCCACTGCTGCCAAAGATGGTAGCGCTGGATCCTCCAAAGACAGCCCCCATGTCTGCTCCTTTTCCGGTCTGCAGGAGCACGACCAAGATGAGGCCAATGCTGACAATGATATGAATTATAGTGACCAGAGCGATCATATAGCTACCGTTAGGCTAGAAAATAATGGACGATGTTGAGAAAATCCCGTGCCCTGAGGCTTGCCCCTCCGACCAAGAGACCATTCACCTCCAATGCTCTGCCCAGCTCCGCTGCATTGTCCGGCCGCACGCTGCCACCGTAAAGGATGCGGCACCTCTTGCCCCGCTTCTCTCCCAACAGTTCTTTCAGTACCTTGCGAATCCAACAGTGCGCATGGCTGACTTGGTCGGGGGTGGCGTTGTGGCCGGTGCCGATGGCCCAAACTGGCTCGTAGGCAATTTCAATTTTTTCTATACCACTTTTCCTAACCCCCTTCAATGCGGCCCGAAGCTGTCGGGTGATTACACGTGGCATCGTTCCCTTTCTTCGTTCCTCCAGTGTCTCTCCAACACAAAGGATAGGCCTAAGACCAGCACGCAGGGAGGCAAGCATCTTGTTTGCAATGAGTTGATCACTTTCCTTAAAGAGGCGACGTCTTTCTGAATGGCCGACAATAACAAACCTACAACCCAACTCTTGAAGCATCTTTGGGCTGATCTCTCCGGTAAAGGCGCCTTCTGTCTGCCAATGGACATTCTGGCCACCTAATCGAAGGCCGCTTCCCTTTATCGCCTGACTAACGGGGGCGAGGGCTGTGAAGGGAGGAGCGAGAACCACCTCCACACCTTTGATAGCTTTCAGTCCTCTGCGGATGTGGCGGGCGAGGGCGAAGGCCTCGGTCTGAGTGCCGTGCATTTTCCAGTTGCCCACAATGAGAGGCGGTTTCATTCCCCATCCTCAAGGGCCTGGATGCCGGGGAGTCTCTTCCCTTCGAGAAACTCCAGTGTCGCTCCTCCGCCAGTGGAAAGGTGGGTGATTTTCTCCTCAACACCGGCTTGGATGACTGCCGCTACGGTATCTCCCCCGGCGACGATACTGATGGCTTTTGATTCGGCCAGTGCTTGAGCAATAAATTTCGTCCCGTGGCTAAACGGTTCCACCTCGAACAGACCCACGGGACCGTTCCAGAGCACCATCCCGGCGTTACGAATCTCCTGGTTGAATTGGGTTATAGTCTTTGGACCGATATCCAACCCCATATGATTTGACGGAATGCTGACATCAGTGGTGATCGGTTTTTCCTTGCTTTCTTCCGCTGCTATGTGATCCACAGGAAGAAACAAAGTCGTTCTGAGGTCGGCAGCCTGGGTGATGAGCTCCTGTGCCAGCGAAATCTGGTCCTCCTCGACCAAGGATTTCCCTACGGGAATTCCTTTGGCCTTAAGAAAGGTATAGGCCATGGCGCCACCGATAAGCAGAGTGCTGATTTTGGGCAGAAGGTTTCTCAACACACCGATCTTGTCCGATACCTTGGCCCCGCCCAAAAGGGTAACAAAGGGCCTCTCAGGAGTTGAGAGTATCCGTCCGAGGTAGTCCAGCTCCTTTTGAAGGAGGATGCCAGTCGCCTTCTCGCGGAAAAACTTTGCCATGCCTGAGGTCGAAGCGTGTGCCCGATGTGCCGCGCCAAAGGCGTCGTTAATGTAAACGTCTGCGAGCAAGGCCAGGGCCCGAGAAAAAACAGGGTCGTTCTTCTCTTCCTCTTTATGGAAGCGCAGGTTCTCAAGCAAGATCACCTTATAGCGCGGATCCTGAACCAAAGCCTCTACATCGGGTCCGATACAGTCAGGGGCAAGAGTCACAGGCTGGGAAAGGAATCGCTCAAGGTGGTCGCGCACGGGCGCAAGGCTATACCCCAGATCCTTTTTGCCTCCTGGCCGCCCCAGATGCGATGCAATGAGAATCTTTTTAGCTTTTGGGAGAATAAGGCGTAGGGTTGGCAGCGCGCGCTCAATGCGATGCGGTTCTACAATCCTGCCTTGCTTGATGGGCACATTGAAATCGACCCGAACAAAAACGCATTTGCCGCTCAGGTCAAGTTCTTGAAGCGTGCGAATCATTTTGGGTCTTGGACCATTAGCAAGTAAAAGACAAATTTTTTTATGGCATCTTTCGATGACCCAGTCAAGGTAGTTGACACATTGTGTAGTTGACACATTGGGGACGTTATATTACCTTTTTTTAATACACCTTGTCGGAATCTGTGATGCCCTCCATTTGGCTCCTTCAGTTATTCGCCCAAACAGGGCTAACGCCCACCCAGCCGCACGGGATTTTGGATCTTGTGAAGGGATCAGGGCCGGTCGTTCAGGCGGTTCTTTACCTTCTCGTTTTGTTCTCCGTGGTAAGTTGGGGTATCATATTCTACAAATTCCGTCAGGTGCGAACAGCTAGGGGTCAATCCGAAAAGTTCATTGAAATCTTTTGGGATAGCCGCAACCTCTCTTCCATCCATGAGGCCAGTCGGGAGCTCAATTCGAGTCCGGTGGCGCAGGTCTTTCGCTCGGGCTACGAAGAGCTGTTGCGGGTTTCCCGGAGTAAGAAGGAGGCGTCACAGGGCGAGGGATTAACAACGGAGCTGATCGGCGTTGATAACGTGGCTCGTGCTATGAAGCGGGCCACGAGCGTAGAGATCACCAAGTTGGAGAAGGCTCTAACCTTTTTGGCCACAACCGCGAGCACCACCCCGTTTATCGGCTTGTTTGGTACGGTTTGGGGAATCATGAATGCCTTCCGGGGTCTCAGTGTCACCCACTCTTCCAGCATCCAAGCCGTCGCTCCCGGTATTGCAGAGGCCTTGATCGCCACAGCGGTGGGGTTGGCCGCGGCCATCCCTGCGGTCATGGCTTATAACCACTTTGCGCAAAGGATCAGGGTCCTGGCCGCTGATATGGACAATTTCTCGCACGAATTTTTGAATATCGCTGAGCGTCATTTCTTGAAATAGGCAATAGACAGACCTCGAAACTGAGGAGTATTTTTATGGCCATCGACTCTTCCTCCCAACGGGATACGACGATCTCTCAAATCAATGTGACACCTTTAGTGGATGTCATGCTCGTGCTTTTGGTGATTTTTATGGTGACCGCTCCCATCATTCAGCAAGGGGTACAGGTGAATCTGCCGCAGGCGAAGGCCGGGGCGATTCCAGGGAACGAACAGCCATTGGTGGTAGCGATTTCCCGTAATGGAAGGATCTATCTTAATGACAACCCAATGAGTTTGGCTGAATTGGGACAGAAGCTTCGCGCCATTCGGAAGCTCCAACAAAATAAGGAGGTCTATCTCCGGGCAGATCAAGATGTGCGGTATGGTCTGGTGATGAGCGCGATTGCAGAGATCAAACAGGCGGGAATTGAAAAGCTGGGTATGGTGACCCGTCCCTTAACTCAAGAGGGCTAATGGCAGAAGGCCTGCAGGAACGATCTTTTCTTTCTTCTGAGGAACGTGGGAAGAGGCTTTGGGCTTGGGTTTTTTTCTCTGGCCTCCTTCATGCCACGCTCATCTGGAGCTTATTTCTTATATCCTATTTGCCGTCTCGTAGGGCCCCCTCTTACCCGATCTATTCCGTTGAATTAGTGGGCGGAGAAAAGCTGGGTGGGGCATCCGTGGGCTCCGTGGCAGTACCCAATCCTCCGACTCGGGAGGAAAAGACTAAGGCAGAATCTCTCCCTCAAGTTCAACCAGCTAAAAAGGAGAAGCGAAAGACCGTTGAAAGCCCTGTGCAGGAGAAGATAAGTCTCAAGCAGTCCAAAAAAGAACTGAAGAAAGAGTTACAAGCAGAAAAGGGGCTTCCGGATCAGGTACGCGATAAACTGATCCAATCAGCCGTAGAGCGGGTGAAGACTCGGACCGAGACCGAGCAGAAAATGAAGAAAGGGAATGGGGTAAGTTCTGGGGCCGGTGAGGGCGAGGGGGCGGCCTCCCTCGGCGCGGGAGGCAAAGGAGGGGAGACCATTAAGGGATTAGAATTCGTGAGATATTACAATCTCATGCGTTTCCGGATTCGAGAAAGCTGGACATGGGTGGGAAAACAGAGCGACCTACAAGTAACTGTACGTTTTGGTATCCAGGAGAATGGAGAGATCGTTGGACTCAAAATTGTTCAGCGCTCCGGAGACTCCTCCTACGACGATTCAGTCATCCGGGCACTCAAAAGGGCCAGTCCTTTGCCCCCCCCTCCAGAGAGCTATCGTAAAGATTTTATGGATGTGGAGTTAACTTTTCATCCGAAGGATCTGGGCGGTTAGACAGATGGTGCTTAAAATGTTCCTGACATTTCTGCTTACGCTGCTTCTTATATTCTGGACGTATGCCGGGCCTCTTTTTTCTGCGGTGACGGGGTCGATCGTCGGCCCAGGTGCTGAGAGATATCCGATAGCGGTGTCCCCGCTTAGGAACCTAGGGCCGGGTGAGGATGGGGGTAGGCTTTCGGAGGGGATAGCGGACACTATTGTCCGTGACTTAGATCTATCGGGGTGGTTCCGGGTGTTGGACCGGTCGGCTTATATCCAACATCCTCAGACGAGCGGGATCGCCTTGGGGAGTTTTGATCTGAGAGACTGGTCCACCATCGGTGCAGAGGGGTTGGTTAAGGGAGGGTTCTATCTTCAAGGTGAGGAGCTCACGGTGGAACTTCGCCTCTTCGATGTCTATCAGGGAAAACAAATCGTAGGGAAGAGGTATACCGGTAAGGCAAAGGATTTTCGCCGAATTGCCCATAAATTTGCCGATGAGATCATATTTCAATTTACCGGGGTGCAAGGCGTTTTCAACACGAGGATCGCCTATGTCTCCACCAGCGGGGGCCGTTTTAAGGAGATTTATGTTGCTCATCTGGACGGAAGCGAAAAGACTCAGGTGACGAACAACCGCACCATTAACCTGTCTCCCTCATGGACTCCTGATGGTCGATCTATATTTTATACCTCATATAAGGAAGGAAACCCGAGTCTCTATCTTTTTGATCTCTTTACCGGAAAAGACACCAAGTTTTCTTCTCGTACCGGTTTGAATCTTGGTGGAAGGTGGTCTCCTAATGGGAAGTTGGTCGCTTTGGCGCTTGAGAGGCAAGGCAACGTGGATATCTATTTGTTGGACCATACAGGTAGGATGGTGCGACGTCTGACTGAAGATCCGGCGATCGATGTCTCTCCCACCTGGTCCCCCGATGGAGATCGTTTGGCCTTCGTTTCTAATCGGAGCGGATCTCCTCAGGTATATGTTTTGGAAATTTCCAATGGGAACGCACGGCGCGTCACCTACTCAGGCGGGTACAATACCTCTCCTGACTGGTCTCCCAAAGGAGATAAGATTGCTTATACAGGGAGGGTCGGCGGGCGTTTTAATATCTTTACCATCGGTATTGAAGGTGGAGAGCCACGGATGCTAACCTCCAACTCCGGTGACAATGAGGAACCCTCTTGGTCTCCAGACGGGAGATTCATTGTTTTCACTTCGAACCGGAAGGGCCGTTATCATATCTATCTCATGCAGGCCGACGGCGAAAATCAGCAAAGATTGACAGCTTCGGGGGGAGATGATACAAATCCATCATGGTCTCCGCGCTTGGAGTAAATGGTTCCTGGGGCGATGAGAGAGGAGGGAGAGAGATGATTTGTCGAGTGAGGAAGTTGCTCTATGTGGTGATGTCTTTCGGCTTGCTTGCATTAACCGGTTGTCCTCCACCTGCCGCTACCAAACCCGACGTATCTACTCCACCTTCTCAGGCGGCCGCTAAAGATAAAGAGAAGTCTCCAGCGACGGCTCGCGAGTCTACCCTGCCTCCAGGTCTGGAAGGGCTGCGTCGCGGCGAGACCCCAGTAACCCCCGCTTCAAGTCCCTTAAAAGATATCTATTATGAATTTGATCGCTCCGATCTGCGTGGGGATGCTCGGGAGACCCTTAAGGCCAGTGCAGCTTGGCTTAAGGCAAATCCTTCTGCCCGAGTAGAGATCGAAGGCCATGCAGATGAGCGGGGAACCAATGAATACAACTTAGCGCTTGGCGCCAAACGTGCGCAGGCTGCTAAGGACTACCTAGTCACTTTGGGTGTGGCTACGGGACGGTTGTCAACCATAAGCTACGGCGAGGAGCTGCCAGTCTGCAAGGAGAAGACAGAGGAATGCTGGCAAAAGAACCGCCGTGCCCGCTTCGTCGTCGTCCCCGCGCGGCCAGCCTCGTGAAGTTAGATTTTGCACATCAGAATTCAGGATTCAGAATTTAGACTTCTGGATTCTGGCTTCTGACCTCTAGATTCTGAATCCTGTCTGCTGTGCTTCTAAAAGTCTCATGATAAGGTATTTTCTTTTCCTCCTCGTACTGGGTGGCCTAACGGTATCGGCTTGTTCCATCCCCCAACAGTTAGAGATGATAGAGAGGGAGCAGAGGCGCCTTCGAGCCGATAGCGCAAATGCCGTAATGGAAAGTACCACAATTCGAAAAGAGTTTGACACGATCCGCTCTAGTCTGGCCGACACCCGTGCTAACCTTAACCAGTTGCAGCGGGATTTAAACGTTTTAAAGGAGAAGGTGGAGGAAGTTCGATATCAGATGGACGGTCGGATCAGTCAGTCGAGCCGTGAAGGGGGTCAAAGAATTAAAGAACTGGAAGGCCGAATGGCTAAGATCGACGATGACCTCAAGGCCCAAGGAACGCTCCTAAAGGCGCGCGAAGAAGAATTGCGGATACTGCAGGAGGCCGTAAGACCGGGCCAGGGGAGCAAGGAGGCGACGGTCTCTAAAGGGGCAGAGGGCTCAACTGGGATTGCAAGGGAGAAGGTTCCTGGAGAATCGGAGGCGGTGAGGAAGGATTACGAGGAGGCAATGAAGCTTTTGGACCGAAAAGATTACAAGACTGCCATTGCTCGATTTAGGGACTTTCTGAAAAAGTTTCCCAAGAGCGATCTTGCTGATAATGCGCAGTATTGGATTGGAGAGTCCCACTATGCGTTGAAAGAGTTCGATCAAGCCATTCTGGCGTTTGATGAGGTCGAGCGCCAATACCCAAATGGGGACAAGGTGCCAGCAGCTCTTCTCAAGCAGGGATTTGCCTTTGCTGAGCTGGGGGACAAGGTGGATGCCCGCTTGATTCTTAAGAAACTTATGGATCGGTATCCCCAATCGCAAGAAGCGGTTAAGGCGAAGCAGAAGTTAAAAGCCTTGGAGTCGTAGCCACTAGTAAACACTAAGCCATAAAAACTATCTTTCGAGCTCTTCGTCCCCATTTGGCCAGCTCTCAGCGGTCAGCAATCAGCTATAGGCACAAGGCGAAAAAAAGACGCTAAATGCTGAGCGCTGATGGCTAAATGCTTTCCCTAGAAAGATCATGCAGATCTTCCGTCATATAGAGCATCGGAATCTTTCCCTCCCCAACCCCATCCTGACCATGGGTAACTTTGATGGAATTCACCTGGGCCACCAAACCCTTTTGCGGCAGGTGGTCCAAGAGGCAAAGGCGACAAGCGGCCACTCGGTCGTTCTAACCTTTGAACCCCATCCGCTTAGGGTCTTGGCTCCCGAGCGGGCGCCGCGGTTGATTTTGACGCACAAAGACAAGATGGAGCTCCTCCAATCCTTTGGAGTGGATGCGGTGATCATTCAAAGATTTGACTGGACCTTTGCGAATTTGGAGGCCAAAGAGTTTGTCCAGCGTTATCTGATCGATCGGTTAAAGGTTCGCAAGATCTGGGTAGGTAGGGACTTAGGCTTTGGAAAAGGGAGAAAAGGTCGGGTGGAGGATCTGATCCGCTTGGGAGTGGAGGGAGGGTTTGAGGTTGGTATCGTGGAGCCGATACAAGTGGGCGGCGTGCGCATTAGCAGTAGTCGGATAAGAGAGCTGATCGAGCGAGGCGACGTGCACGAGGTCAACAGGTTCCTGGGCCGTTACCATTTTGTCTCGGGACGGGTGACACGCGGCCACCAGAGGGGCAGGCATCTCGGGTTCCCGACAGCTAACATTGTCACCCGAGCTGAAGTGCTGCCCCTGGACGGCATCTATGCCACCTTTTTGCAGGTTGACGAGCACCCATGGCCAAGTGTTACCAATATAGGAGTTAATCCAACATTCGGAGATGGACCGAGAACGATTGAAAGTTACATCTTTGATTTCCAGGGAGACCTCTATGGCCAGTCAGTGAGACTGTTTTTCGTCAAGAGGATTCGAGAAGAGAAAAAGTTCTCTTCTCCAAGCCTTTTAGTCGAGCAGATGCAAAAGGACGCGCTGAGCGCACAAAGAATCTTGAGCGAGATCGGCGTGTGCGAGTGGGAGGGATTGGCCAGGTAACTCCAACGGTTTCAAGACCTATCACGGAAAACAAATGACAAGATCTAAGTTTTGCATCTTGTACTGTGCATTATGTTGAGGCGGCTTGCCATAATCGATCGGGGGCATGTGGGCATGCGCTTGGATCTTTTCTTAACGCATCATCTCCCTGGCGGTTGGGAGATGGAGGAACGGAGTCGCTCAGTAATGCAAAGGATGATAGCCGGGGGACAGATAACGCTCAACGGCCAAAGGGCTAAGCCGGGTACCCGTCTCAAGTCGAGCGACTTGATCGAGATTCATTCGGTCCCTCTGCGAGATTCATCATTAAACCCCGAGCCTCTGCCACTCGATATCCTTTATGAGGATGAGGATTGCATCGTCGTGAATAAAGCCCCCGGCATGGTAGTTCATCCGGTTTTGGGGAAACAGAGCGGCACCCTAGTCAACGCCCTTCTCCATCACTGTCGGAATCTGCAAGGAATCGGCGGAGAACGGCGCCCTGGCATCGTTCATCGATTGGACAAGGACACTTCTGGGGTCATGGTGATCGCCAAGCAAGGACAAGCCTTCCATCAAATAGCCTTGCAGTTCAAAGAGCGGCGGGTCCGCAAAGAGTATCTCGCCCTAGTATGGGGTCAGGTTGATAAGGAGAGAGGGGTGATCGATCGGCCCATCGGACGTCATCGGGGAGACCGAAAAAGGATGTCGAGCATCCACTGTCTCCCTCGGTCTAGAGAGGCGATAACAGAATGGCACGTAGAGGAATCCTTCAAGGTGGGACTCCGTGGACATCGCTTCTCCTCGATCACGTTGTTGCGTCTCAATCCGCGCACGGGACGAACTCACCAGATTCGTGTCCATCTGGCAGACCAAGGGTATCCCGTGGTAGGCGACCGAATCTATGGTCCGAAGCGACAGGGGCTTACCAAGAATCCTGTGGAGGTACCGGGTCTGATAGATTTTCCGCGTCAAGCGCTCCATGCAGAGAGACTCGGATTCAGCCATCCGTGCACAGGTGTTGCCTTAGAGTTCCACGCTCCCCTGCCCCCGGACATGCAACGGCTTTTGGACCGTTTGAGGCAATCGAAGGGTAAATTGAAAGAAGAAGAGAAAGGGGTTGACAAGGGAATACGATTCTCTTAATATAAAAAATCGACCGGTTGCTCATTCAGCGATATTCCTTGGAACTAACCCCACACTAAGGTTATCATTCACTGTCCCGACCCAAAAGTTTGATTTGGATTTCAAACAAAAGATTCGCGTCTGTGTCAATGCCCTTGTCGTTTTCAAATACCTGACGGGATGGCAGGGTGGTCATTAGATTTTTGGCATTTTTTGTCTGAGTATTGCAGGAGTGGTTCCATCCGGGAGCAGGTTAGATGCTTCTGAGAATTCACTTTGAGGAATGAAAGGAGAGTTATATCTATGGTACGTAGTAGTAGGAGGACCCAGGAGGAATCAGAGGCCGTGGATTATAACGGGTTAAATCTCAAGTCTCTCAAGGAAAAAAAGATCAGTGAGTTGGCATTGATCGGTAAGAACTTCAATATTGAAGGCGCGGCCAACATGCGCAAGCAGGAGCTGATCTTTGCCATACTGCAGGCCCAGACCGAGCAGAACGGTTATATATACGGGGAGGGCGTACTGGAGACACTTCCTGACGGTTTCGGCTTTCTCAGGGCCCCGGACTACAACTACCTCCCCGGTCCGGACGATATCTATGTTTCTCCCAGCCAGATCCGCCGCTTCAGTCTTCGCACAGGTGACATTATTTCGGGACATATTCGTCCTCCCAAAGAAGGGGAGCGTTACTTTGCCCTTCTTAAAGTGGAGGCCATCAATTACGAAGATCCCGAGAAGGCAAGGGATAAGATCCTCTTTGATAATCTCACTCCCCTCTATCCCAATGAACGCCTCCGATTGGAATATCAACCAGACGAATATACGACGCGGATCGTTGATCTTTTGATTCCGATTGGCAAAGGGCAGAGGGGTTTAATTGTTGCAGCTCCCAGGACAGGCAAGACCATGATGCTGCAGAACATCGCCAAGGCCCTTGCCCATAACCACAATGAAGTGATCCTGATTGTTCTCCTGATCGACGAGCGACCCGAAGAAGTAACTGATATGCAGCGTTCGGTGGATGGGGAGGTGGTGAGCTCCACCTTTGATGAGCCCGCGACGCGCCATGTCCAGGTTGCCGAAATGGTGATCGAAAAGGCCAAACGGTTGGTTGAGCACGGGAAGGACGTTGTCATCCTTCTCGACAGCATTACCCGTCTTGCCCGGGCCTATAATACGGTAGTGCCTCCCAGTGGGAAGATCCTCTCCGGTGGAGTGGACTCCAATGCGCTTCATAAACCGAAAAAGTTTTTTGGGGCGGCCCGCAATATCGAGGACGGGGGAAGTCTGACGATCATTGCGACGGCTCTCATCGACACCGGAAGCCGCATGGACGAGGTCATCTTTGAAGAGTTCAAGGGAACCGGCAACATGGAAATTCACTTGGATCGACGCTTAATGGACAAACGGGTTTTCCCAGCCATTGACATCAACAAGTCGGGAACGAGAAAAGAGGAGCTTTTGATCTCTAAGGAAGACCTCAACCGAATCTGGATACTGCGCAAGGTGCTGTCTCAGCTGAGTGTCGTGGAGGCCATGGAGTTTTTGTTGGATAAGATCCATGGGACGAAAAACAACAAAGAATTTCTCGAATCTATGAATCAATGACCCTCCGCATCTCTTCGGCTCCTTTGGCTCCCTTGCACAGGTTGCTGATCTTTGTTAAAAGCGCAAGACATTAAGTCTTTTTGATTCCACCGGACGACCCATGGCCGTATGGGATGCCGGAAAGACTTGCTTGGATTGATGGGAAAACCTTTTGATCCTTATCCAGGGGGCCCTTTGCCTAGGCAGGAGAGGGAGTGATACAGGGGGGCTAATGACCGAAGGAGTATAATTTATGCCAGAGGTATCTATGAAGCAGCTCTTGGAGGCCGGAGTCCACTTCGGCCATCAGACTAGCCGCTGGAACCCTAAGATGAAGCCCTATATCTTTGGGGCGCGTAATGGGATCCATATTATTGATCTCCAGCAAACGGTCGCGATGTTCAAAGAGATCGAAGCCTTTGTTCGCAACCTGTCCTCCTCTGGAGGACATATCCTTTTTGTGGGCACGAAAAAGCAAGCTCAAGAGGCGATCAAGGAAGAAGCTGAACGATGCGGCATGTTTTATGTCCACAACCGTTGGCTAGGAGGAAGCCTCACTAATTTCTCGACGATCCGTCAGAGCATCGAGCGACTGCGAAAGCTTGAGGAGATGGAGAACGACCCTAAGATTGTAGAGGCCTTGAAGAAAAAAGAGATGTTGGGTCTTAAGCGTGAAAAGGAGAAGCTGGAGCAGTCTTTAGGTGGGATCAAGGGAATGAAAAAGCTTCCTGACGCCATTTTTGTTGTTGATCCCAAACAAGAAGAAATTGCGGTTCGTGAGGCGAGAAAGTTGGGGATTCCCGTGGTGGCTGTGGTTGATACTAATTGTGATCCAGATATGGTGGATTACAAGGTCCCCGGGAACGACGATGCAATCCGGGCCATCCGTCTTTTTTGTTCCGCGGTCGCGGATGCAGTGATTGAGGGCAAGACCCGCAACGAACAGACTGCCGGGAAGGAAAAAGGGGAAGAAAAAGCTTCAGAGTCGACGGGGGCTGCTTTAGGAACCGAGACCGCTGAGAATTCGGCAGCGGGGGCAACATAATTCCAATGGAAGTCAACGCATCTTCGATTAAAGAGCTGCGAGAAAAAACCGGCGCAGGGATCATGGATTGTAAGAAGGCCTTGTCTGAATCCGCCGGAAACCTGGAGAAGGCGGTGGACTATTTGCGTCAAAAGGGCTTGGCGGCAGCGGCAAAAAAAATGGGGCGCGTGGCTGCAGAAGGGCTTGTGGGTGCCTACATCCATGCTGGAGGTAAAATCGGTGTTTTGGTCGAGTTGAATTGTGAGACAGATTCCGCGGCTCGGACAGCAGAATTTCAAACCTTGCTTAAGGACGTTGCCATGCAGATTGCCGCTGCAAACCCGCGCTATGTCCGGCCGGAAGATGTACCGACCGAGGAACTGGCAAGAGAACGGGAGATTTACCGGCGTCAGGCCTTGGATTCCGGCAAGCCTGAGAAGGTTGTGGGTAAGATCGTGGAAGGGAAGATGGAGCGTTTTTATTCTGAGGTCTGCCTCTTGGAGCAAGCCTTTATCAAGGACCCCGATCGTAAGGTGGGCGAGTTGATACAAGAGACCGTAGCTCGGCTGGGGGAGAACATTCAGCTGCGTCGCTTTGCGCGCTACCACCTGGGAGAGGGGGTCGAGAAGCCTTAGTCATTGCAAAATGAAAATTGCAAATTGCAGAAGTCAAAGTATCAGACAGAGATTTGAGACAGAGACCGCCCCAACGTTCTGTCTCTATCTTAGCTCTAGTTGAAAGCCAGCATGGGACCCAAATACAGACGGGTAATCTTGAAGGTTACAGGAGAAGTCCTGGCCGGGGCACAAAAATACGGCATCGATGGTAAGATGGTGCGGGCCTTCGCCGAGGAGATCAAAGAGGTCAAGGAAATGGGCTGTGAGATGGCCTTGGTGATTGGAGGGGGTAATATCTTTCGCGGTGCAGAGGCAAGCGAGGGAGGGATGGAGCGGGCCACTGCTGACTACATGGGGATGCTGGCAACGGTCATTAACAGCTTAGCCTTGCAAGATGCCCTAGAAAAGATCGGTGTTTCCACGCGGGTCATGTCCGCCATTGAAATGCGACAAGTAGCAGAACCCTACATCCGCCGCAGGGCAACTCGGCATTTAGAAAAAGGGCGAGTGGTCATCTTTGCGGCAGGGACTGGCAATCCCTATTTCACGACTGACACTACCGCGAGCCTCAGGGCCATGGAAATCGGCGCTGAGGTAATCCTTAAGGCCACAAAGGTCGAGGGGGTCTATGATGCGGATCCCTTGAAGCATCAGGGCGCTAAGATGTACGGAGAGTTGACCTATATCGAGGTGCTGAACAAAGAACTCAAGGTCATGGACTCTACTGCGATCTCCCTCTGTATGGACAACCAGTTGCCCATTGTCGTCTTTAATATTATGGAGAAGGGCAATATCAAGAGAGTAGTTTGCGGCGAAGGGATCGGAACCCTTGTGAGCACTAGGAAAAGATGAACGAGGCCTTTTTTACAGAGCTCCAAAAAGAGATGGAAAAGTCCGTAGTGGCTTTTCGTAAGGACCTTGCGAAGCTGCGTACGGGAAGGGCTTCAACGGCGCTTCTGGAAGGAGTTATGGTGGATTACTATGGGACTCCAACTCCTCTCAATCAGTTAGCCAATCTAGGAGCTCCGGAGCCTCGCCTCCTAGTGGTTCAGCCCTACGACCGAGGCGCCATCGGGAACATTGAAAAGGCGATTTTTAAAGCGGATTTAGGTTTGACCCCCAACAACGACGGGAAATTGATTCGCATCCCCATCCCTGAGCTAACGGAAGAGAGACGCAAGGAGCTAGTCAAGCACGTGAAAAAGGTGGCAGAAGAATTCCGCGTTTCCGTGCGTAACCATCGACGATTGGCCATTGAGAAGCTCAAAGAGACTTCAAAGAAAAAGGAGATTACCGAAGACGATCTCAAGCATAGTCAGGATCGAGTTCAGAAAATCACGGACGATTTTATCGGAAGAATCGACAAGGTGCTAAAGGCCAAGGAAGACGAGATCATGGAGGTGTAAGCTCTGCGAAAATTCCCTCCGGTCATTTTCAATCCAGGATGAACTTAAGGGGCCTAGACAAGAGTCGGTTGCCCAGGCATGTAGCCGTCATTATGGATGGCAACGGACGTTGGGCTAGGTTAAAGGGCAAAAGCCGCATCGAAGGCCATCGCAGGGGCAAGGCCTCGGTTCGGGCGGTCGTGGAGATCAGCCGCAAGTTAGGTATCTCTTATCTTTCTCTCTACGCTTTTTCGACGGAGAACTGGTTGCGACCCAAGGACGAGGTACATGCGTTGATGGGCCTCCTCGAACATTACTTAACGGTGGAACAACCCAAGATGATGCGACACGGGATCCGTCTCTTGGCTATTGGCGACAAGGACCGACTTCCAGCCCCGGTCTTCCACACCTTGGGGAATGCCGTGAGGACGACCCGAGAAAATAAAGGGATGACAGTCCTTCTAGCCCTGAGTTACAGTGGTCGTGACGATATTGTCAGGATGGTTCAAAATATAGCCCGAAAAGTTCGAGAAGGGGTTTGTGCTGTAGAAGATATTGATGAGGGGATGATCTCTGCCCACATGGATACGAGATCCATTCCGGACCCGGATCTCCTTATCCGTACGAGTGGTGAGATGCGGATCAGCAATTTCTTCCTTTGGCAGATTCCCTACACGGAACTCTACATCACACCTACCCTCTGGCCAGATTTTCGTGAAAGGGAATACGTCCAAGCCCTTTTAGAGTTTCAACGGCGCCGCAGGAGATTCGGCCGGACCGACGAGCAGATCACCCAGCCATTCCAGTCCTGCGACAGAGGCCAACGAACACAAAAATGATGTCTAGGGTGATAACCGCCCTGGCAGGAATTCCCCTTTTGATTGTAATTATCGGATGGGGTCTCCCCTGGCATTTCTCCCTATTGGTCTTTCTCGCCACCACCGTTTCCCTTTTTGAATATTTCTTTATCGCCTTTCCCGGTCGCTGGAGGGAGCGCATCCTAGGCATTCTCTCCGGCGTGTTAGTCTCCTTGGGGATTCTTATCCCGGGCTTTCCCGAGTCGGGGCTATGGCTCAGCGGGGCTATCGTTGTTACCTTCTCGACCTATCTTTTTTTTGAGGAGAAGTTACAAGAGCGGTATAATCACCTGGGATGGACTTTGCTTGGAACTCTTTACATCGGTTATCTAGTTCCTCATTTTGTTCTCCTCTATCGGTCTCATGGGAGGGAATGGGTTTTTTTTGTCCTTCTTGTGATCATGGCTGGGGATACGGCGGCCTATTTTGTGGGAAGCTTTCTGGGAAGGAGAAAATTATCTCCTGAGATCAGCCCGGGAAAAACTGTTGAGGGAGCGCTAGGTGGGATCGGGGCAAGCGTTCTCACTGGGGTGATGGGAGCCAAATTTTTGTTGCCCGGAGTACCCTGGCTGGAGACGCTCTGGCTGTCTCTTGTCTTGAGCGTCCTCGGACAGGCAGGTGACCTGTTCGAGTCGTGGATCAAGCGGGTTTTCAGTGTTAAGGATTCAGGAAACCTCCTTCCCGGACATGGAGGGTTGCTGGATCGCATGGATAGTCTTATATTCCCAGTCGTATTCACCACCCATTATTTAAGGCTACTCTATCCATGAAGTCGATTGTAATCTTGGGCTCTACCGGTTCGGTCGGGGTTAGCACCCTCGACTTGGTGCGGCGCTTTCCCAATAAATTTAAGGTTAGGGGTCTAGTTGCCGGGCGCAACTTGAAGCTGCTCGCCTCGCAGATAAGGGAATTTTCCCCTGAGTGGGTCAGCGTCAAGGAAAAAGAGGGAGTTCCTCTTTTACGCGGACTCTTGGGAAATAGCAAAGTGGAGATCTCTTGCGGGGAAAGCGGCGCGACCTCCATCGCCACGGCGAGTGGGGTGGATGTTGTAGTGGCGGCGATTGTGGGTGGTGCCGGTTTAGTGCCGACCTTGGAAGCGGTCCGGGCAGGAAAAGAGGTGGCCCTCGCCAATAAAGAGGCCCTTGTGATGGCGGGAGAGATCTTCGTCCACGAGGCAGAAAAAAAGGGAGTCCGGCTTCTTCCTGTGGACAGCGAACACAGCGCCATCTTTCAATGTCTTCAGGGAAACCGCCGGGAAGAGGTTGAGCGTATTATCCTCACAGCCTCTGGGGGACCTTTTCTACGTGCATCGCTTAGGACTTTGGGTCGTGTTACTGTGAAGCAAGCATTGAAACACCCAAACTGGAAGATGGGGCCAAAGATTACTGTCGACTCGGCGACCATGATGAACAAAGGACTGGAAGTGGTAGAGGCCCGTTGGTTGTTTGACATGATGCCTCCGCAGGTAGAGGTGGTCATCCATCCGCAGAGTATCGTCCACTCTATGGTGCGCTATCAGGATGGATCGATTATCGCACAGTTGGGTATCCCGGACATGCGCATACCTATTGCCTATGCCCTTTCCTATCCTCATCGGCTTAAGGCAAACTGGCGGCCTCTGGAATTAACCCGACTGGGTGAGCTGACTTTTCTTCCGGTAGAGAAGAGGAGATACCCCGCCCTAAATTTGGCCTATCAGGCTTTGGCCGAAGGAGGGACGATGCCTGCGGTCCTCAATGCCGCGAATGAGGTCGCTGTCGCGGCCTTTTTGCAAAGGCGGATCGGTTTCCGTGAGATCCATAGGCTCATTGAAAAGACTATGGAAGCCCACACCAAGACACATCCCACGCAGTTACAGGAAATCCTGGAGGTGGATCGGTGGGCACGTGACAAGACATCGGGGCTGATAAATAGCGGATCGAATATTTGTTAATTGTTAACTCGCATACTTAATTCCACTAGGATACAATAAGAATGACCAATAGCGATTAAAGAGGACCAAGGAGAAAGGAAATGATAAGTATCATTTACGCAATTGTCTCAGCTCTCATAGGATTAGGGATTTTGATCGTTATCCACGAGTTGGGTCACTTCCTTTTAGCTAAGAAGACAGGGGTGGGGGTTTTTACTTTTTCCGTAGGGTTCGGGCCCAAGCTATGGGTGAAGAAGGTCGGAGAAACCGAATACGCGCTGAGCGCATTCCCCCTGGGTGGTTATGTCAAAATGGTAGGAGAAGATCCAGAGGAAGAGGTCAAGGGGGCGGATATCCAGAGGTCCTTTTCTCATCAGGGACTTGTCAAGCGAGTGGCCATTGTCGCCGCCGGTCCATTATTCAACCTCCTGCTGGCGGTCGTCATTTTTACCTGGATCTTCATGGTGACCGGGATACCCTTTCGAACGACGAAGGTGGAACGGTCGGAGCCTGGCTTGCCAGCGGCGATGGCGGGAATCCAGGAAGGAGATCACATTATTCGGATAGACGGTCAACCTGTGAAAAAGTGGGAGGAACTTTCCAAGCGTATTCAGGAAAGTAACGGAAAGGTTTTGACCATTAGGATTCAAAGAGATAGCCGGGAGATGGAGATCGCTGTTCAACCGATGAGGAGAGAAGGGAGAAACATCTTTGGCGAGAAAAAAGAGGTCTGGGTGATTGGCATCGTCATTAGCAACGAGGTTTTCTATGACAAGAGCCCTCCCTGGTTAGCCGTAGGGCAGGCCTTTTATAGGACTGGAGAGTATTCGGTTTTAACTCTGGTTGCCCTTTTCAAGATGATCAAAGGCGACCTTTCTCCAAAGAATCTCGGGGGTCCCATTTTGATAGCCCAAATGGCAGGACAGCAGGCACAAGAAGGGCTGACAAGCTTTCTTTTCTTTGTCGCCATCTTGAGTGTTAACCTTGGAGTATTGAATCTATTACCCATACCTGTGCTCGATGGCGGGCATCTGCTCTTTTTTCTGTTGGAATGGATTTTGGGTCGTCCGGTTGGACTCAAACATCGCGAGAGGGCTCAACAGGCTGGTGTTTTTATCCTGATCCTCATTATGATCTACGCTTTCTATAATGACATCGCTAGATTCTTTGAGGGATAGCCATTAGCAACCAGCCATCAGCGGTCAGCTCAGTCAGGAGTTGCTGGGCACTGATAGCTGAACGCTGAGCGCTTTGTATGAAAATTATTGGAATCGATACAGCCACAGCCACAGCGAGCGTAGCCCTGGTAGAGGAAGGGAAATTGATTTTCGAAGAAGTTCGTCCGGGCAATAGGACGTGCAGGGCTCCTAAAACGAGTGCGGCAAACCACTCGGAGATCCTCCTGCCATTGGTGGACAAGCTCCTAAAAAGATCTGGGCTCTCGTTCTACGAGCTTTCTGCCATCGCCGTCTCAATAGGTCCGGGCTCTTTCACTGGGCTTCGCATTGGGTTAAGTACCGTGAAGGGACTGGCCTATGGATGGAAGATCCCTGTGGTCGGAGTACCTACTCTGGTGGCCGTAGCATCCCGGGCGACTGACTGGGATGGCTTGATTTGCCCCTTTCTAGATGCGCGGAAAAAAGAGGTCTACGCTGCGCTCTTTCGAAAAAAGGCTCAAACGCTGGAGCGCCTGACTGAAGATCTTGTATCTTCTCCGGAGAAGATCATGGAGAAAATTGAATCTCTTGCCAACCGAGACCGCCCTCTCTTGATCGGCGACGGGACTATAGCTTATCGAGATCTGATCAAGAAATCTTTAGGCGATGAGGTCTTTTTAACTCTCGGTGAGAGCTACCCATCAACCGCCTTTGCTGTGGCTCGGTTAGGAGAGGAAAGGATTTGGAAGAAGGAGTTTGATCCCCTGGGCCCCTTGGTTCCTCTTTATTTGCGGCCCTCGGAGGCCGAGCTTAAGGGGAGACCCAGAGAAGATAAGTTATAGAAAAAACAGTCATTTTTCTTACATTGACAAAAGGGAGACCGTAGGATAAATTAACCGCTTCTCTAGTTCTAAAGATAAGGAGGCTCGCTTATGGAAAGGAGAGAGGAAGAATTCATCATCTCTCTTTTGGATAAGGATCCGGAGCTTAAGAAATATTATGAAGAGCATCAAGAGTTGGAAAAGAA
>JAHFAO010000269.1 GCA_023250515.1 Deltaproteobacteria bacterium | reverse complement strand
CATCGAGATTGGTGATCTCGAAATCCTTGATGGTTAGCCCCACCTCTTCAGCCATCTTCCCTAGCAGATAGTCCTGGATGATCCCTTTTGCGAGGATAGCAACCTTTTTCCCTTTGAGGTCCTTCACGCTTTTAACTTGCCCCGACTCCACAAGGTCCTTTCGAACCGTCAGGAGGGAAAATCCCGTGCCAGGCCGGGCCTGACCTTTATCCGCCACAATGCGAAATGGTGCTCCCTGCGCTATGGCGTTGAAGAGTCCTGCGCTGGCCGCACCGACAGAGACCTCAAGCTCGCCCGCCACGAGCGCCGGGACCATCTTGGCCGCGGAGGCAAAAGTTGAAATATCATTGCGGATACTTTGTTCTTTAAAGAAGCCCTTCTCGACGGCGATATAGATGGCAGCGTTGGAGATCGCCGGAAGGTCGCCAAGCTTTATCGTATCCATCTGGGCCGACGCCGCTGTGGGCAGTATGGCGGCGACCAGCAGGATGGCTACACCCGAAAGCCACTCTGTCTTCATGCGGAGTTGTATTCCTTTAGCCATTTCTGTTCCCCCCTTATCAGTCTCACTTTGAAGAGCGCCCGCAAAAGGACGCAACTCCTAAGACATAAACTCGTTACCGTCGCTATTTGCGCAAGCATCTAACATGGCCTTTCAACCGGTGTCAATGCTTGACAACGATCATAGTTCAAGACGTTTAAAACGTTAAAGCCGTTTAAGCAGTTCAACGATTTGAACGCTTTGAACCGTTTGAACGTATGTCTTCGAAACGAAGCCTACGCGCGCCTCCAGGGGCATAGAAGACGCTCTAGCCATTGAAGGATCCAGGTGCTCAGAACACCCAGGATGCCAAAGGCGATGGTGCAGCTAAAGACCTCTTTTACCAGAAGCAGTTGGTAGGATTCCCAAAGGAGAAATCCAAGGCCCGCCTTGGTGGCTTCTATCTCCGTGATAAAGACGAGTATCAGAGCCGTCCCGGCCCCGAGCCTTAGCCCTGTGAAGATATTTGGCAAGGCGCCCGGAATCACTACCTTCGTGAAGATCTGGCGTTGATTGGCGCCAAGGTCGCGGGCCGCCTTGATGAGCACCGGATCGATGGCTTTTACCCCTGTGACGGTATTGATGAGGACGAGGAAGAGAACGCCAATCATGATCGTCATGACCTTGGAGGTTTCACCGAGACCGAACCAAAGGATGAAGAGGGGAAAGAGAGCTGATTTTGGGATCGGATAAGTCGCTGCGACAAGCGGGTCCACGGCATCTTCCACCGCGCGAAACCAACCCACCAAAAGCCCGAGGCCAATGCCTAGAAGCGAGCCGTAAATAAAGCCTTGAAGCACCCTGTTGAGACTTACAGCGATGGCCCAAGGGAGGCGGCCGTCCAGAGTCAGATCTATCATGGCGTAAAGCACAGAGGCTGGCGCGGGGATCAGCAGCTGATTTACCTGGCCTAGTCGGACCACGCCCTCCCATAACAGTAGAAACGCAATGGGCGAAATGATCCTCAGGGGTCGATAACGTTTCAACATAAGAGCCTCCTTAAAGCCTCCTTAGGTCAATCCTTCGGCTTTTAACGAGCGTTCCACCTCTTCGCGGATCCTCTCGGACAGATATTCGAGCAGTTCGGCCTCGCGCCGGCCTGTAATGCTTCGCGGTCGTGGAAGAGGGACCAGCACAATTTCTTTTATGCGGCCCGGGCGGGCCGTAAAGAGCACGACCCGGTCGCCGAGAAGGATCGCCTCATCGAGAGCATGGGTGATGTAGACAAAAGTCCGTTTCGTCTCCTGCCAGATGCGCACCAATTCCGTCTGCAACACCTTTCGGGTCTGAGCGTCCAGCGATGCGAGGGGCTCATCGAAGAGCAAGACACGAGGATCATTGGCTAGGGCCCGCGCCAGCGCGACCCTCTGACGCATGCCGCCCGATAGCTCATGCGGGTAGCGATGCTCGAAGCCTCTGAGATGCACCAAGTCGATCAGCATTTGGGCCTGCGCTTCACGCTGAGTCCTCGGAACCCCTCTGGCCTCAGGGCCAAAGACGATATTCTCCAGGACTGTGCGCCACGGGAATAAAGCGTATTCCTGAAAGACCATGCCTGTAAGTTTCTGAGTGTCCTGGGATCCGGTAACCTCGATGGTGCCACCTGTCGGTTCCTCCAGGCCCGCAACGATCTGGAGAAGGGTCGACTTGCCGCAACCCGACGGCCCGACGATCGCCAAAAACTCTCCCTGCTCGAAGTCGATGCTGATCCCGCCGAGCGCCATTACTTCTTCGCCGGTCCGCTCGATACGCCAGACTTTGCTGATATCCCTAACTCGCAAAACAGGAGGCATCAGTTCCTTTTACCTTTTAGATGTCGCAGACGCTCCGCCGCCCACAAGACCGCCGCAACGATATTCTGATAGCCTGTACAGCGACATAAGTTTCCGCTAAGTCGCTCGCGGATATCCTCTTTAGACGGCGATGAGTTTTCGTTTAGTAACTCGTGGATCGTCATGAGGAACCCAGGCGTGCAGAAGCCGCACTGAAAACCGTGCTTCTCCAAGAATCCTTCCTGAATGGGATGGAGGGTCTGCGGGCCGCCAGCGAGTGACGCCAAGCCCTCCACCGTCAGGATCGTGGCGCCGTTCGCCTGCACAGCCAGCAGAAGACAAGAGCGGGCCGTCTCGCCGCGGATTAGCGTCGCTCCTGGCTTCAAAGACTCTTCAGGATCAACGACAACCGGCAATGCTTCATAATCCACCGCAATGGCATCGACAACGTCCTCTGCCTTATAGAGATCCTCTGCCACCACAATAGCGACTGGCTCGCCTACATAATGCACCTTTCCTTGTGCCAGAGCAGTCGGGTGGGGACCCTTTAAGACCGGTTTAACATACTCCAACCATGGGGTTGGATGAATCTCGAAGCTTTCGGGGAAAGGAGATATGCGACCTTTAATGTCCTCACCGGTAAGAACAGTTAAGACACCGTCCAGTTGGAGCGCCTGGCTTGTGTCGATCCCACGAATTCGGGCATGCGCATGTGTGCTCCGAACCAGGGCTGCATGCGCCATGTTGGGGAGCCTGATATCGGCGACGTAAACGCCGCTTCCGGTAAGAAAGCGGGTCGCCTTGTAAGGCTGGATGCTTTGGCCGATGAATCCGGGCATGTTGGTCGTTAATCGTTATTGGTTAATCGTTAATCGGTTTTTAATCGGTTTAGAAAATGAACGAAATACACGAATAACGAGTAACGAAAAAGTTGCGGGGAGAAGCGCTATCACGGATAACTGGAGGCTGTCAAGCCGACGGGCTCTTGATAATGTCTGCTTAGACCAACCGCACCCAGGCCTTTTGCAGGGAGGTAGTATAGCCGATAGTGGTAGCAGTCTTAACGCCGTTCGCTTTTAGCTCCTCTACCAGGTTGGG
>JAHFAO010000268.1 GCA_023250515.1 Deltaproteobacteria bacterium | reverse complement strand
GGTTCATCCGGATTTGGAGTGGGTACCCCCAATATGCAGTGGTAGCTGACTGGCTCTGATGGAGCAAGGCAAGAAGGGGGAACCCTCGGTGTTATCCTTGGACGCTTTTGGGGAAGGAGTCCGAGGTGAAAGACACCGAGTTGTACGCAGCGTTGTTGGGCTTGCGTCCTCCCTGGCGGATCAGAGAAGTGAAGCTGGATCTGGCCGCCGACCGGGTGGATATCTGGATCGAGGAGGCTCCCGGCGCGAAGTGGAATTGTCCGGAGTGCGGGAAAGTCGTCCCGCTTTACGACCACGCCGAGGAACGCCAGTGGCGGCACTTGGACACTTGCCATTGCCAGACGTATCTGCATGCCCGCTTGCCCCGCGTCCAGTGCCCGGATCACGGCATCCGTCAGGTTCCGGCCAGTTGGGCCGGTCCCGGGGCGCAGTTTACCTTACGGATGGAGAGCCAGTTGATCGATACCCTGAAGGAATGTGACGTGACCGGAGTGACGAGACTGACGGGGACGAGCTGGGACGAAGCTTGGGGGATCCTGCAGAAGGCGGTGGCTCGGGGATTGGCTCGGAAACAGCGGCGCATCCCACGCCATCTGAGCGTGGATGAAAAATCGTTTGCAAGGCGCCATCGCTACGAGACGTTGATCTGCGACGCGGAGCGGGGAACGGTGGAGTACGTGGTCGATGATCGTCGCCAGGAGAGTCTGGAACAGTACTACCGGCAATTCACCCCGGAGGAATTGGCCGGGGTGAAAGCGGTGGCCATGGACATGTGGGATCCGTACATCGCTGCCACCCAGGCGTGCGTTCCTGGAGCGGGCGAGAAGATCGTCTTTGACAAATTTCACGTCCTGCGCGTGGTCAGTGAAGCGATGGACCAGGTTCGTCGGCAGGAGCATAAGGCCCTGTTAGTGAAAGGCGACGAGCGGCTGAAAGGTACCAAGCATCTCTGGCTGGCCAACGAGGAGAACGTGCCGGAGTGGCGACGAGCGGAGTTTCAGGCCGTGAAAGGCACGAATCTAAAAACCGGGCGCGCTTGGGCGATCAAAGAGTCGCTGCGTAAGTTCTGGACCTTTCACTATCCCCAACGTGCGGCGGAGTACTTTCGGCGTTGGTACTTTTGGGCGACCCACTCCCGGCTGACTCCCATTGTGAACGCGGCGAAAACCCTGCACAAGCACATCAGCAACATCTTGACCTATTTCCAGCATCGCATGACCAACGCCACGGCCGAAGGGCTCAACAGCAAAATCCAGATGGTCAAAGAAATGGCCTGCGGATTCCGCAATCGGGAACACTATAAGACCGCGATCTACTTCCATTGCGGCGGACTCGATCTATACCCCAAAGTTGAAACGTCGTCCTGATGAGCATGAGCTCAACCACAAGATATGGGGGTCACCCACTCAAAAGCCTGAAGGACGAACAAAACTAAAGAACAGAATTCTCGAAAACCTATGTTTGAAAATGCTCGCAAAGTACTATGGTTTACCGTACGCGGAGATAATAAGGAAGGAAACCGGATACTTCATTTCGAGAGTGTATGATGAGCTTTCTACAGCGGGTTTGTCTCTTGTGGATTCCATATTTGTTTTGTTTAACACTGCCATCTCTCTCGTCGTGGCGCTTGGTTTAGCGGTCTCTTTCTCACTAAAAGCCTCCTCAATTCTGTTGGTTGTGATCCCGGTCATCATATATTGTTCTCATCGATTTACGGCACGGATTAGGACACAGTCCAAGTACGAAAAGGAAGAGGAAGCCACATTGCGCGGGCTTTTAGGAAGAGCACTAGCGTCGTACAAGGTAACAAGAACTTTTAACCTCTACGACAAAATCTACTCAAGAATCTGGCGCCAACTCCGCAAGTTCAACGACACATACTATTCGAGGTTCAAGACCAGTTCCATTTATCAAACGCTAGCAGGGGTGTCCTTGTCTTATGCGGAGGCTGCCGTCATCGTCGTCGGTGGATACGAAATACTGGCAAGAAGGATGACATTCGGAACATTTATGGCATTCATGAGCGCTTTTTGGATTGTCATGGCAGCGTCGAAGGGCCTATTCGAGCAAATTACCGAGATTTCTCGGGTCACCGCCTCCCTAGAAAGAATTACAGAATTCGGCGTGAACGCTGTTGAAAAACATGTGCCACACTTCGACGGAATACGCCTCGAAGGACTCGCTTTCGCCTATAACGAAAAGAAAGTCTTACGGAATATATACTTGGAGGCAAAGAAGGGAGACCGGATTCTAGTAGTTGGTCCAAACGGGGTCGGAAAGAGCACGCTAGCACACATAATTGCGGGTTTTTTGTGTCCGACCGTTGGGGAGTTGAAGACACTTCCGCTTGAGAGAATAAGCGCAGTCATATTTCCATTTCATTTCGTCCCGGGGACAGTTATCGATAATGTGACATTCGATCACATCGACGGCAAGCAGGAGTTGTTATCTGAACTCGCGCACGAATTTGAGCTCGACGAAGTGCTTGACAAAGACCCGGTTGAGTTATCGGCGGGACAAAGGAAAAAGGTCGAAGTGATGATGGGTCTTCTCAAAGAGGCAGATCTCTATGTGTTTGATGAGCCTTTCTCTCATTTAGACCAAACAGGCAGAGGGAAGATCCTAGGGGCAATATTAAGAAGAACGGAGAATAAGATGTTGATACTCATATCGAATGATGAAAGTTGCAGCGAATGTTTCGATAAAGTGATTCGCTTGGAAGCTTCCGGCGAATTAGAAACAAGCACTCAAGACGATGTCGTGGCACCGAGGCCTGAGGAATTACACGCCACCTCTCGCGTTTAGAATTCGGTTTCAGAACAAAGGGAATCTACCTGCGGGAACCCTTCGGAGACACTTTTCAGCTGCTGCCTCCCCTTGCGGGCGACGCCGGAGTAGAGTTCTCCCTCAGTGCGCGAGGACTTCAGCGTCTAGTCCCTTGCTCGACTCTGGCGGAAGGGGGCAAGCTGTAAACCAACTTGCCGCTCTCATCTAAGAAGTCGAGCTTGGGAAATCCGGCTGCATCCACCGTGATTCTGATCCGGGGTTGACCCTTCGGATCTGACAGCAGAATTGATGCTGACTTATCGCTCTCTTTCCCAACAAAAAGGCGCCGTACCTCCGCTGTTCTGATCAGATTTTGGAATGCCTCGGTCTTTTTTGGCCCCTCCTTCATCTTCCGCACTGCTTCCAACTTTTCCGCCATCTCCTGGTAGGGGATGTCTGGTCTATCCCAGATGTTTAGCCCCACAAGTCGGCTACCATTGGCATCGTCGTACATGATGCCAACTGTTTGATCCTGATTGTATTGGTCAAAGAGCAGGGCTGCACCAGCTTCAAATTTGCCGTCTTTTTCCTGACTGCCAAAAACCAAGCCGCCGCATTCATCGCCCTTGTGGTTGTAGAAGATCATACCGGG
>JAHFAO010000267.1 GCA_023250515.1 Deltaproteobacteria bacterium | reverse complement strand
TTTTTTCTCAGGCCGATGCAGAAACAGCCGGATATTAGTCAGCGCTTGATCTTCTTGTCAAGGTGAGATAGCAGCTAGTGTAGTGTCTCATAAAAAGCTTTACTCACCGTTCGTGGTGAGCTTGTCGAACCACGAAGAAAAAGACGTTGAAAAGATTCACCCTTCGACTTGCTCAGGGCGAACGGAAAAGGTAAATCGTTGTAAAGGTATTTTAGAGACACACCACTAGTTTGGGGTCTCATAAATTCGTTGCATATTCTTAACGTCATTCCGGCCGAGCCCGCGATAGAGGGTGAGAGCCGGAATCCAGGAAATACAAGGAGTTCTGGATTCCCTTCCCGCCTGCGCGGGAATGACGATGGAGGAGTCGCCAATTTTTTCATCGAATTTCTGAAACGGGACACTAGTGTGAGTAGTGAGCAGTAGTCTCACGACTTCTTGAACGGCTTGAACGGGTTAAACTGTTCAAACAGTTCAACCTATAGATTAAGGGAGGGAGTTTTATGGGCCGAGTGAAAAACCTGCAAGAGATTAAGGCGATGGTCCGCGATCGCACTGGAAAACGCAATATATTCCGCCGGGCTAAAAGGGATGACGTCGAATCGGTACTGGCGCGCCTGACCAGCAAGGACCCGGAGCTTTGGGCGGCGGAGTGGTCTCGTTTGGCAAGGCCATACGAAGAGGAGGGCATAAAGCACGAACAGGCCCGACGGCCTAAAGAGGCGGGTGAAACCTATCATATGGCTTATACCTATTACACCATAGGGCGCTACCCCGTGCCGCACACACCGGGTAAGAGAGAATGCTTTGGCAAAAGCCTTGAGCTCTTTCTCAAGGCAGGTCATTATTTTGAGCCTCCCATAGAGCCACTCAAGATTCCCTACGGGGATAAAACCATTCCCGCCTACCTCCGCCTACCCCATGGAGACGGGAAGCAGCCGGTCGTTATAAACTTTGGCGGCATCGATTCTTTCAAGGCGGAGTGCCATGAATATGATGAAGCTCTGCTGCGGGCAGGCTTGGGGGCGTGCGCGGTTGACATGCCTGGGGTGGGTGAGTGTCCTATCAAAGGATCTACAAAAGCGGAATCCCTTTTCAGCGCGATCATCGATTACCTTGAGAAGCGTCCGGAGATTGATCCCAAGCGCATCGCGATCTTGGGACGCAGCTTTGGCGGCTACTGGGCTGCTAAGATGGCCTTTGTCGAAGCCAAGCGCCTCCGTGCTGCAGTGGTCTGGGGCGGCGGAGTACACTACTTCTTTCAGGAAGATTGGCTCCGGGAATCAACCAACGCAGAGAGCTATCTGATGGATCACGACGTCGCCCGTTGCCTGGCCTTTGGAGTCAATAACTTGGATGAACTGGCCAAGATATTCCCTTCACTTTCCCTTAAAACCCAAGGGTGGTTGGATAAACCCTCCTGTCCGATGCTCGCGGTTAATGGGAAGGAGGATCTCCAGACTCCGATCGATGATCTCTACATTCTATTGGAGTACGGCGGCCCGAAAGCCGCCCGGGTCTTTCCTGGAGGTCATATGGGACAGACACCGGAGACTCTGCCCACAATCATTGGATGGCTTAAGAAGGAGCTGCAGTAAATGCATGTCTATTCGCCCTTCTGCAAGAAGGAAGCTTGGGAGCAGGCTTCACTCGCTCTGCGCCATGCGCAAAGCGCTAAGCGCGGAGGTAAAAGGTCATTCTAGGTGAGATACCTCGCCTCTCTCTGAGCTTGTCTGGCTACTTCCTCAGACGTGACGAGATTCTGTGGGCGCCCTTCAATGAAGGCGATGACGTTTTCCACTGCTGGAGCGAATTTCCAGTAGAAACCTTCCTCTGTGTAGCCCCCCATGTGGGGCTGCATCACCACGTTGGGAAGAGAACGCAACGGATGGTCCTTGGGAGGCGGTTCCTTGTGATAGACGTCGAAGCCGGCGCCAGCGATCCGCCCGGTCTGGAGCGCCTCGAGTAAAGCCGCTTCGTCCACGATCGCTCCCCGTGAGGTATTGATCAGGATGGCTGTCGGTTTCATCAGACCAAATTCCCTCTTGCCGATAAAACCTCGGGTGCGGTCGGTTAGAGGGATGTGGATCGAGATCACGTCTGACTGCGACAGAAGCTCATCCAACGAGACAGCGACAACGCCGATGGCTTTCGCACGATCCTGAGTTAGGGAGGGGCTCCAGGCCAAAACCCGCATCTCGAAGGCCGAGCCCACCCAAGCCACCCGGCTGCCGATACGTCCCGGGCCAATGATGCCCAGGGTCTTTCCCGCCAACCCCCGGCTTGGACGGATTTGCCAGCCGCCCTCGCGCATCACCCTTTGGTTAAGCTCGGTGTCGCGCATGAGGGCCAGAATGAGATTCCACGTCTGCTCTGTGGTTCCGGTCTTCACCACTTCGTCGCCGTCGTCCGGACAGCGCGCCACCGCAATGCCATACTTAGCGGCGGCTGCCAGATCAATGTGAGAAAGCCAGGGGCCGGTTTGCGAGATGAGCTTTACATGCCTTATTCGGGATAACAGGGAGTCAGAAAAATGGACTCGGTTGCGCACTGGAATGACAAAGTCTGCTCCAGCCATACGCGTCACATTTTCCTCTTCTGAAGCCGCAGGCTTGTCGTAAACAATGACCTCGCAGCACTCTCGCAAGGGTCGAAGACAGGGGGCATTGGATGCATAGTTGAGATAGTCTTCAAGGACAACGACGCGCATAACTCTCTCCTATATCAGGGATTTTGGCGAATTTACCGTCAAATCTTAAGGTGATCGGGGGCCGTCACAGATTCCATCTCAAAGGCATTTAGGGTACATGCAAGCATCGCATAGTAGCCGACAGTGGCAGTTAGTTCCACCAAGCCTTTCACCCCAAAACGGTCAAGCATGCTCTGAAAAGTGGCTGTGCTCACCCTGTGCGAGCGCAGCAATTCATGAACATAACTGACAATCTGTGCCTCCTCAACACTTAAACCCGAAGGGGCTTTCCGGTTGTGGATAGCAGTAATGGTCTCTTCCGGCACGCCGATCTTTCTGGCATGGGCCAGGTGAGCGGCCCACTCGTGCTTGCAGTCTAACTCCCGGGCTACCGTGAGGGTGGCTAACTCCAGATCTCCAGGGTCCAGTTGGGACTCAAAACGGATGTAGGCTCCTAGATAGGCTGTGCGCTCCGCGATCTCGGGGCTGTGGAGCAGGACAGCAAAGGGTCCTCGCACTTCTCCCCGGCTTTGCGCGATTGCATCATAGATTGCGTGGTGCTCCGGAGCTAGGTTCTCTTTTCGCTCGAGAGTGGGGATTCGAACCATGAAGATCTCCTTTCTCTCCTTTTCGATAGAAAAATTACTCCGGAGGTCCTGAAAGTCTCATTCAAGCGCGCCGTCGGGATAGCTATTCAAAGAGCGAAGCAAAAGAACAAGTGAACATCTTGCTA
>JAHFAO010000266.1 GCA_023250515.1 Deltaproteobacteria bacterium | reverse complement strand
GCGATTCGGATGGCGCTGGCGATGCGTGAACGAGTGGCGGACCTAACGGTCAAGTGGCACAAGCTGGGCTACGAGCTTGATTTCGGCGTTGGCATCGCGCAGGGCTACGCCACCATCGGTGCCATCGGTTTTGAAGGACGGTGGGACTACGGGGCTATCGGCACCGTGACGAACCTCTCCTCCCGCCTATGTGGCGAGGCAAAGCCTGGACAAATCGTGATCTCTCAGCGCCTCATAGGGACAGTTGAAGATCTCGTGGAGGTAGAGCCCGTGGGTGAGCTAACCCTCAAAGGTTTCCACCGCCCCATGACTGCATACAACGTCCTTCGGCTGAAAGGTTAGATCAAAACCGGCCTGATAAAAAGCTTAGTGGATGCTGCACGCCGGTCCTGAAGCCGTCCTCCTCCTTGAGTGAATGGCTTTATTTGGACTATGTGCGCGGGGCTTGCGTCAAGAGAGGGAAAACCATGGTCTTAGTCCTCAAGAATGAGCAGATCGAAGGCCTTGTTCCGATGGTAGAAGTGATCGAGGTCATCGAGGAGGCCTTTCGGGAGTTGGGAGAAGATGTGGCCATGAATTCGCCACGTGCCAGACTCAGAGTGCCTTGGAAAGAAGAAGGAGGTCAGTACTACTTCAACAACATTATGGGTCTTGTGCCCGGGATGAAGTCCATGGCGCTGCGCATCGACTCCAGCTTTTCAAAGGAAGTCCAGGTCGCGGGCACCAGGAGGAGGGTGTACCCAGGAGACTTCGTTGGACTGGTGTTTTTGTTTGACATGGATAACTGTGAGTTATTGGCGATCATGGATGACCATATCATTTCGACAATGCGCGTGGGGGCAACGAGCGGTGTCGCCACAAAATATCTCGCCCGCAAGGACGCCAAGATTATGGGACTTCTGGGCTCCGGAGAACAGGCGCGAACCCAGCTCACAGCGGCGCTGGCGGTGCGGCCTATAAAAAAAGTGAAGGTCTACAGCCCGACACAGGAAAACCGGGAGAAGTTTGCCCGCGAGATGAGCGCGCAATGCGGCGTCGAAGTGGTCCCGGTCGGATCCGCGGAAGAGGCGATCCGGGGTAGCGAGATCGTGACGGCGGCGACCAACACGGTCGAGCCCGTCGTGCAGGGGCGGTGGCTCGAAGAAGGGGCTCACGTCAATAGCATCGTCGGAGGCGACGGCTACCTCCCGCGCCGCGAGCTGGATGACGAGACCATCCGGAGGGCAGGGCTCATCGTCGTGGGCTACAAGCCTCAAATCTTTATCGATCGCCAGGCGGAGTTTGCCGAGAGGCTTAACCGGGGAATGGTTAAGCCAGAAGACCTCCACGAGCTGGGAGAGCTCCTTACAGGGAAGTGCCGGGGGAGAAGGGACGAGAAAGAGATCACTCTGTTCAAGAACAATACGGGGATGGGCATCCAGTTTGCGGCGACGGCAAGAAAAATCTACGAGAAGGCGCGGGAAAGACGCATAGGCACGGAACTGCCACTGGAACTCTTTATGACTCGGAGGGGTGATAAAGCCTATTCCCCTTGACACATAGACACATAGAAGATCTAGAATTGTTACGGCTAAACAAACTTTCGTTAAAGGAGGCTGATTTTATGAAGGAATGGGAAGAATTCTTTCCCGAGGAAGAACGGAGGATTTACGAGAAGGCCGGCTACAAAGGAAAGCAACCATTCGGACGTAATCCTGCCTTGCTCATTATCGACGTCATCTTAGGCTTCACCGGCACTAAACCGATGGAGGTCATGGAGGCGATCGAGGAGTTCCCCACAAGCTGCGGCAAGGTGGCCTGGGAGGCCCTGCCCAAGATCGGCAAGCTCTTGCACGCCTGTCGCGAGGCGGAGATCCCGGTGGTCTATTCGACGAGCGACCCGGCATTCAAGGCTGCCTTCGGCAACGCTACCAAGAGGGCTGTTGATTCTACCGACTTCGAAGACCTCTCCATGCAGTTCCCGGAAATGATCAAGCCCATGGGGGGTGAGTTCATCGTGCGTAAGGCAAGGGCCAGCGCATTTTTCGGCACCCACCTGATCACTTATCTGGTCAATAAGCAGGTGGACTCCCTTCTAGTCATGGGGACGAGCACTTGCGGCTGCGTGCGCGGGACTGTCCTGGACGGCTACTCCTACGGCTTTCCAGTCTTTTTAGTGGAGGAGTGTGTCTTTGACCGTTCTCGAACCTCCCATCTGGTCAATCTTTTTGAGATGAACAGCAAGTATGCCACGGTCATTTCGTTGGCTGAGGCGATGAGCTATGTTCAGGGACTGGGGAGGGAAACGAGAATCAAAGCGGCAGCTCGCTAGCGGGCCTCCGGTCTGTCAGCCGCTCGCCTTGACAGTGAAGCCTAGTGGAGTCTATAAAGAGCGCTGTTTGAGTTCCACTTGATCGACTCACATGCAGAGGGGAACGCAGTCCCTGATTATCAGGCTAAATAAATAGAGAAGGAGAAGTTCCATGGCAACAAAGTTAAAGTTCGGATTGCTTTTGCCTCATTTCGGTGACCAGGCATCGGTTGAAAAGTGCATCGAGGGATCGAAAAGAGCCGAGGCCTACGGCTTCGATTCCGTGTGGGTGAGAGATCATCTCGTCTTTGAGCCCCATGGAATGGAAGGCAACGACAATACCCACATCGAGGGCCTTCTGATGTTATCCGCAATCGCTTCGGTCACAAAAAATCTCATTCTTGGCACCGGCACGGTCATTTCTCACAGACATCCCATTCATCTGGCCCAAGCCATGGCAGGTCTTAGCAAGATTTCCAATGGCCGCGTCATTATGGGCATCGGTTTAGGTACGTTTCCGCATGAATTCGCCGCTGCGGGACATCCGAACACCTTGGAAGATCGTGCCAATATAGCCAAGATCAACGTAGCGATTGCACGCAGGCTTTGGGCCGGAGAGAAAGTCAGCTATAAAGACAAGTATTTCTTCTTTGAAGACGTGGAGCTGAGGCCGACCCCCATCAAGCCCATTCCGGTCTGGTACGGTGGTGGAACTCCTGCCTCCTGTCGCCGCGCCGTGGATTACTGCGACGGCTGGATGCCAGGCCGGATACCCACGGCAACATTCAGGAAGATGATCCAATACCTCCAGGAATTGTGTAAAAAGGCGGGGAGAGAAATGGTCACTGCGGGGGCGATTCCGATCACCAGCGTAGCCCGTGACAAGGAGACAGCCCTAAGTAAGGTCAACGTGAAGGGACTAATCAATGAAGGCAACAAGAAGCCAACCTGGGTCAAGCCTGCCTCCGGCACCTTTTCTAAGCTGGAGGACATCGAGGGTCTTCTCCTGGCTGGTACGCCCCAAGATGTCGTCCGGGATACGCGTAGGTACGAGGAGGCAGGACTGAATCACATCGTTTACGACCTGAGATTCCGCTATGCCGATTGGTATGACCAGGTGGATCTGTTGGGCAAAGAAG
>JAHFAO010000018.1:25151-30333 GCA_023250515.1 Deltaproteobacteria bacterium | reverse complement strand
ATGGAGATCGCCGCCGCCGCTCCGCCGCCTTATGTAATCGAGCCGGAAAACGGTGGTCTCAAGGTGATCATCGGCCCTATCAACCCTGCGGCTACTGGGAAAAAAGACCTACAACTGGTTCAAGGTGGAAAACGGACCGATGTTCAAGTGGCAGAGCCAAGAGCTGTCTCCCCTGCGGCGGCGCCACCAGCTCCCGTCCCTCAAGCTCTGCCAACAGGGGACAAGAAATATACTGGGCAGAGGATCTCCCTTGACTTCAAAGATGCGGACATCAAGAACATCTTTCGTTTGCTTGCCGAGGTGAGTGGGCTCAATATCGTTGTGACGGATGACGTCAAAAGGAGGGTCACGGTGCGTCTGGTGGATGTGCCGTGGGACCAGGCGTTGGATTTAATTACAGCGACTAATGGCTTAGGCAAGGAGCAGGTGGGCAACGTCGTCCGCATCTCCACGACAACACAATTTGAAAGGGAAAATAAAGAGTTGGCGGCGAAGGAAAAGGCCAAGGAGACTTCAGAACCGCTCCAAACCGCTTACTTCAACGTCAATTATGCCAAGGTTAAAGAATTGGAGGAGAAGATTAAATTGGTCTTGACCCCCCGGGGAAAGGTGAAGCACGATGAGCGGAGCAGTACCATTGTTGTCGTTGACATCCAGAAGGGCATTGATGAGGCTGCTGTTCTCGTCAGCAAACTCGACACTCGCACCCCGCAGGTCCTGATCGAATCGAATCTAATTGAGACAACCCCGAGCTTCTCGCGCGCTTTGGGTTTCGAACTGCAATTTGCCCGTGGAGGGAATACGTTTGAGAGCCTTCACCTTGCCGATCCTCCCTTTAGCGTTAGCCCCCCTCTGGGCCTAGCCATCTCCGTAATCCAGAATAAAGTTGGTGGCTTAAAGAATCTTAGTGCAATCTTAACCGCCGCTGAGCAGGAGGGGAAAATCAAGATCATCTCTCGCCCCTCGGTAGTCACGCTGAACAACGTGGCTTCCACCATCCAGAGCCTGAGGATTCTCAGGGTTAAGCTCCCCACGTCGACTAACATTGCAAGCGGAACCGGTTCAGCGGCAGGAGGGGCAGTCGCGACCGAACAGATACCGGTCGGTATCATTCTCACAGTCACACCGCAAGTCTCCAAGGATGGCTTCATCCTTTTGAATATCAAGGTTAAGTCCAGCTCCCTTGGAACTCGATCATCAGGTGCTGCTATCCCAGACGAGCTAAGCAGAGAGGCAATCTCCAACGTCTTGGTCCGGGATGGAGAGACGATTGTTATTGGGGGAATTATCAAAGACACGAGCCAAGAAGCCGAGGCTGGAATCCCCTATCTTAAGGATATCCCCGTTCTTGGCTGGCTATTTAAGCGCATACGCTGGCAAAAGGACTTGGAAGAACTCATGGTCTTCATTACCCCCCGCACTATAACGGCAGGATCCGAAAATCTCCCGACTGCGGAACAGCTTTGGCGTGAGCAAATGAAGAAGACTGATGGGGGATGACCCATAGTCGGAGGTGTGGAGAAGTGCGGCAATCTCCATGCTGTATCGTCCTGCTCTCGTTAGGCCTGTTCGTTCCCAGACATCAGGGTTTTTCCCGGGAGGTCCCCGCATCTTTTCAGGTTACTCAGGGGCTTAGTTCAGCCAGGTTTGCTGGGCTGCGGGTTTCTCAATATCAATACTTTCCAGCTTGAAAGAACCTATGAGCCCGTGTAACCTATGCGCTGTATATTATTAGCCGCTAAATCCGGAGTCTACTCTTATGTTACGCTATTTTACCGCCGGGGAGTCCCACGGCCCCTGTCTGACAACGATCATTGACGGTGTACCTGCGGGCTTTCCTATCGACGTTCAGAAGATCAATCACGACTTGTGGCGACGCCAGCAGGGTTATGGCCGCGGCGGGCGGATGCTGATCGAGAAGGACGAGGTCCAGATCCGCTCCGGTATTCGTTGGGGAGAGACCCTCGGCTCGCCGGTGGCCTTGGGGATCGAGAACCGGGACTGGAAGAACTGGACTAAGAAGATGTCCGCCGCATCCGAGGATCGGGACGAATCGGTGGCCGTGACCAAGCCTCGTCCTGGCCACGCGGACCTTACGGGCATCCTCAAATACCACCATGCAGATATCCGCAATATCCTGGAACGGGCCAGCGCCCGCGACACGGTATCGCGCACCGCGGTGGGCTCATTTTGCAAACAGTTGTTAGCCCCTTTTGGCATCAAAGTCTTGGGTTACATCCGCTCCTTGGGTGGTATTGAGGCCAAGACCGAAGGGCTCACCCACGAGGAGATCTTTGAACGCGCAGACGGATCACCGGTCCGTGTCGCCGACAAGGAGGCTGAGGAAAAAATGATTGCCCTCATCGACGACTGCAAAGAAAAAGGCGACACCTTGGGAGGGATCTTTGAAGTAGTCGCCTTGGGACTGCCTCCAGGGCTTGGCAGTCATAGCCAGTGGGACCACAAATTAGATGGACGCTTGGCCCGAGCCATCATGAGTGTTCAGGCCATTAAAGGAGTCGAGGTGGGTCTCGGGTTCGAGATGGCCCGTCGGCGCGGTTCCCAGGTGCACGATGAGATCTTCTTCGACCCGCAAAGAATGGTCTCTGAAGGTAAACCGATGATCCTCTCCACAGGTTTTTACCGCAGGAGCAACAACTCCGGAGGGACCGAGGGGGGGATGTCGAATGGTGCGCCCTTAGTTGTCCGTGCGGCGATGAAACCCCTCTCTACTCTCATGAGCCCTCTCCAATCCGTAGACTTAAGATCGAAGCAACCGGCGGATGCCTCGGTGGAGCGCTCAGATGTCTGTTCTGCTCCGGCCGCTGCTGTGGTGGGCGAAGCAGTGGTTGCCTTTGAGGTCGCGGTCGTGTTCCTAGAGAAGTTCGGCGGCGACTCCCTCCATGAAATTAGACGCAACTTCGAAGGCTACCTGGAGCAGATTAGAAATTTCTGACCCCGATCCAAACTGCAGAGAGCTTCGTGGAGGGCATTAGCTGTGAGTAAAGGTTTGGATCGGGAGAACGGCTAGAACCTATAAGCAACAGTTTGGATCGGGGCTGAACCCTTGCCTCAAAGCTCAAAAAAAAACATTGCCCTTACCGGCTTCATGGCTGTGGGCAAGAGTGTCGTAGGGCGGAGACTGGCTAGGAGACTGAAGCGGCCCTTTGTGGATCTTGATCAGGCCATCGAAAGGACAGAAGGAATGAGAGTGGAGGAGATCTTTAACCGTAAGGGAGAAGCATATTTTCGCAAAGCAGAAAAGCAGACATTGAGAGAAATCTTGCGCCAAGGTGGACAGGTGATTGCGACCGGCGGCGGGGCTGTTATGAATGAAGAAAATCTCCATCTCCTCAAACAGAGGAGTCTGCTCATTTGCCTTACGGCTCCGCCTGAAGCCCTCCTCAAAAGATCGGTAGGTAGCAAGGAGCGGCCCCTACTAGAGGGGAACGACAGGCAGAAACGGATCGAAGAGCTTTTGCGGCAGCGTGAAAAGAGCTATGACCAAGCCCACGTTATCATCGACACGAGCTGCTTGTCGGTGGACGAGGTTGTGGAGGAAATTATAGAGGTTATAGACCAGCTATCAGCACCCTCACCCCTTCCCTCTCCCTCTGGGCCCTCTGGGAGAGGGCGAGGGTGAGGGAACATGTCTGACATTATGCGCACACTTACAGTAAATCTGGGTGATCGTTCCTATCCGATCCACTTGGGAGAGGATGTTCTGACTAGAGTTGGAGAGCTTCTTAGACAGGCCGCATGCGGGGAGAAGGTTGGCATTATCACGAACCCTACGGTGGCAGGGCTTTATATGAGGCCCGTAGAGGAGGCACTGAGCCGTTCAAGGTTTAAAGTGACTCCTTTGCTTGTTCCCGAAGGCGAGGAGCACAAAAGCTTGGAATCCCTTTCGGCTATTTATGACCGGCTGATCAGTGAGAGATTCGAGCGTAACTCCTCCCTGATGGCATTAGGAGGAGGAGTCATCGGCGATTTAACCGGTTTTGCCGCGGCCACCTTCCTTAGAGGAATTCCTTATATTCAAGTTCCAACGACCCTCCTTGCTCAAGTGGACTCAAGTGTTGGGGGCAAGACCGGGATCAACCATCCGGAGGGAAAAAATCTCATCGGGGCCTTTTACCAACCTAGGCTTGTCCTGATCGATGTAGGGGTGCTCCGCACCCTACCCCAGAGGGAATTTCTTGCGGGCCTGGCCGAGGTCATCAAATATGGGATTATAGAAGACCCTGAACTCTTTGGACTGCTGGAGGAAAAGTTGGACCGGCTCCTAACCCTGGATAGAGATCTCCTGGTAAAGGTCGTCGCTGCCTCGTGTGCGATCAAGGCTAGGGTGGTCGAAAAGGATGAGCGAGAGGAGGATTATCGCTCGGTCCTCAACTTTGGCCACACCATCGGCCATGCATTGGAATCCCTAACCGGCTATGAGAAGTTTCTCCACGGGGAGGCGGTAGCGACCGGTATGGCCCAGGCTGCATCCATCTCTATGCGTCGAGGTTTCTGTGATGAAGAGAGCCATAGGCGCATTCATAAGCTCATCATGAGGGCAGGGCTGCCTACGAAGATCCCATCTAATATCGACCCACTGGAATTGGTAAGGAGAATGGAGGTGGACAAGAAATCAACTGGCGGAAAAGTCAAGTTCATCTGCTGCGCTGGTATTGGGAGAAACCGTTTTCACTGGCTCTCTCCCCAAGAGATTACGGCCGAGCTTAGGCTTATAGATGGCTAAGAAGAAAAAAGTCTTAATACTAAACGGGCCCAACCTTAACCTTCTTGGCAAGAGGCAACCCGAGATTTACGGTAGGCTGACCTTAGAACAGATCAACCGCAAGATTCATGCGCTTGCCAAGGAACTCGGAGTCGAAGTGGAAATCCGTCAATCGAACAGCGAGGGAGAGCTCGTCAACTGGGTTCAGGAGTCACCGAAACAATTCGGTGCCCTTGTGATCAATGCCGCCGCTTATACCCATTCCAGCGTGGCTTTGAGAGATGCCTTGGCAGCGGCTGGGATACCCGCTGTCGAAGTCCACATTTCCAATATTCATAAGCGGGAGGAGTTCCGTAAACAGTCTTTGATAGCAGAGGTCGTAATCGGCCAGATCACCGGCTTCGGTGTTCAGAGTTATCTTCTGGGACTAAGGGCCGCCGTGGAATACCTCTAATT
>JAHFAO010000018.1:7309-25051 GCA_023250515.1 Deltaproteobacteria bacterium | reverse complement strand
GAAAAGTTGGGGTTCAAGACGTTGAAGCCGCTCAAGCCGTCTAACATTAGCGAGCAAATCTTGGGTTGGGTCTATTCTAAGAAGAGGGACCCGGTATCGAGGTTCTTCTGTTTCATCTCCTGAATCAGCTGGTCTCTCTCCTTTTGCAGTTGATTCATCTGATTTCTCAAATCACTGAGCTCTCTTTCTCTAGCCGTGTAAGTCGGTAGCGGGGTATCCACCCTGGGAGGAGCAACCCCGCCCGGAAGTTGCTCTATGATCGTAGGTGGAGCACCCGTAAAGGGGGAATGCGTTTTCAAGTTGACCCCACCGGCATCACTCGGACCTGCCGGATTATACTGGGCATCCCTTAACCTCGAGTTGAGGTCCTCTTGCCGCGCTCTGATAGCTTCCTCGGTGTTAAGAAGGCTCGGCTCGGGACCGCTGCTCCCTCTCGTGGTAGTCGAGTACTGATCTCTAACCTCTTTGATTTGCTCTGTGAGTTCTTTAAGTCTTCCCTGGTATTCCTTTTCCTCTTGGGCTTTTTCCTCTGCCAACTGTTCCTCAGGAGTCTTCTCCTTGGGCTCAGCAGAACTCCCCTTTTTATCCTGAACCTTTTGCTCTTCCTCAGAGCCTGGGCCAGCCGTCTCTTTTTCTCCTTGGCTCGCCTCTGTGGGCACGGCCGGAGAGTCTTCAACCCCAGGGAGGACGATCCCCCGCCCCTCACTAACTCCAGCTTTCACAATGGATTGAACTTGGTCTTTGGTTATTCCGATCTCCCCGCCAAAGCCGTAGAACTTGATCATCCCGCCCTCTTCACGGTAACTTTGGACGGTAATGCGCCGGCCGTTTTTTAAAACGAGGGTGTATTCGGCGAAGAGAGGCCCCGACCAACAAAAAAGAGCCACAACGCCAAGAGAAAAAAATAATCTCCTAAAGCTATTCATAGATGTAAAAGTATACCACTTTGGATTTTCCTAAAGCAACCTATACCGGGGGCGTTTACAGCCTACTGGATTCATGTTATTTTGCTCGCCTATATCATCATTGTTATTAAGTTATGAACCACGCAGTTGTTCGAACTATCTTTCTTAGTTTTCTGCTTTCCTGGCCTTTCTTGCCGCCCGATGGGTCATGGAGTGCGGAGCCGAAGGTCCAGATCCATTCCCCGAAAGATGGATCTCGCATTGTGCAAGAGCAGAACACGGTCTTAATTACCGGTAGGGTCTCCTCTGAGGCGGCCCGCGCGCGCAATGTGGATATTTTTTTCGTCTTGGATGTCTCGGGAAGCACGGCCCATTATGCAGGCGTGGATTTCGGTGACTCCAGCTTGCCTGTTCCTTCCGGTTCGCTGGGGAGACCGCAGATAAGTATCTTCGGCGGCGGCTTTGGGATCGGTGGGCCGCCCATAAGGGATCTAAGGAATTCCATCCTGGCTGCCGAGGTTGCGGCAACTCGCCGGCTCCTCTCCCAGCTCGATCCACAGGCAACCCGTGTAGGATTGATTACCTTTGGCGAGAACGCCAAGCTGCTTCAGCCCCTAACCCATGACTTTGAGCAGGTGAAACAGGCTTTGGATGGGGTCCTTAACGCAGGGCCCTACGGTGGGACCAATATGGTTGAGGGAATCCGGTTAGCAATCAGGGAGTTAGCCGGAAAAGGGCTGAGTGAGTGGAGAGGGGATGCAGTTAAGGTTCAGTTTCTCCTAACCGATGGTTTTCCTACCCTGCCTATTGGCGGAGGAAAGCAGGCCCATCCAGAAGATACCAACCTGGCGATCAACGCGGCTCGAATCTCTGGAAGGGCAGGAATGAAAATTCATGTCTTTGCCTTGGGTGAAGAGGCTCTCTCCTACCCAAGGGCTGCAGTCGGAATTGCCAGGGAGAGCGGCGGTATCTATACTCCGGTTACCAGGCCGGCAGATATCTTGAGAGTTTTGGAGAATATCTCCGTGGTCGGGGTGGACTTCGTTCAGGTCATCAATGAGACAAGCGGCCAGAAAGCGTCCCACATGCGCTTGGCCGCTGACGGGTTTTTTTCTTCTGCCCTACCGGTGGTTGAGGGACTCAATCGAATTCAGGTATTAGCCCGTGCTAGTGACGGTTCCGTGGGGCGAGACGCCATAGCGGTATACTATCAGCCTGGGGATAAACGTTCCCTCGAATTGGAAGTGTTCCTGGAAAGGGAGAAGAAACTCCAGATTGAGGTGGAACGTTTGAAACGTTAACGGTTTTTCTTCTCCGCTTCAGCAGCGATAGCGATCTCGGATGCCCCGGCTTTCTTCACGATCGACAACACTCTAACGGCCTCGCCCAAGAGCACTTCTCTGTCGCCCCTCAAAATCACAATCCTGTCAGGACTAGCACTGAGGACCTCCCTGAGGGTGTTTTCCAAGCTGGTCTCGGTAACCTTTTGATGATTGACAAAGATCTCCTGTTTGGGAGTAATCGTTACCGTGGTTCCCCTGGGCTCAGACTGGGTTTGGACCGCCGACGGGAGGTTTACCTTGCCCCCGGATTCTACGATCGCCGAACTGGTGATCATAAAAATGATTAGTAGGACCAAAAAGATATCGGTCAGAGGAGTGATGTTAATCTCCGCTACAATGTCGGAGTTGTCTTCGCGGTTGAGGGGGGTGATTGCCATGATTCTTCCCTCACTGGTTCATTCTCTGAAGGATCTTCGTAGTCTGGATCCGGAAAAGGCCGTTGAGATTTCCGATTCGGACTTGGAAGTAGTTGTAGAAGATAAGGGCAATAATGGCGACACCCAAACCCAAGGCCGTTGCCACAAGGGCCTCAGAGATCCCTGCGGCTACTACCGTAAAACCTCCCGTCCCCACAATGGCCATACTTTCAAACGACTTGATAATGCCTATCACGGTTCCTAGCAACCCTATAAAAGGGGCGCTGCTGCCCACTGTGCCGAGGATCCATAGGTGTTTCTTAAGCTTTTGCGTCTCCTCAAACAGCGCCTCTGTTGCATAAGCACTCATGGCTTCAAAACTTTCCCCCGCGTGTATTCTGATGACATTCAGAAATATCCGTGCGGCCGGGCACTGAGAACTCTGCCTGCAGATAGCGATAGCCAAATCCTTTTGACCTTTGCCGATGGGCTCCATGATCGACTCGGTAAGTTTGAGAGTTACAGAGCCGATGTTTCTAAGCGACCAGAGCCGCTCGAGCACGACCGCCACACTGACTACCGACATGAAGATCAGCGGGTAAGTAGCGATGGCTCCTTTATGAATGATCTGGATAAGATCCATGCCTTGCTGCATAAAATAGGATCCTTTAATGACTTCGGGAGAAGATTACCTTAAAAAAATAGATAATCAATAGAGCGGCGCCGAAGGAAGTAATGAGTAAGGCCCTCGCTTTTATCCTCTGATGTTTATGGCGACAGTAAAGCGAATGATGAGAGGTTCACCGGCGAGATCCTTCAAACTATCTGGAATTGGAGGGAAAGGTGAGGCTCTTTTCATCGCCTCAAGAGCGCTGACGTTGATCCTAGAGTCGGTTGACTCCAAGACCTCTGCTTGGCTGAGTTTCCCAGCTCTGTCTAAAATGAAGCGGACGGTCACTTTCTGGACCCCTATGATTCCATCAGGGTACTTCCAGACTGAATAGACTCGTTTTTCTAACGATTTGAGATACTGGTTATAGTCTCTGCTCAAGGAACCCTTTAGTCCTGAATCGCCCCCCCCTCCAGTGCCAGTGCCGGTCCCGCCTCCGCGTGTTCCTGTACCCTCTCTGTTCCCTCCCGGCACGCCATAAGGGCCTGTACCGGTTCCTCCTCCTTTAAGTGCACCGGGGATCTGCGTCCCATCCTTAAGCGCCCGGATGCCTTCCCCTTCGCCTATTCCCTTTATAGCTGTGAGGCTTCGTTGGCTCACCTCTGGGTTAAGAGCCGGAGCAAGATTCCTGTTGGCATCCTTGGTGGGAAGCTGGACCAAAGAGTCTGGTGAGTTTTCCTTCACCGACAAAGGGCGAGGCACCTCTGCCAAAACCTTGGGCCCTGGAAGGGCAGGAGCAGCCTCCCGTGCCGGGATAGAATCTTTGCTGGGGGTCATGGATTCAGCCGATCCATCATTGAGTTTTCCTGAGCTTTGGCGGGGGATCTCTGGTTTTCCAAGTTTGGGTTGAGTGCGAGGACCACCGGGACCCCGATCCGGCCCTATGCTTTTATCTTGGGATCTTCCTTCACTCAGCTCTATGAGTTTAATTGGGATGGAGATGTTGGTCACGTCTGGACTTATCGACAAGACAGCCGTGCCTAAGAGGTATAAAAGCATAAGATGAAGAGCCAGCGAAGGAAGCAGGAAAGGGTTTGTCAGAAGAGAATAAAGGGTCAACTCTCCCCAACTCTCTGACTTTTCTTTTGTCATCTCTAACTGCCTGGGAGCGGAATTTTTTGAATGTTAACAGGTGAAGCGGGGATCTCCTCCTGTTTGGAGAGGACCTCCAGACCTACCGCGCTTAAGTCACGCCTACTCAGTCGGCCATTCTCATAATAGGACCAGAGATCGATCACCCCGTCTCCGTTGAGATCCCTCTCCTCTTTGAGGACCAGCTCTTCCTCTTTCGTCGTATCATAATAGATCCAAAGATCCATCTTGCCGTCGTGGTCGAGATCTTTCTCCACTTTGGCCAGGCGCCCATTTTGATAAAAGGCACGAAAGGTCGGGTGACCATCGCCCTTCTCGTCACGCTCCTCCCGAGAGATCTTTTCGCCCTCGTAATAATAGATGGTATCCGGTCTCCCGGTCCGCTTGGTGTCCACCTCGCGGCGCACGAGCTTTCCATCATGGAAGGTGCTCCAGGTATCGACCCTTCCATCCCCGTTGGTGTCCTCCTCCTGGCGCACTATCTCTCCCGGCTTCAGAGGATGATAGTAGATCCATAGGTCCGGGACACCGTCTTGGTTGACGTCCCTAATTTCCACATTCTTAAAGGAGGTTGTTGGAGTACCAGGACGACTCTCCTTCCTGCCCAAAGAGGCGAGCGAACCGGTCTCCTCTCTTTTCCCCGTCGATAGGCTCTTGTCACCTTGAGAGGCAATCTGTGCCCCGACCGGTTGGTTTTTCGCCTGTATGGGTTCCTTAAGGATTCCCGGTTTTCCGAGTTGAGCCTCCAGCTCCCTTTGACGCTCTAGCTCGCGCTCGAGCTGTGCCTCCAGTTCCCTGTCTTTTGCCTGTTCCGTCTGAATCTGAGCGTTGAGCTGCGCAAAATGAGAGTCGGCGGTTAAAAGCCCGGTGATGAGTCCGATAACTAAACCTCCGCCCGCTCCATAGGGTCCACCAATGGAGCCTCCCATGGCTACCCCCTCCATGGCCTTATTCCAGGCATACTGCCAGCGCTGCGATCCACTTAGCTGGGGTTGTGTCCCAGGAGAAGATGGACTGGCCAGTTGGCTGGGATCGGGAGGCACGCCCGGGGGGTATTGTACAGGCGCAGGACCACAGCCTGCTAGGAGGAAAACGAATAGCAACGCCGGTCCCATCTTGCCCATACTCACCTTCTATCCGTTCCTTGTTCCTTCGCTGCTTTTGTAGCGAATTTCTTTCCCTCCTGCCCGACCTCAGCGCCGATGCTTCGCAGTTCCTCTTGGACAGAGGAGAAGAACAAGGCAGGCGTGCCAGGCTCTACTTCCTCCACTACCTGCTCTTGTCCGATCACTTGACCGTCTTTAAAGAAATAGCGGGCGTCGATCTTCCCGTTAAAATTCAGATCTTCCTCCTGTTGGAGGCGTTTTCCATCTCTATAAGTCACCCAGACATCAACGCGACGGTCTCTGTTGGTGTCCGCCTCCTGTCGCAACTCCTGTCCATTGTCATCAAAAAATATCCTAACATCAAAAGTCCCGTCCCCATCCGTATCTTTTTCCTGGCGAACAAGCTTGTTATCCTTAAAAACATACAGGGTGTCAAACTTCCCATTTCCCTTGCTGTCCACCAATCTCTTAGCCAACCGCCCCTGGGAAAATGATTCGATCAGGTCGATTCGGCCGTTGCCGCGGGAATCCTCTTCCCTGCGGGAGATTTCCCCGCCCTCGAAATAGAGCATGCGATCTACTTTTCCGTCTCCGTTCAGATCCTCTTCCTGCCTAAGCAAGCGATCTTGCTGATAGTAGCCCCAAAGATCTATCTTCCCCACATGTTTGCGGTCCATTTCCTTCCTTGACAGTTGGCCGTCCTGGAAATGGGAAATACTGGCTGCTGGCCATTGGCCAGAGCATACCAGAAGATTCCCCCAAAGAGCGTAAGGAAAAGGCATCGCATTTTTTTTGAAGTCCCCTGTTTCACCGCGCAACCTTGACCCTTAAAGTCAATAAGGAAAATGGAACTGGCGTCTACGATCCGTCGTCCAACGCAAGCTTTAAACTCTATCATTTCTCCCTGTGATTTAAAACTGTCTCCTGTCTGTCACCTTATCTCCCAGGGACACTGTTATAGGCGTCCATTATTTTGATTTTTGGCGTTCGTCAATATAAACTCAGTGCAGTGATGAGGTAGGAAGAGAGAGGGATATGCCCGCCAAAGGATCACTTCGGCTCAAGGTCGCCAGCGCCCAGCAGCAGGACGTTGGGAAAGGGATTGTCCGCATCGGTGTCAAACAAATCCGCTCTCTTAGCCTCCAACGGGGAGACGTTGTCGACATTACTGGAAAGAGGGTGACCGCAGCGATTGCAGTCCCGGCTTATTCCGAAGACGAAGGCATTGACATTGTGCGCATGGACGGACTCATCCGAGGAAATGCCAAGGTCGGGCTTGGCGAGTATGTCGAGCTTAAAAAGGCGGACTGGAAAGAAGCGAAAAAAGTAAGCCTAGCGCCAGCAAAACAGGGGCTCCGAATAGCCGGCACCGGAGAGGGACTCAGGCCCACTCTGCTTTACAGACCTTTAGTCCACGGGGATCTCATATCCACCACCGTCTTTAATCGGCCAAGAGAGTCTTTTCCTATGGATTCCTTTTCCGACGACTTCTTCCGTGGTTTCTTCGAGTCCCCCGCCTTCGGGCTCATGGAGATCCGTTTAGTGGTGACCTCGACCATCCCCAAAGGGATCGTCCGCGTCTCCGAGGAGACCCAGATTGAGCTTGCGCCGGAGTACCTGGAGACTAAGGAGCGGGGACTCATCGAGGTCACCTATGATGACCTCGGGGGAATAAAACCTGTCGTCCAGAAAGTCCGCGAGATGATCGAGCTGCCGCTCAAGCACCCGGAGCTTTTCGATCGTCTGGGGATCGATCCGCCCAAAGGTGTTCTCCTCCACGGCCCGCCAGGCACTGGGAAGACCCTTGTTGCCAAGGCTGTGGCGCACGAGTCCGAGGCCTATTTTACTGCTATCAACGGCCCTGAGATTGTGGGCAAATTCTATGGGGAATCAGAAGAGAGGCTGAGGCGAGTCTTCGCCGAGGCAGAAAAAAATACGCCGGCAGTTATCTTTATCGACGAGTTGGACTCGATTGCCCCCAAGCGTGCCGAAGTGGCGGGAGAACTGGAACGGAGGATTGTGGCTCAACTCCTGACCCTCATGGACGGGCTCAAGGCGAGGCACAATGTGATTGTCATTGGGGCGACAAATCGCCTGGACGCTATCGATCCGGCCCTGCGCCGGCCTGGTCGCTTTGACCGGGAGATCGAGATCCGCATCCCGGATCAACCGGGAAGGCTAGAGATCCTCCAGATCCACACTCGAGGAATGCCCTTGGGAAAAGAGGTGGAACTTGAGAAGATTGCCGAGGTTACCCACGGCTACACCGGCTCTGATATTGCCGCTCTGGCTAAAGAGGCTGCCCTTGCAGCGCTTAGAAGAGTCATGCCCACCTTGAACCTGGAGGAAAAAACGGTTCCCGCTGAGGTCCTGGAGAAGCTCACAGTCAATCGGGATGACTTCGAGGAGGGGCTGAAAGAAGTTCAGCCCTCGGCTTTGAGGGAGATCGTTGTCGAGATTCCCAATGTCCGTTGGGAGGATGTAGGCGGACTTGAGGAGGTGAAGCAGCTTCTCCATGAGATGGTGGAGCTTCCACTCAAGCGCCCTCAGGCTTTTGCCCGCTTGGGGATTGGGTCTCCCAAAGGGGTTCTCCTTTATGGTCCACCCGGTACCGGAAAGACGATGATTGCCAAGGCGGTAGCGACCGAGACGGGGGCCAATTTTCTCACCGCCAAGGGAAGTAGCCTCCTCTCCAAGTGGTACGGGGAATCGGAGAAGAAGATAGCCGAGTTCTTCCACCGGGCAAGGCAAGTGACACCCTCGATTCTCTTCTTTGACGAGTTAGACTCACTCGCCCCTGTGCGCGGAGGCTCTTTAGGGGAACCTCAAGTCACCGAAAGGGTTGTCAACCAGCTTCTAGCGGAGATGGATGGTATGGAGGAGTTAAAAGGAGTAGTGGTTTTGGGTGCGACCAACCGCCCGGATATGATCGACCCCGCGCTCCTTCGTCCCGGACGGTTTGACGAGATCGTTTATGTTCCCATCCCAGACCATAAGGCCAGAGTGGAGGTTTTCCGCTCTCACACCAAAAAGATGGCCCTGGATGCGGATGTGAATCTGGAGAAGCTAGCCGAAATCACGAATCGTTTTACTGGAGCAGACATCGCCGGGGTCTGTATGAAGGCTGGGCTCTATGCCCTCAGGGAAAACCCTGAGGCGAGAAGGGTCACGATGGAACATTTTTTCCGCGCCACAAAAGAGGCGATCCCCTCTGTGACCGAGGAGATGGAGAAGGAGTACGAAAAGCTGGCGCGGAAGGTCAAGCAGGAGTCGGTTCGGATTGGGTTCAGAAGAGGAGATTGAAGGAAAGAGTAATGAAGTTTGGCAGTCTCGTAGGTCTCTTGCGTCTAGGGCCGCAGAGGATAGCCCGATTCTTCTATCATCTCCCGAGTTTCTTAAAGCTCTTCTGGCGGCTGCTCAAGGATCGTCGTGTCCCACTGCCGCCCAAGTTGCTTCTGATTTTGCTGCTAGCCTACGTTTTCGCTCCGGTTGATCTCTTGCCTGACTTTTTGGCCGGTCTGGGCCAAATCGATGATCTGGTGGTGATTTTCCTCGGTCTACGAGCTTTCGTCCGGCTCTGTCCCCGGGAGGTCGTGCGCGACCATGTCCACGCAATCGCCGCGGGACGGTGACATGGATATTTTAGCGCACGGACTCTGGGGCGGGGTCGGTTTCTATCACCAAGGAATTAAGAGATTTGCCGCGGCCTTTGTCCTCGGTATGTCGCCCGATCTTCTCTCCTTCGGCCTATTCCACGTGACCCGCCCGGGATGGCTCAGGCTACGTTTGGCGGGGGAAATCTCCGGGCCTCCCCCTTTGTCTATGCTTCCGGAGTTTGTCTTCCACGCCTATAACTTAACTCACAGTTTAGTCATCTGGATGGCTCTATTCGGCCTAATCTGGATGATCAGGAAACAACCTCCGTGGGCATTTTTGGCTTGGGGACTCCACATCCTTTGCGATATCCCGACGCACAGTTCAAGCTATTTCCCCACCCCGTACCTTTGGCCCCTCCATACCCCTTTTGTGGAAGGGATCTCTTGGGCCACGCCTTGGTTCATGGTGACCAATTATGGTGCTCTTCTAGCGGCTTACCTGGGTGTGTTCTTGTATGGGAGAAAAAGGAATGGGAAGGATGGTATGAGAGGTGGAGCGGGAGACTAAATTCTGCAGAAAGATCGGTCGGGCAGTGAAAATCATTCCTGCCCGACCATGCTGGTCAGCGCCAAGATAGCGCTTAAGGGCTTAAAGAACTACTTCTTCTTTTCTTTTTCCGTCTCTTCCTTCTCAGCCTTTTTCTTACCCTCAGCTTTTTTCTTGCCCTCAGCCTTCTTTTTGCCCTCGCCCTTCTTCTTCTTGGCCTTTCCCTTCTGTTCTTGAGCCTCCTCCTTCTTCTCTATGCCTGGAGCGCAAGGTTGCGCGGCCTTTTCAGCCTTCTTCTCTGCGGCAAAGATCGTTGGAGGGAAGGCTAGAGCGGATCCGATAAGGAAAGCCACTAGCCACACAAACCCCTTGCGTCTCATAACTACACTCCTTTCATTCACTCCTAGTACTTAGAGGGATTCAAAAAAGCTACATCTTTTCTTTCTTTTTCTCTTTCTTCTCTTCCATCATCCCTTCTTTTTTCTCAGCTTTCTTAGCCGCCTTGGCCATCTTGACAGAGCTGGCCACCATCTTCCCTTCCTGTTCGGTATAGCCGACTGTTACCCTATCCCCTACCTTGACCTTCTCGAGCGCCTGCTTAGCAGCCTTGGTCTCGGCGGTGAAACTCATCTCCTTGTCCTTCACCTTGATTGCCAGCATACCCGTCTTAGCATTGACGGATACGAGCTCACCCGTGGCGCTAATTGCCTTTGGTTTCTCCTTCTCCGGGGCCTTCTTCTCCATGGCTGGAGCAGCACATGGTTGCGCAGCCTTCTCAGCCTTCTTCTCCGCAGCGGAGATCATTGGAGGAAAGGCCAAAGCGGTTCCAATCAGGACCGCCACCACCCACAAAAGCCACTTGCTTCCCATAACTATTCTCCTTTCGTTCACCCCACCTACTTATTAGAATTTGCCCCTTCCTTTAAGTCCTGCCAACTGGGGGATTGGCAAAAGAGGGGGCTGTTTTTATAATCAGGAACTTCTAATAAAAGCCCCGCGACTTGTCAAGCACAAAATCGCTTTAGCTCGGTTGGGCCTTAGATCTGGCTAAGGCGAGAAGGTCTCCCATGGGCATCTTGGAGACTAAAATGCAGATCACTTTCCCTTCACGATGAAAGACTTCGTTCACGCCGGCACGTGAAAAAGTATAAAAATTGATTTTTTTCTCTGGGTCGAAGAAGACGCTGGCTTCAGCCGGTGCGTCCTCTTCGGTGCCGAGAAAGGTATAACAAGTCAGAGAAGGCCCTTTCCCTTCATAAATGGCCACAAGAATCGTTCGCCCTCCAACCTCTTGCACCATCCCCCCTACGGCCTGGAGACTCATCATGGAGAGGTCGTATCCCATCGGGGCGAAGCTCCCCCCAACAGATCGCATTAGTTGTTCTTTGACCACTTGCTGACTTCCAACTTTTACAAAGGAGATGGTTCCCTCCACGATCTTCCTATGAGTCTCTAAGGCTGATAGGGGGATGGACTGTTTCGTGGGTATCAACAGATAGAGTATGGGGAGAACCAGCAGGACAAGGAGGGTCAGAGCAAAAGCCGGGCGGAGAACTGGCCATGCAGGCCGAAGTAGCCCCTTCCAAACTTTGGGTGATTTGGCTCCCTCTGGAAAGATGCGCCGGTCAGATAGAATCTTTTCCCTGAGATCAGCGGGCGCACTCACGCTGGCTCCAGCTATGCGGATCTCTCTTCTTAAAGCCCGCTCCTGCTCACAGATAGATCGGCACTTCGGGCAATCCTTGAGGTGGCTTTCTATAGATGATCGCTCCCGGTGAGACAATTCGTTATCTACCAAAGCGGTAATCAGCTCTTGCGCCTCGTCGCACCTCATTTTCCTTCCGGCCCTTTCTCTTTGACGCCTATGTATCCCTTAAGGTGTTTTTGCAGGAGCCTCCTTCCTCGGGAAAGCCGAGAACGAACTGTGCCTAGAGGGCAGGAGAGTATCTCGGCGGCCTCCGCGTAAGAAAAATCTCCCATATCCACCAAAACAATAGGCGCACGAAACTCCTCAGGGATTTTACTTAAAGCATCAGTGATCTTAATATTCATTTCCTTCAGTAAGATATGGCTTTCCGGTCCTGGGTTTTCTATGGGCACCTTTTCCCAGTAATCCAAACTCTCTTCACCTCCGGCAGCCTCATCTTCTACCGAAACCCACCTCTTCCTTTGGTGGTAATGATCGATGAAAAAATTGTAGAGAATCCTCGTCAGCCAGGCCTTCATATTGGTTCCGGGAGCGAACTGCTCATAAGAGCCGAAGGCGCGCACGTAGGTCTCTTGAACAAAGTCTCGAGCATCGTCCTCTTCTTTTGCCAGGTGGATGGCCAACCGATACAAATGGTCGAGATGAGTCATGGCCTCACGAGAAAACCTTTCCCTCTCCTCAGCTTTACCTTTTCTCTCCCAAACCACGCAGCCATTCTAACGAGGAGAAACGCCTGTGTCCAATTAATAAAACGGTTTTCCTATATTCAAAGTTCCCTAAGATCCAGTGCTGGGTTCAATTGAGGGGAAAGATCTTCTCAAAGAGGATATAAGGGGTGCGGCCTGAATCGTCTAAAGCCTTTTCTATAAGTTTCCTACCCTCCTGTGTCAGGTTCTGGCTTTTGAGGTATGTAGGATAAAAATGGACATGATAGAAGTGGTCTGGGTGGACCTCCACCCAGGTTCGAATCTTCTTCGCCTTGGGAGGTAGAGTCCAGCGGAAAGTTTGCTGAGACTTCCCTCCCGGCGGAATGCGTGTATCAAAATATTCTTTCCATTTCCCCTCTTCGAAACGGGCGTCCCAACCGATAATCCTTTCTTGCTGTGTCCCAGGTAGAGGTTTACCAGCGTTGTCCAAGAGCTCGGCGCGGACAAATACCTTGGGGGTTATATAAGTCGGAAATTTGTGCCCAACCGCGGAATTTATAACTTCCACCCCGAACTCCAAAGTGCCCCATGGGTTTGATGGCGACTGCCGAATTTGCGCCTCTGTGCGGACCCCACTTCTAACCCACTCCGCATCATGGATTCCCTTCCAAAAATGGCGCCGATTGGGCATGTGGCACTCTTGGCAGCCTGCCTCGCCCCGCCCCCAATTACTATTTTTCCATTCTCGGTAGGTATCCTGTAGAGGTTTTCCATTGACCAATAGCGTATTCTCGGGGTCAAATTGATGACAGTCTCTACAAAACTCAGCTTTGTCAAAGTAGGGCGTTCGTTGAACGCCAGCATGATTCGGCATGCCGGCAGGGTATTCGGTAGTAGCAGCTCCTTCAGCCTTGAGCGGACCAAAGCGTTGATGTTGGCGCACATGACAAGCGGCACAAGTGATTCCTTGCAATTGCAATTTAGAGTCAAAATGGGGGTTCTTTTCGTAAGTTCTTTTTTCTCTGTCCGTTTTTTTGGCTACAAGGGGGATTTGCTCGCCTTGCGGGGCATGGCAGGTCATACACTGAATTGCCTCTTCAGGACTACTATGGGTCAGATCGATGATCTGCCCCCAAGGGCCCGGCCCCATCGACTTGCTATGAAGGCTCTCCTTCCAATCCGCGTACTGCTGGGTGTGACAACTCCCACAGGCCTCGGGACTGAGGGAGGTCTCTTTCTCTGTGAATGAGGGTGGGGGCAAACCCTGAAGGGGAATGGGTCTCTTCCAATAGGATTCGAAAAAATCCTCTATCTCTTGATCAAGGGCTAAACTAGGGGAAGGCTCCAAGTCATTGGGGCTAGGTGAGGGGGAAAACCGGACGATAGCAAGGAAAAGAATAAGCCCCCATAATCCCCCCATTATAAAAGTGACTTGCTGCCACCGATGAGGACTCAACTCTCCCCCCTTTCTTGTAAGAGCTTTATCTTAAAAAGGCTGGTGGGTCAAAAAAGTTTCTCTATCGCACTCCGCAGTTAAATGTGGTAAAGGTTTCTCAGGTGGCCGGTATCCTTAAAAGGGGATAAGGGCCCATGACAGACCGAAAAGGAGGAGAGAAATGAAGAAGATCAAGTTACTTTTGTTCGTCCAACTGCTAACCGGGACTTTGGGGGTGAGTGCGCTGGCGTCAGCGGCTGAAGGGGTTATCTCCAAGGTCGCAGTCGCGGGTACCAATTACTGTCACTTGAAGTTTCCAGCGATTCGTGAGGACACTTTATATTGGAATCGTCCGGCTCTGAAGGATCCCAAAAATGGTGATATCATCGACTTCTATGGATCTTGCGACCATGATCCTTTGGGAAAAGAGGAGATCCTAGCCCAAAGGACTTATTATGAGCGCGAACGGACTGACAAAGCTAACAACGAGTAAGTATTCCTCGGTACCCATCCTAACTCCACTAAAATTTCGAATTCTTACCTTCGCGGTTAAGTTTTGATTCTATGTGACCCTCGGTCCCTCAGTAAATACGAGTAAATACAAGGAGAGTTTTTAAGTCACTTGTATAGAGCCCCCTGATCGGCTAAGGGGATAGTAGTAGGCTTAACCAAAAGCGACCTGGCATAGGGAGGGTTTCAAAATGGCGTACATCAAGATCATCGATGAGGCAGAGGCGACCGGCCGGCTAAAGGAAATTTACCAAAAGAGAAAAAGCCATCACTCCAGCAAGGTATCCAACATCGCCAAGCTCTTTAGCCTGCGCCCCGAGTTGCTGGGAGGCCCAGCACAGGTTTTCGCGGGCAATACAGTTTGGGGGGTCCAGTCTCGGAATCAAAAGAGAGGAGATGGTTTCTGTCTTAGTCGGTTCCCTTCTTAAGTGCAGCTATTGAACGGTTTCTCACGGAGAGTTTCTCCGTAAAGAATTCGATGGGGACTACAGCCTGGTTATGAGAATCGCCCACGATTACCGGAATGCGGGGCTTGACGAGAAGGATCTGGCCATGCTGGAGTATGCGGAGAAGGTCACGCTCCATGGGGAGCAAGTCGATAAGGCGGACATCGAAAGGGCTTCGCAAAGCGGGTTGGAGTGACAAGGAGATCCTCGATATCGCTGCAGTGACTTGCTACAGAATTTTTATTTCCCGCATGGCGGATGCACTCGGCGTCGATCTTACCGAGGATTATAAGAACCTACGCAAGGATTGAAACGTTTGCTATGAACAATGTCATCCCAAGATCCGGTGACTGAATGGTCATAGATGAAGAGGAATGACCGTGGAGGTCATGGGAAAAGGAGGGTTTATGAGGAAGTCCAGTTTGTATGTCACCCTTTTGGTTTTCTTCCTTGCTTTCGTGGGTGGGCCGACGCGGGAAGCCGAGGGCAAGACCTATTTCGCCTATATATCCGATTCGCCGAGCTCTTCTGTGGTCTACTGGGTGGCCAAGGAAGCCGGGATCTTCAAAAAACACGGTTTGGAGGTTGAGCTGATCTTTATCAACGGCAGCACGCGCGGCATCCAGAGTCTCATATCGGGGGACGTTCCTTTTACGAGCGCCGTCGGAACCGCAGTCATCAACGGCAGATTGGCCGGGGGCGATATTGCGATCATTAACAGCCTGACCAACACCCTTCCCTACTACATCTTCGGAAAGCCCGAAATTAAATCTCCGGAGGATCTTAAAGGGAGATCCGCGGCCATGCATATCCCTGGAACGGCAGCGGACTTTGCCCTGCGGCTTGCCCTTAAAGGGGTGGGCCTATCTCTCAAGGACATTAAGGGAGTCACGGTTGGGGGCGGCCCGGCGCGCGTTGCGGCCGTCGTGACCGGACAGTTGGACTTCACTGTGGGGCCCGAGGGAGAAAAGATTAGAGGAGAAAAGGGAGGCCTCAAGGTCATTATAGATATGGCCAAGCTCAATATCCCCTTTCAGTTTACCTGCACCGTGGCCACAAGGAGGATGATTCGGGAAAATCCCGACATGACGCGGCGCGCGGTTAGGGCTGTGGCCGAGGCAGTTCACTACTACAAGACCAACAAGGAAGGGACCATCGGGGTCATGCAGAAATACACCCGGGGGCAGAGTCGGGATTTCTTAGCGGAGGTCTACGAGGCCCAGAAGCAGCTTCTGGTTGAAGACACCTACCCTACCATGGAAGGGCTGAGAAACACCTTGGAAATTCAAGCAGCTTTAGATCCCAAGGCCGCCAAGGCCAAAGCAGAGGATTTCGTTGAACTGCGTTTTGTCGAAGAGTTGAAAAGAACCGGCTTTATCCATCAGCTCTATGGCCGACGTTGAGTGAGTCTCTTATTCTGAGAAAGCTAGGAAGTTTTCTCAGTGCTTGCAAGACCTGTTCATTGGTCGGCCTTTTTCTATAATCCACCTCGATAAACTTCCAGCGCACGATTCCTTGTTTGTCGACAAATCCTCCTTTGACTTAATAACTCCTTCTGCCCTCCTTTGGTTCCCGTCCTTTGAATTTATGGACTTCTTCTGCTGACCAATCGCGATCGAAGAGCCTGGTAGGAGACGAGTCGAAAAAGGTTTGGCATAAGCCCCTTAAAAAAACAAGCTAGGGCTAGCCAGAGTGGAATAACAACCTCGAACTTCTTTCTCTCAATAGCTCGGATAACCGCATGTGAGACTTCCTCTGCCTTAAGGATTAAAAAACCGGGCGCCGCAGGAGCAAGATCATCAAAGAGCAAGCGAAATTTTGTCCTCACCGGACCGGGGCAGATTACCGAGACGTGGATACCCATGGGTCTGAGTTCATGGTAAAGGCTTTCACTTAAGCCAATCAAAGCAAACTTAGTGGCGCAATAGGAGGCCATATTCGGGGTGCCGATCTTTCCCGCGACGGAGGAGATGTTGAGGATGTGGCCGGATTGTTTCTCAACCATCGAGGGAAGGACTTCCTTAATGCAATAGACTGCACCCAAGAAATTTGTCCGCACCATTCCTTCGATGGTGTCCAAGGGAGAGTTGACAAAACTCTGGTATAGCCCGAAGCCGGCATTGTTGATGAGGATATCGATCTTACCGAACTGAGAGAGGACCTTCTGAACCATGCCCTTGACTTGCCCGTGATTACTGACATCGCAGACATGGACAGCAGATGATGGACTCGTGCGCCTCAACTCCGACAGGGTTTCTTGCAGGCGTTCCTGAGACCGGCCGCAGCCGACTACCGTCGCCCCTCTCCCGGCCAAGTCGATGGCGAGCCGCTGGCCGATCCCGCTCGAGACCCCAGTGATCAGCACCACCTGATCTTTAAAATCCATGTGGACCTCCGGGCCTCTCACCTAAAGTGGCATGAGGGCTTGCAGAGCCTCATAAAGGGTGGGGTAGCGGAAGCTGTAACCCAACTTCTGAGCCTCAGCCGGCAGCACGCGTTGGCCGGTAAGAAGCATATCCGCCATCTCCCCTAGCAGTAGCCGCAAGGCAAAAGAAGGCACCGGAGCCCAAGAGGGTCGGCGTAAGACTCTCCCCAGGGTTTTACAAAATTCCTTCATCGTCACAGGGTTGGGAGCTGTGGCATTGACGGCCCCGTTAGCGTTGGGATGCTCCAGCAAGAATAAGATCAATCCGATCTCGTCCTCCAATTGAATCCATGACATCCATTGGTTCCCCGTACCCAGAGGACCGCCAGCAAAGAGCTTAAACGGAGGGACCATTTTGGAGAGGGCCCCGCCACCCTTCCCGAGGACAATCCCGGTACGCAACCTTATCACGCGAAGGCCGTAGCCCTCCGCCTTCCTTGCCTCGGCCTCCCAATCGGTGCAAACTCGGGAAAGGAAGTCTTTACCCGGCTCGGATTCCTCCGCAAGAGTCTCGTCTCCATGCGGGCCGTAATAGCCGGTAGCCGAGGAGTTGAGCAGAAATTTGGGTTTCTCTTTGGCCTTGGCAATGGCTGCCACCAGAGCGCGTGTCGTGTTGATGCGACTTGAGCGTATTTTTTCTTTCTGTGCCTCTGTCCACCTCTTGGCGGCAATCGGCTCGCCTGCCAGGTGAATCACACCATCTACCCCATCGACGGCCTGCTCCCAGACCCCGACAGATCCTGGCTCCCAGGTTATCCATTTTCTATTGGGCGAGACAGAGCTAGGCGATTGTGAGCGGGTAAGGAGAGTCAGGGAATGGCCCTGATCCAAAAGTTTCGTGCACAGGGCCGATCCGATAAAACCGGTTCCACCGGCGATGACAAGCCTCATGGCACTACCTCCTCGTAGCATCTTAACTAAAGCGGTCTCGGGTGCTATGGTGGCTGAGATCAAAC
>JAHFAO010000018.1:0-7209 GCA_023250515.1 Deltaproteobacteria bacterium | reverse complement strand
TCAAACTATTTCCCAACCAAAGTGTCAACCCCGATCCGAAAAAGACCGGGGGGATCGCATTGGCTGCCACCAAAATTTCGGATCGGGGTCAAGATGAATGTGAATGACGGACGTATTTTACGCCGAAGGGTTGTGATTAGCGGCATCGGGGTGGTAAGCCCCAACGGCGTAGGGGCTGGAGCCTTTTGGCAGGCAACTCGTACCGGGGTAAGCGGTGTGGATACGATTGCCCTCTTTGATCCCGCGTCTCTTAATTGTCAAATTGCAGGCGAGGTAAAGAATTTCCGGCCAGAGGATTTCCTTCACCCCAAGGAGTTAAAACGGATGGGGCGGGCCGTTCCCCTAGCCATCGCAGCCACGAAGGAGGCCCTTCATTCTGCTCGGGTCGATGTGGAAGCTGTGACGCTCGAAGATAGGCGCTCGTGGGGGGTGATCCTAGGGAGTGGTGGTGGGACGCCGGATTTTATAGAAGAGCAGTACCGGCTCTATTTTACCGATCAACTGCGAAAGGTCAGCGCCTATAACATCTCCAGCTCTACTATCGGAAGCCTTTCCAGCGAGATCTCTCTTTACTTCGACTTGAAGGGACCAAGCCACATTGTCTCAACCGGATGCACAAGCTCCACAGACGCTATCGGTTATGCCTTCAATATGATCCGCTTCGGTCTGGCGGATCATCTCATCACCGGAGGAGTCGATGCCGCGATTACTCCGGCCATCATGCAGGGCTTTTCCATCATGCGAGCCGTCTCCACTTCACACAATCTGGAACCGCACCGCGCCTCGCGTCCTTTTGATCGTCTACGGGATGGTTTCGTTCTGGGAGAAGGGGCCTGGATATTGATCCTCGAAGAGAGGGAAAAAGCACTCCTCCGTGGGGCACCGATCTACGCCGAGGTTTTGGGCTACGGCTCTACCTGTGACGCCTACCACATGGTGCGTTTGGATCCGAGCGGAGAGGAGCCTTCGCGGGCGATGGACCTCGCGGTTCAAGATGCCGGTTTAGCTAAGGATGAGGTAGGCTATATCGCCCTGCATGGTACCTCCACGGTTTTGAACGACAAGACCGAGACCCAAGCAATCAGGCTTTGCTTTGGCCGCAGGGCATACGATATTCCCATGAGTTCTATTAAGTCGATGATCGGGCATCCTCAAGGGGCATCTGGGGCTGCTGGAATGGTGGGAGCAGTACTTGGCATGAATGACTGCTTTCTTCTCCCTACGATCAACTACGAGGAGCCCGATCCCGATTGCGATCTCAACTACATTCCCAATCGTGGGCTGGCCAAGGAGGTTGAGATCGCGCTGTGCAACTGCATCGCCTTTGGATCGAAGAATTCAGCTTTGGTGATTGGACGCGGCGAAGGAACGCGACGCGCATGAACCGCTGTTCGCAACCATCCTGGTTTTCGCTGAAAGAGTGGCCCAAAAACGTCAGAGACAGAGAGGCTTATGTAGATCCAATCTTTACGACGATAGCGGCGAAATATGACTTCATGACCAGGGTGCTTTCTTTTGGTCAAGAACGGCGCTGGAAAACAAGGGTGGTTAGGCTGATTCCAAAAAATGGATCCTTGGAGAGGATACTCGACCTAGCAAGCGGAACCGGTGAATTCCCACTTCTGCTTCGTCACGCCGGCCTTGAAGCTCAGATCATCGGCCTCGATCGAAATCCGACAATGTTAGGGGTCGCCAGGCAGAAATGCGCACGACAACCAGAAATAAATTTTATTCAGGGTGACTTAATGCAAATTCCCTTCAAGGATCATTCATTCGACGTCATCACAATGGGCTACGGCTTGCGATATGTTGTCGATATCCGCCAGACCCTCCAAGAGGTCTTTCGGCTGCTGCGCAGCGGAGGGAGATTTGTCAGCTTGGAGTTCGGAGTTCCCAACAATCACTTCTACCGCCGAATCTGTTTTGCCTATCTGCTTCTTTTGGGAAGCTTTTGGGGCGTAGTTCTGCACAGAAAAGGAGACACCTACTGGCACATCGTTGAATCCTTAAAGGCCTATCCCGGACAAGAAACTGTAGGAAAGTGGCTAAAAGATGCCGGCTTCGGCAAAGTCGAAGTACGCGAGCAGCTTGGGGGTATTATCACCATCCTCTCGGGGACTCGACCTTAATAGATTGTTGAAAAAGAGCTTTGCATGCTTCGACTAGGCTCAGCATGAACGGGAATGGTTAATGATTTCAATACTTGTGCCGTTCGCCCTGAGCAAGTCGAAGGGTGAACGGAGAGTTTTTCAACAGCCTATTAGTGTCCGAAGAAGATGCAGCTTGAGCCTACTTGCGTGCAGAAGGATAGACCGCTATCAAGGGAAAGCCTGTGAGCCCCGTGTAAGTGGTCAAGAAAACCGGCCTGAGTAACAAATCCCAGACTATGGGGATGACAGAAGAAGGGGGAGCTGATAACCACCGTGTGAGGGCTACCATGAAAGCCCAAATGGTGATGCGGACTAAAAAGCAGCTCATGGTGGAAATGTCCGTGGTGGCCGAAGTCCTGGTGGTGCAGAGGGGGGTTGACAATGATCACGCGCGGGCCGTGACCTCTAAAGCCGGGATGAAAGGCTTGAGGATGAACAAACCTCCCATGGAAATGGCCTGCCTGAACTTGGCCAGAGCCGGTTACAATTCGTATCTGACCCGCTGAAATTTGTGTGGTATGGAATGCGACAAGCACGAAGAGGGAAAGAGCGATAAATAGACCGGCTTTTGCTTTCATATCTCCCCCCTTTTTAAGGTCGGTCACCGTCTGCAACACACTATAGGAAATTATGGGCCCTTAGGCAAGCCGGCAAGAGAGAGTCCCAATTGTCCTTTTAGACGATAGAAGTCCTTTTTACTTCACTCCCAACTCCTGATTGACGTCGCGCTGAAGGGAGAAATCAAATACCTTGGAGGCCGGAACGGCTTTAGCCAGACCCACAGTCTGGGCGTCCATTTGTAAGAATTCGCTCACTTCCTCATCGCTTGGGATTCCATTGGTGGTGAAGGCAGGCCGGGCCAGGCGGTACGACTCCAGTGCCACCGGAAACTCCACCTTCAGGTATTTTGCCAGAACGTCACTGGAACCACGCTCATTCTCCCAAAAGTAGCGGTTTGCCTTGGCCCCAGGGCATACGATATTCTGATGATCGGGCATCCCCAAGGGGCATCTGGGGCTGCTGGAATGGTGGGAGCAGTACTTGGCATGAATGACTGCTTTCTTCTCCCTACGATCAACTACGAGGAGCCCGATCCCGATTGCGATCTCAACTACATTCCCAATCGTGGGCTGGCCAAGGAGGTTGAGATCGCGCTGTGCAACTGCATCGCCTTTGGCTCGAAGAATTCAGCTTTGGTTGTCGGCCGCTCTAACGGAAGATGAGAAGAAGCCAGGAAAAGGAGATGATGGATCTTCCGGGGAATCCCGCGTATCTCCTGGAGAAGGATCTGAGCAATCTCAAAATAATCAATTCGTACCTTGGAGCTTACCGGGGCGTGCTGCGGTGTTTGGAGCGTCTTGTCAGTGAAAAGGGAGTGAGCAGGTTTTCCTTGCTCGATGTGGGGACAGGGAGCGGGGATATCCCTGTAGCTATTGTGCGATGGGCAAAACGCAAGGGAATTTCTGTCAGAATCGTAGGATTGGAACCTAACTGGGTTACGGCAAGGGTTGCACAGCGCGAAACCAGGGATTTTCCCGAGATATCGATTGTAGGCGGAGACGGCCTTCACCCGCCATTTTCCCGCTGCTCCTTTGATTTCGTCATGGCCTCGCAGCTATTGCACCATTTTTCCGAAGAGGAAATTGTTGCGCTTCTTAGGATCTGGTCCAAACTGGCCCGAAGAGCCATCTTAGTGAGCGATCTCATCCGTCATCCTCTAGCGTATTACGGGATTCGCCTGCTCACCTCTCTTTTCACTCGCAACGTCATGACCCGGACTGACGCCCCACTTTCCGTCAGGAGGGCCTTTACTCTGGCCGAGTGGAGAGCACTCTTTCACCGGGCTGGAATCGGAGAGTTCCAGTTTTTTCCCCTCTTCCCGTTTCGCATCTTTGCCTTTTTCCCATTGCAGGAATTCCGAGGAGCCCAAGAAGGACCAACGATGACCGGGGACGGCTGACCGGTCTCCGTCTCTAGTCTCCTGTCTGCGAAGATGGATCATTTTGACGTAGCCATTGTTGGCGCTGGCCCTGCCGGATCATCTTCTGCCATCTCCCTCGCCCGGAAGGGCTATTCAGTCATCCTTCTTGACAAGTCTCTTTTCCCGCGAGAGAAGCTATGCGGCGACTTTTTAAACCCTATCAATTGGCCGATCTTTGAGTACTTAAGCGTGGCCGATGAACTCCTTTCTTTAGAACATGATGAGATCACGGCCTTCCGCATTACTTCATTTTTTGGCGCGGAGGCAAGTATCCGCTTTCCGGTTGAAAGCAATCATTCTTTTGGATTGGGTCTAAGGCGCTCTTATCTGGATCATCTGCTCCTGAGACAGGCGGAAAAAGCAGGAGCTGCTGTTAGACAGGGCTTAAGGGCGACGGCTTTGAGCCGGGAGAGCGGCGGATGGTCCATAAACCTAGGTAATCATTCAACACAACAGAGCGTACGTTCAACTTTCTTGATAGGAGCTGACGGACGCAATTCCTGGGTGGCCCATCGTCTGGGTTTAGCTCAGAGCAGCGAGAGACGCGGGAATTGTGTTGCCTTTCAGATCCATCTGCAGGGTGTGAAGGGACTGAAGGGAGAGGTCCAGATCCATCTTTTCCCGGGAGGGTATGGAGGACTTGTAGGTCTGGGTGAGGGAACGACGAACCTGTGCCTTACCCTTGAAAGGGAAAAGGTAAGAAAGGATTCATCCCTGGAGTCGATCTTCGATAAGTTTCTGTACAGAAATCCCTATCTCACAGAGTCGTTAACAGGAAGTGAGGTTGTTGGAACTGTGCGTTCCTCCTATCCTGTCTATTTCTCCCCTCGACGCTTTTACGGAGATGGATTTCTTCTAGTAGGAGATGCTGCTCGCGTAACGGAACCCGTAACCGGCGAAGGAGTCTATTTCGCCCTAAGAAGCGGGGAATTAGCTGCAGAGGCGATCGATCGGGCATTTAGTAAGAGGGATTTTTCAGCCCAACAATTCTCTAACTATCAGCGTCTATACCAGAGGGCCTTTTCATTCCGCCAAGGAGTTAACAGACTCATCCGCGCGCTTATCTATCGCTCTTCTCTGTTGACACCCTTGATCCGACTTTCCTCGAAGATCTCTTTCCCCGTGGGCCCCCTGGTAAATCTGGTCTGTGGGACAGGGACCGCTTGGCGACCCCGAAATTAAAGATACATCCGCTCGGCCTTGCGGATGAAGCGGTACCTCTCGAAGGCCTTGTGTTCATCTTCGAGTCCGAGCAGGGACTTGACTGTGCTTCCCCGCAATGTGTGCGCCAACATCTTCGGCCCGTTGTGGAGCACGAAGAGAGGGCTGTGGAAGAAGGCAGCCGGCAGGTGGCGGATCTTCATCCATCGCTCTGCTCGCCACCTGAGGAATTCGATTTCCTCCGCGGATAGATGTTCACTCTGCGCTACAGCGGTAGTTCCATCGTACTCCTCGATGTCCTCGCTGATGATCAGCCCGCGGTCCCGAAAGTCTTTGGCCATTGGGGTCCCGGGGTATGGCGTTGGGTGCTGGATGTATGGCCAATCAATATATCGCCGCGCGAACGCGAGGTTGGCCTCTATCGCATCCCGCGTGTCGCTAGGATTGCCCACAATCAAGCCTCCTACCACGTACATACCGTTCTGATGCAGGTGATCGATGGCTTTCACAGCCGCATGACCGACTATACGGCCATTCTCTTTGCGCGTGTTTTTAGAACTCGCGCCCAGGAACCACAGGTCCTCCTCAAGGATGTTTTCGATACCTAGGAAGACATAGCGGAAACCCGCTTGGCGCATCAGAGGAACAAGCGTATCGCCATGGTTAGCAATGGTGGAAGTCATGCTTTGCACAATGTAGTCTGTGTCGTTCAGCCCAGCGTCTATAATGGCTTGGCAGAGGGCCTCGAAGCGGTGTACGTCCAGGGTGATGTTATCATCGATAATGAAGATCGCTCTGGCCCCGTGGTTGCGGGCATCGCGGATATCCGCTAGTACCCGGTCGAGCGAATAGGTATGGAAACTGCGCCCACGCATCGCAATGATCGAGCAGAAGCTGCAATCGAATGTGCATCCGCGGGAGGTCTCGATGACATCAACCTGCCGGCCAAGCATTGTGTAGCCGCTGAGGACGCGCGCATTCCGATTTGGCAACCGTATCGCACCGCTATTGAGCTGGCTCACCGAACGGTTTGGGTTGTGATAGAAGCGGTCGCCGCGGCGATAAGATAGCCCTGCGATGTGGCTGTAACCGTTTCCGGTCTCTATCGCGCGTAACAGCTCGCAAAAGGCGCCCTCGCCCTCGCCGCGTACGATAAAATCGACTTCGGACCCATCCATGTACGCCTCCGGCGCTAGGCTTGGGTCATAGCCACCAACGACAATGCGAACAGCCGGTCTGAGCGAACGCACCATCTCGATAATCTTCTTGGCGGTCTTGCGCTGGAAGGTCATGACCGATAACCCAACCATGTCCGGCTTAAGCTTCCTTACAAGCTCCTCTACAGTTTCGCGAACCCGTTGTTGAGCGAGTATAAGATCGGCAACAGCAGCTCTGTGGTGCGGATCTACATTCCCAGCGAGTGAGGTGAGAGCGCCGTTTGGCATGCGCATGGCCACCGTCGGCGTGTGCTCAAAGGAATCCGGCATGGACAGCAGTAAAATGTTCACGGGGTCTACTTCGCTCCTAGCTCTTGATTGACCTCGCGCTGGAGAGAAAAATCGAAGACCTTAGAGGTCGGAACAGGTTTGGTCAGATGGTTTTATGCGCGCGCATTTTTACTCTTTCTCCTCTCCATCCAGATTTTCCATTCATACCCATCCAAAAGGCTCAGCCAGCCGGCCTCGACGATGTCAGTGGACTTGCGCAGTGTAGACCATTCTTTTTTTCCGTCGGTAAACTTCTTGACTGAAATCACCTCTGCCTCTGTCCCCTCACCGCTTCCATGCGTGTAAGACTCAGTTACGCGAATACTAGCGATGGAAGAGAAATGACGGGTTAGAACTTTGCGCAAGGCCAAGTCTAAGGCATGAACCCCTCCTACCCCGCGGGCAGCCTCCAGCTCCTCCTCTTCGCCAA
>JAHFAO010000339.1 GCA_023250515.1 Deltaproteobacteria bacterium | reverse complement strand
GTTCCTTCGAGAGTGTGAAAGACTTGCAAGCCGCGATTATCGAGTTCATGGCGGTGTGGAATGAGAAGCCCCGACCGTTTGTCTGGACGGCGACAGTCCAATCCATTCAGCACCGGCTCGCTTGCTGTCGTCAAACCCTCGAACAGATCCAGCCTGGGTGTACTGAGCCTGGTCACCGAAAGAAAAAGAAACAATTGTCCAGTTAATTCTTGGACACTACACTAGGGAGATTGCCTCACGTTCCTAGGGAGATGCCTAGTATTTTTATCGCTCCTCTCAGCTTATAGGTTCCAGGCAGTGATCTGGTAGGGGTTCAGTCACTGACCCTCTCACCCAATGGGGCTGGAAGGTGAAGAAGATGCGGCTCCTTAGATCGTGGGGGCGGTCACGGACGGGAGGGCCCTCATCAAGGTGGGTTTCACCGGAATTGCTACCCGTCTGGAAAGTCCGAGAGGTTTTTTTCTGCCTCCCGCACAATTTCCATCTCTGTGTTAGGGACGATGATCCCTCGTGACAGGGGGGTTGATCATCTGCCATAGAGTGTGCCGACCACAAGGATTGAAGGGTGGACAACGACGTCCATCGAGTCGGCCAGAATGCAGGGGAAAGACAACGGCGTCTTTTCCTGAGCGTATATAACTTACTTCTTATGCTAGTGAAAGGAGTCGACGATGGAAACGAAGAAACCCAATGAGGCAAGACCGGTCGAAGCAGACACGGTTGATGCGGGCGAAGCTGGTCCTTCCCGGCGTGAGCTTCTGGTTCAAGGAAGCAAGGTAGCGGCAGGCATAGGGGTTGCCGCCCTGCTTGGCAACTTAGGCAACTGGGCCCTGTCCTATGCGGCGGGCGGCGAGCCGATCAAGGTCGGTGTGTTGCACTCCCTGAGCGGCACGATGGCCATCAGCGAAGTGTCCATTAAAGACATCGTGGAAATGGCGGCGGAGGAGATCAACGCCAAAGGCGGGGTCATGGGGCGCCCGATTCAGCTCGTGATTGAAGATCCGGCCTCCAACTGGGACCTGTTCGCGGAAAAAGCGAAAAAACTCTTGCTGCAGGACAAGGTGGTGACGGTGTTCGGCTGCTGGACCTCGGTCAGCCGGAAGTCCGTCCTGCCGGTGTTCGAGAAGAACAACGGCCTGTTGTTCTACCCCGTGCAGTATGAAGGTGAGGAATGTTCGAGGAACGTGATTTATACCGGCGCGGCGGTCAATCAGCAGGCGACGCCGGCGGTGGATTACCACCTCGGCAAAGAAGGAGGCAGCAGGAAGAAGTTTTATCTGGTGGGAACCGACTACGTGTATCCCCGAACGACCAACAAGATTGTCCGGGCGATGCTCCTCGCGAAAGGCATTGCGGCCAAGAACATCATGGAGGAATACACGCCGTTCCATCACCAGGATTACCAGACGATCATCGCCAAAATTAAGCGGTTCGGCGCCGGCGGCGACGCGTGCGTGATCAACACGATCAACGGCGACAGCAATGTGCCCTTCTTTAAGGAACTGGCCAACGCTGGCATCAGTGCGGAGGAATGCCCGGTGAATTCGTTCAGCGTGGCCGAGGATGAGCTCCGCGGGCTTGATACGAAGAACCTCGTCGGCCACCTGGCCTGTTGGAACTACTTCCAATCGGTGAACAACCCTGAGAATAAGGCGTTCGTGCAAAGGTTCAAGGATTTTGCCAAGAAGAAGAACCTCCCTGATGCCCCTCGTCGAGTCGTGGACGACCCGATGTTCTGGGGGTACATTGGGATGTACACGTGGAAGATGGCGGTTGAGAAAGCGAACTCGTTGAAAGTGGACGATGTGCTGAAAGCGTTGCCCGGGTTGAAGGTTCCTACGCCGGACCAAGGGATCATCGTCGACCGCAAAAATCACCATACTTCCAAGCCGGTGTACATTGGCAAAATTCTCGCCAATGGCCAGTTCGATATTGTCTCGCAATCCGCGGGTTTAGTCGATGCGCTGCCCTGGAGCGAGTATACCTATCCTGACCGCGATTGCGACTGGAGCAAAGGCGGGAAAGGTTCCTTTGATACGATGGGAGGAACAGAGAAGCTCTGGCTAGAACCGAAAGCCGTCCCGATTGAAACCACCTAGGTGAAGGGACCGGTCGCCGGGAGGTTACTTGAGGTTACGACAGGGGGCTGCACCGGGGGTATTCCTGTGCAGCCCCTTTTTTGATATATTTAAAAAGTTGTTAAGAGATTAGGGAGAGATCTTGCCTATGGTGACCAGACAGAGTGTGCAAATGAGGCTTGGGCGTCTGAGTTGGAACGTGGTCGTCTGTCTCCTGGCGAGTGTTCTTCTGCTCGGCAAGGGTGTCGGACTGGTCTATGCGGAGCAGCCAGTAATGGCCGAGAGCGGTCGACCGAATGCCTCTTCTCTACAAGGGCTGGCAAGCCTTGACCCGACTATCCAAGAAACCACGTTGAAGGGTTTAGTGGACCTCAATGACATGGCTTTCCTGCCCGCCCTGACGGCGCTGAACGAAGGAACGCTTCATGTGTGGAGAGATAAGACTGGTAGCGAGAAGATCGTCATTATACTGCGAAATGTCGAGCTCGATGGTCGTGAGACGATCTCCTTCTTGGATCCCTTCACAGGTGTGGAGTTAGGGAAGCTGAATGCCACCGACGTGTTGTCAGAGGGGGCGTTGGAAATGGTGGCCATGAGGTCGGGTGTGGTCCGACTGCTCTTGAGAGCAGGATTGGATCGGCTGAGACTGTATGATCCCGATGTGGTGGTCAGGCGGGCGACGGCGGTCAAGCTTGGAAATTCGGGGAAACTTTCGGTGGTGCCCTTCCTCGAACAGGCTCTTTCGGGGGAGTCACACAAGTATGTTCGATATGATCTCGAGGTAGCGATCAATCAATTGCACCTTAATGACCCTGATGAGGAGGTGCGACGAGCGGCTGCGATCCGCTTGGGCGAGATCAAGGGTATGCGAGCACTATCGCACCTGAAAGCCCTTCTTACTGAGGAACCGCTTGAGCCATCCGACACTGTGCGGGTCGCGATCCAAGGAGCGATTGATAGCATCGAATCGTATCAAACCTGGCAGACTGTTGTGGGCTCCCTCTTCAACGGCATTAGCTTAGGTTCGGTTCTCTTCATGATGGGGCTTGGGCTGGCCATTACCTACGGCCTCATGGGCGTCATCAACATGGCCCATGGGGAAATGATGATGATTGGGGCCTACCAGGCCTTTCTCATACAGGGACTCTTTTTTAATCACCTGCCACCGTCCTGGCAGGATTACTATTACTTTGTTGCTTTGCCTGTATCCTTCGTGGTGACTGGGGCGTTCGGCCTCTTGTTGGAACGGACTGTCATCCGTTTCCTGTACGGAAGGCAATTGGAAACGCTGCTCGCCACCTGGGGAGTCAGCGTGTTTCTCCAACAGGCGGCACGCTGGTACTTCGGCGATTTGACGAGTGTGAATCCGCCAACATTCATGCGAGGGGGAGTGGAGCCGATGGCGGGGCTTGTTCTGCCATATAACCGAATTTTCATCATCGGGTTGGCTGGGGTCGCCTTGCTGGGGGTGTACTTGCTCTTTTCCCGGACGCGCATGGGCCTTCTCGTCCGTGCTGTGACACAAAACCGCAACATGAGCGCTTGTGTAGGGATCTCTACGCGCAAAGTCGATTCCTGGACCTTTGCGTTTGGCACGGGCCTCGCCGGTATTGCCGGATGTGCGATCAGCCTGATCGGCAACGTGGACCCGGAAATGGGCAAATCCTTTATTGTCGAGTCATTCATGGTCGTGGTGGTGGGGGGGGTTGGCAAGCTGGCCGGCACAGTAATCTCCGCATTGGGGATTGGGGTGTTCAACAAGATTCTCGAGCCTCTCATTGGAGGAACAGGAGGGTCTATTTACGCCAAACTGTTCATTTTGGCGGCGATCATTGTTTTTCTCCAGGTGAGGCCGACAGGCCTATTTCCATCGAAGGGACGAGCTGCTGAGGCGGGAACATGACCAAATGGAAGGAATGGATCATTTTTGGCGCTGTCAGTATCATACTGGTGGTGGTCTTGCCGTTTTTGAACACTCTGCCGAACGACTCGATGTTCTGGCTGCCCGATTACTACCTCAACCTGTTCGGCAAATACCTCTCGCTGGCTATCATGGCCATGGGACTCGGCCTGCTCTGGGGCTATGCGGGCATTCTCAGTCTGGGACAGGCGGTCTTTTTCGGACTTGGCGCGTACTCGATCGGGATGCACCTCATGCTAAACATAGGCGCCGAAGGGAGTAAATACGGCGACCCTTTGCGGCCGGATTTTATGGTCTGGGTCCAGATCATGAAACTGCCCTGGTACTGGCCGCCCTATCGTAGTTTCGCCTTTGCGGTCGCCGCCACCGTCCTTGTCCCCATGCTCTTTGCCCTGCTGTTTGGGTACTTGATGTTTCGTAGCAGGATTCAGGGTGTGTATATAGCGATTGTGACTCAAGCCCTGGCTTTTGCCGCCTGGTTGCTGTTCAGCCGGAATGAGACGGGACTCGGGGGAACGAACGGGCTGACGGATTATAAAACTGTTCTGGGGTACTCGCTTCTCGCTCCTTCGACGCAGAGGGTTCTCTACATCATCACGGCTGTGTGTCTGCTCGGGACCTATGCTCTCCTGCTCTGGCTGACGCGCGGCAAGATGGGCCATATTTTGCGTGCGATTCGGGATGGTGAGAATCGCTTGAGATTTTTGGGCTATTCAATCACTGGCTTCAAGATGTTTGTGTTTGCGCTCTCTGCAGGCTTGGCTGGGTTGGCGGGCGCTCTGTACGTCCCGCAAGTCGGTATCATCACGCCGGCCCAGATCGGCGTCATGCCCTCTTTGGAGGTCGTGGTGTGGGTCGCGGTCGGAGGGAGAGAAGCCCTGATCGGCGGGCCGCTAGGGGCTGTGCTGATTAGCGGTTTGCGGAGCTACCTCACGACGGTCGCTCCGACACTCTGGCCTTTTGTATTGGGGTCGTTGTTTGTAGCAACCGTTCTTCTGTTTCCGCAAGGGGTCGTCGGGATTCCTAAACAGATTGAGCGTTTTATGCAACGATCAGGTTCGCGATGGATATCGGGCAGTCGCCGTTCACCACTCTCGGCAGCGACGGCATCAGGGCCGACTGAGCAACCAGAGAAATTGCTTCTGGATGAGGAGGAAGTGAAGGCAGCAGAAGGCCACGTCAGCGCCGGCGCTGTCGCTCGCCACCTCTTTGGGTCGAGGGTAGAGGGTAACGGTGCGAAGAAAGTAGACGGTGGGCTGGCTACTGACCAGCTGGATAAGAGGGAGGAACCGATTCTACGGGTGGAAAACGTGACCGTCAGTTTTGAAGGTTTCCTGGCGCTCCGCGACCTGAATTTCTCTTTGATGGACGGGGAACTCCGTTTCGTCATTGGGCCCAATGGAGCAGGGAAGACGACCATGCTGGACGTCATATGCGGCAAGGTTAAGCCCATTAAGGGAAGAGTCATCTTTGGGCAGGCGAACAATTTGCTTACTTTGCAAGAACATGAGGTGGCCAATATCGGCATTGGGCGCAAGTTTCAGACCCCGACCGTGTTCCCCTACCACACGGTTTTCGATAACCTGTTGCTCTCATTGAAGACGCGAAAAACGGTGGGAGCGGAATTGGCCGCGCTTCGTGCGCGGCAAAACAAGGGAGACCTCCTAGAGATACTCGAGTTTGTGGGGCTGGGCCACCACACGCAAACTTTTGCCGGCGTCTTGTCGCACGGTCAAAGACAGTGGCTGGAAATTGCGATGTTGCTCGGGCAAGAGCCTAAGCTCCTGCTGGTTGACGAGCCTGTGGCTGGCATGACTGGTCGTGAGCGCGACAAGACGGGGATTCTCTTGGAAGCCATTGCTCGCGAGCACGCGACCGTGCTTGTCATTGAACACGATATGGAGTTTGTCCGTCATTTCTCGAACACCGTAACCGTGCTTCATGAAGGCTCCCTGTTGTGTGAAGGAAAGATGCAAGAAGTACAAAAGGATCCCCGAGTGCTTGAAGTGTACCTGGGCCGTGAGGAGGAAGCGCATGCTGCAGACCGCTAACCTCAACATTTTTTACGGGGACAGTCATGTGGTGCGCGATGTATCATTTGTGATTCCCGAAGGGAAAATCGTCTGTCTCATGGGGCGGAACGGAGTTGGAAAGACCACCGTCATGAAAACATTGATGGGCCTCCTTCCCGCAAGAAGCGGACGTATCTCCTTTGGCGGAGAAGATATCACCAATCTTCGCCCCTATTCGCGGGCGCGTTTAGGGATTGGCTATGCGCCGCAGGGGAGGGAAATTATTCCCAGCCTCACGGTCGAAGAAAATCTTCTGATCGGCTTGGAGGCGAAGCCCAACGGCTCGAGGGTTCTACCTCCTCGGATTTTCGAGTTGTTCCCGGTTTTGAAGACCATGTTGCAGCGGCGAGGAGGGGATCTCAGCGGGGGACAGCAACAGCAACTGTCCATCGGTCGTGCCTTAGCGTCTGAGCCGAAAATGTTGCTGTTGGATGAGCCAACAGAGGGGATCCAACCCTCCATTATCAAGGAAATTGTTCATGTGATCAAAAAGCTTAAGGAGCAAGGAGGTCTTTCCATTCTCGTGGTGGAACAATTCGTGTCGTTTGTCCGTGGCGCAGGCGACTATTTTTACATCATGGAAAAGGGGGCAATCGCTGCAGAGGGACCAGTCCCTAACCTCTCAGATGACCTCATTAGAAAACACCTTGCCGTGTAACCCCAGCGCTGGTTTTGTCTCTTAAAAATTAGGTGATTATGAATTCTTGGGTCTGGCCCCGTATGTATGTATAATGGAGGCGCAGACTCTATGGATACCTGCTCCGATTCGGTCCACGTGGTGGAACACCGGTTGCGCCACTGCTTGTGCATCAGTTGCGGCCATCCGCATCGCAGCCAACCCGGAATTCGGGTGCGGTGCGCAGCATGCGGCTGGCGCTATCGCCCCGAACGCTTGGAGCGTGAGCTGAAGATCTTGCGCTACTTCTGTCTTGAGATTTCCGTGTATCGCGTCGCCCGCGAACTGCGCATGAGTTTTCCGCCGATCTGGCGGCGCTTCATGGCCTACCGACGCTGGATGGCCACGGTGGCTGAGGCCGAAGCCCAGCCGCTGTGTGGGAATTTCGGAACGGTCAGTATCAAGTGGTCATGAAACGACCGCTAAGGACGGCCAACGCAGCGCAGGACATCCAGTTCGAGACCGGCCGGTCATTCCGATCGCATTTTTCGTCTGGGACGGCTCCAATGGGGAGACAGGCGGCAAGATGGCGCTGACTTCCTGGTACTACTTTCTTCATGGAGCCGGTGCTTCCCAAGACAGTCTATGTCTATCCGGCCATGGCAGTGGTTGTTGCAGGGGGGCCTCCAGTGGTGGGCGATCCGCCGGCTGCGCCGGGGGAAAAGGGCAATAAAGATGGCTTGCATGGGTTTAACATAGGAGACAGACTATGAAGATTCGGTGGTGGCTGGTCGGACTGTGTGGGGTGGGATTTCTGATGAGCGGCGCAGTTGGCTCTTCCTTTGGATTGCTACGATTGCAGTATCAAGGAGGGCCGGTGGCCGAGAAGGGGAGTGTCCCTGAAACATTCCGCGTCGTTGAAGCGCTACGATTGCAGTATCAAGGAGGCCCGGTCTTCGAGAAGGGGAGTGTCAGCGGGGTCGTGAAGGCAGCCGGCCAGCCGCCAGTGCCCAAACCGATCGAGGTGAACAAGGATCAGGACGAATGTGGCAAGAGTCAACCCGCGGAATCCCTGATCCTGGGTGCAGGCAATGAGGTGAAGAACGCCCTGATACGACTCACCAATATCGTAAAGGGCAAGCGCTTGGACACGGCCACAAAAGTGGTGCTGGACCAGGCCAAGTGCCGGTTCGTGCCCCAAGTGGTGATTGTGCCGGTCGGTGCCACGCTGGAGATCAAGAACAGCGATCCGATCACGCACAATTTCCGCACGTTCAGCATCGAGAATGATCCGATCAACAGGGCCCAGCCCAAGAACGGTCCGGTCATTTCGACCAAATTCACTCTGCCGGAGATGTTCAAGGCCCAGTGTGATATCCATAAATGGATGAGCGCGTGGATCGTGGTAGCGGACAATCCGTACTCTGCGGTCACGGATGACAAAGGACAGTTTATGCTGGCTGACGTGCCGCCTGCCCCTGGCGCTGGCTTCTATCAGATGGAGATCTGGCACGAGATGCTGAGCAAGGTGACGAAAGAAGTCACCGTCAAGGCGAATGCTGATACAGGAATGTCGGTCGAACTGAAGAAATAGCCAGGTCTGTAAGGAGAGGTGGGCAAGGAAACAATGTTGGGCCCAGGTGAGCTCATGACGACCAACAAGAAATCCCTCATTGCACTGCTTGCGGTCCTGGGGGTAGTCCTGGCGGCACCGGCGCTTGCAGCGGCTCCAGAGACCTACCGATAACTCCTCGTGAGCAGGAGAAGCTTCTTGTTTCTGTGGCCGCTCAATTGGCCAAGGAACGCAAAGCGCGCGGGTTGAAGTTGAATCATCCCGAAGCGGCTGCTTTTATTACTGCCGCGATTCTGGAAGGTATCCGCGATGGGCGCTCGGTGTCGGACCTCTGACGGTCCGGGAGAATCTTCTGCTCGGGTACTGGGCGAGAGGGATAGCTAGCAACGGGAACTCGGAGAAGGCCGCATTCGACGAGGTCTACCACCTCCTTCCCAAGGTACCACAAATTCTCGATCGTCCAGGCGGCGTCCTGAGCGGCGGAGAGCAGCAGCAGTTGGCGATCGGCCGCGCGATCTTGTCGAATCCCAAGCTGCTCTTGCTCGATGAGCCGACTGAAGGCATTCAGCCTTCGATCGTGGATCAAATCGAAGACGTGATCATTGGATTTAAAAATCAACGCCGTTTTGCCATTTTGTTGGTCGAGCAGGGGCTCCACTTTGCCGCTCGCCTGGCGGAGAAGTATGTGGTGATGGCCAAAGGTGCGGTGGTGGTGTCGGGCAAGAGTGATGAGTTCACTGCGGACATGGTGAAGCAGCATTTGACGGTGTGATTTGAGGCCAAGGTGGCGGGAGTGCTCTCCTGCTCGCGCAACGCGCGGCCTCGAACGGAGGAGGAGGGAGCGGCCAGGTGCCCTCTTTGCTCGCAGAATGCGCACGATGAAACTGTGCTCGTCCGATGCGCGCAGTAGAGGGCAGCCTTGGCCATTCCCTTAACGAGAGGTGAAGCGGATTGGAAGGCCCTCGCCCGGGTTACTGGCACGTCACGGGAAATCGATTGCGAAGCAATCGGAGGGTAGGGCGGGTGAAAAATATCTGCCAGTGGGTGGGCGGGTGAGAAAGTTGCGCCCAATCGAGACCACTCCCGCCCCCTGGCCCTTCGTCTCTTGCCCGCCGCCTGGGGGAACAAAAGGGAGAGGACGAGGTGGTCAGAATGACTTCTGTGCTCCCAGAGCGCGCACGATCAGAATGTGCTCGTTCGATGGGCGCAGTTGAAGTCACCCTGACCACCCCGGGACTATTCTGGGCCTCCATTGAGTCGAGGGAGCGAGGCTGCGTTCTAGGCGATTGACGAATGGCCATTGACGATTGACGGAGTTGCACTATGCATCTGACACCACGGGAACAAGAGAAACTGTTGATCTATGTCGCGGCGAATTTGGCCAAGGAACGCAAAGCGCGCGGGTTGAAGTTGAATCATCCCGAAGCGGCTGCGTTTATTACTGCCGCGATTCTGGAAGGGATTCGCGATGGGCGCTCGGTGTCGGACCTCATGAGCTATGGCGCCATGCTCCTCAAGAAGAAAGATGTCATGCCTGGCGTGGCGGAGATGATTCCCGAATTGCAAGTCGAGGGCACGTTCCCGGATGGGACGAAACTCGTCACAGTTCATGAACCGATTCGATAGGTGAACCGATGAAAAAGAAAACCAAAGCCACGCAGAAAGCGACGAAGCGGAGGGGCGTGAGTTGGGATGCCAAGAAGGCTTCGATTCAGCCTGCAGC
>JAHFAO010000123.1 GCA_023250515.1 Deltaproteobacteria bacterium | reverse complement strand
ATCCTTGAGTTTGTCTAGCCACTGCTGATACGGGTCCCTACCCGACACAGTGACATAGTGACGGATTTCCACTGAATGCATTTTAGCTTATAAGCGAATTATTGCAAGCCTAGACAATCTTGGCAGAGCAACGCTAGCCGCTTCTTGGCCGGATAGTGCCGCTAAATCCGTGCTTCATGCCACGCGTTTCCGCAGCCGTATGGGCAGGATTCAGGAATTAGGATCTGGGATTTAGGTCTGGCGGGCGTATTGCCTTAGACTTCCAAACACAAGCATCCGCTCAGAGTCATCATCGAGACTTTCACGTTTCCGGAATTCCGGAAACATGGAAATATCGCGCCTTATCCCGACTTGATTTCGTTGCTCGTTACGGGTTAAAGAGTTTTCAACATCTTCGTGAAGAAGGAGAACTTCCTATGGGGCTGAATGACATCGAACTCAAAAGAACAGCTATCCTCTTTTTTGACATCCTGAACGGCTACTACCACGCAGCCGAAGGGGCCGCCAAGGCACGGATGAAGCCGATGGTGGATAATGCCGTGCTTCTTATGAGGGCAGGGCGTGAGGCCGGAATCCCGATTTTCTTTGCCAAGGGCAATCATCGCGCCGACAACGCAACCTCAGCCTTAATTCTCACCGATACCGATATGGCCCTCAAACCCTGGCCTGACGGCGCGGTAAAGAGAGGCAAAATGCGTGTCATCGGCGGCGATCCCAGCTCGGAGGTCATCCCTGAGCTTGATCCACGCCCCGGTGATTACTACGTCCCAAAATACCGTTGGAGCGCCTTCCATCAGACCTATCTGGACTTAGCCCTGCGTGCTCGCGGGATCGATACGATCATTATCTCCGGCGGTTCCACTGATGTGGGAATAGGTGCGACGGTCTTTTCCGGCAGGGACATGGATTACAATATGATCGTTGTGCGCGATGCCTGCGCCTCCTCCCACGATCAACGCGCCCATGACGTGCTGATGGACCTCATCTTCCCCCGCATGTCCCGCGTGCGCACCACAGATCAGATCTTGCAGATGATTCAGGAAGCGAAATAGTGCGGCAGAAAAAAAGAGCCGAAGTCCGAGGGGAGTGAGGCTGAAGGCAGCGGACGCAGGAGTAGAGAGGTTCCGGCAGGCCCTAACTATTGGAGTAAGCACCCTTTGGGGCCGGTGCGGGTGGCCCTCAAGGCACAGGCCCATCGGCCGCTGCCGTAAGACTCGTTTCCCTCGGACTTACAGCCTGCGGACCCTGTTGACGTGCGCTTCGTGAAAGAGTTAGAAGAGAGCGGTTCGTCAAGACACTTTACGGAAGCAAATAAGGAGGACCACTATGGCAACCAACGGTAGTACGCAGTTCGGAGTTAGCAAGAAGATAAGGCAGGTCGGAAGGATCGACCTCCCAGGGGGAGGTTCCATCGTCGTGGAGAATGGCTATGCCTACGTCGGCCACATCGAACCGCCGCACGGGACCTCCATCATCGACGTGCGAGATCCAAAACATCCCAAGCTTATCGCCCAGCTTGAAGTCCCGGAGGGAATCCACTCTCACAAAGTGAGGGTCAGTGGGGATGTCATGCTCGTCAACTATGAGAGATACAAGACCAAGAAAGAACCACAGGGAGGACTTAAAATATTTGACATCTCCAACAGGGCCAAACCGCGCGAGATCGGTTTTTTCAAAGCCGCTGCGAAGGGCGTCCACCGCTTTACCTCCGACGGAAGGTACGCCTACTTCTCCCCGGTAATGGAAGGCTACGTAGGCAACATCGTGATGATCCTGGATCTCAAGAATCCTTCCCGGCCAGAGGAGGTCGGACGCTGGTGGATGGCGGGACAGTGGATCGGAGGAGGTGAGACGCCGACGTGGGAGGGGACGGATCACCGCTGCCATCACCCAATCAGAAAAGGAGACCGGCTCTACGTGAGTTACTGGCACGGCGGATTTGTCATCCTTGATATCTCCAACATGAGCAAGCCCAAGACGGTGAGCCACCTGGACTGGAGTCCTCCTTATCCCTGTCCGACTCACACGACCCTCCCCATGGCAGGGAAACTCATGGGCCGGGATATTATGGTGGTGACCGACGAGGAGGTAGGAGAGAAACTTTCTCCGACACCCTTTGCCTTCCTTTGGGTCGTGGATATCACCGAAGAGACACGCCCCATACCTATCTCAACCTTCATGCTCCCTCATGACGGGGAGTCCGTCGTTGGCAACCGCTTCGGCGCCCATCAACCTGCGGAGCAGGTTTATGGCAACATTCTCTATGTCACTTGGTTTGCCGGCGGCCTGCGTGCGATTGACTTCTCAAATCCCTACCTCCCCAAGGAGGTGGGCACCTACATCCCCTTTCCAGGAAAGGGGCAGAAGACAGTCCAGAGTAACGACGTCTTCCATCGCGACGACGGCCTACTGTTTCTCGTCGACCGTCTCGATGGTTTTGAGATCCTGGAGAGTCAGGTATAACTCGAAAAATTAAACGTGAGCGGTTGTGTTCGAGTTCGGGTTTATTGGCGCGGCCTTCGTGTTTGCCGAGGCAGTGCTTAAAGCGCTTATCTGGCCGGCAGTCCTTTTGGGCAATCTACTAGCGGCAGCCGCAATGGGCGGATATTTCTGGCATCGGCATCCCAATCTCAAGATAAGACCGTAGACAAATCAGCAAGCTTCTTTAGGCCGTGCTTGCGTTACACTCGCCGTTTATCCCAGCCGAGGAAGAAGACGAGGATAGCCAATAAAACATAAAGGGCCGCAATCAAAAGGAAGAGCTCTTGATAGGCCCGGGTCAGTGCTTCGTTTAACAGCGTGTAAGCCAGGAGGGATTGGGCTCTCTCTTCCATGGCGCTGCCATAAAGTCCTGCCCGCAGTAGAAGGTCTCGCAGTTGAGAAACCGCCTCAAAGCGCTGTCCCTCGGCGAGACGCGCACCTTGGGTCGGGCTCATGGACTCCAAATTGACGAAGGCGTACCGCTCTAAGAGAAAGCTCAGAATCGCTATGCCAAAGGCCTCTCCCAGACCCCGGGACATGCCGACGATGCCACTTCCCATACGCGTTTGACCTTCAGGCAAGGCGCTGAGCGCCACTGTGTTCAAGGGGGCATTGAGACTCGACTGTCCGACGCTCTTCAGGCTCAGAAGAAAAAATATAAACGCCATGCTGCTCCAAAGGGTGACCGTGGAGAGACCAAAGAGGGTAAGGATGAGAATCGCAAACCCGACCACCATCGGAAGGCGCGGATTCAGACGATCGGAAAGGGCCCCGGCTAGAGGGGAGACAATTCCTGTAATGATTGCTCCTGGAAGAAGAAACATCGCCGCCTGTATCGGGCTATAATTCAGCCCCCTTTGCAAGAACAGGGTGACAAGAAAATTTGTGCCGCGAAAGCCAAACACTCGAAAGAAAATAATGAGGTTGGATAAGCTGAAAGTTAGGCTGCGGAAATGGCGGAGCTCAACAAACGGATTTTTTACCCTGATCTCCACGACGGCAAAGAGGGAAAAAAAAAGTAGCGAGACACCAAAAAGGGCCATAATGAACGTACTCCCCCACCCCTTTTCATGCCCTTGGCTCAATGCGAGAAGGAGCGTCGCGACAGCGCCGGTCATCGTGAGAAAGCCCAATAGATCAAACGGTACTTTCCTTCCTTCAGATTGGCTTTTTGGAAGCAGGAAGAAGGCCGCCACAATACTTAGGAGGCCCACGGGGATATTGATATAGAAAATAGCTCTCCAATGGACATGCTCTGTAAGATACCCGCCCAAGAGCGGACCGAAGAAAGGGCCCAATGACCAGCCTGTCATAAATAGCCCCATGGCCAGACCGCGCTCATGAGGGGGAAAGGTCTCATACATGGTGGCCATTGCAACCCCAATGAGCGGCCCGGCTCCGACCGCCTGGATGATCCGAAAGAAGATAAGAGAATCCGTACTCCACGAAACGGAGCAAAGAAAGGAACCTAGAGTAAAAACGGCAGTGCTCAGGATGAACAGGTCGCGATCCCCAAGACGATCGCCCAACCACCCCACAGAAGGAATGAGAACAGTTCGGGTAATCATGAATCCAGTGAGGACCCACTGGATCTTATTGAGAGAGGCGCCAAGGGACGACATGATGCTGGGTATTGCTATGTCCACTGCCGTAGCGGTGAGGGCAACCGATAATGTCCCGAGGAAAAGGGTGATGCAGACCCACCACTTATGTCCGTACCTTGAGTACTCGTCAGCCGAAGGGAATAAGTCGATCCTAGCGACCATACTTCTCTATCCAGACGACCGCCAGCATACCAATTTTTAACAGACCGTCAGAGTTTTCTACTGAAATTTTCACTGGCAGACGTTGGGTCGATTTAATGAACTGTCCGGTAAGCTTCTGGGGAGAGAATAGAGAAAACTCTGAGACCGTCGCTTCTCCGACCTCTATGACTTGGCCGTTGAAATCTCGCCCGGGATAGGAATCCACCCGGATAATCACTCTATTTCCGGGCTTGACAAAACGGATTTCCGTCTCTTCCACATTGGCTTCTACCCAATATCGGCTTGTGTCCACCACCATAAAAATGGGCTGACCTGCCTGAACTACCTCTCCCTGACGTGCGTTTTTCTTCGCAACCACTCCGGCGACGGGACTGACAATCGTCATGAGCTGGAGTTTGCGGCGCAGATCCGCAAGGCCCGCCTCGGCCTGGCGCACCTCGGCCTCCCGGGCTTTGAGATCGGCCTCTTTGACAGCCACTTCCCTTCCTTTGATCCGAACCAGCTCCAAGGCCGCCTCTCCTTCCTTGATCTTCTCCCGCAGCGCGGCCAGTCTCGCTTCAGCCTGACGCAGCGCTGTCACTGCATGGGCCAGCTCCTGTGCTGAAACAAGATCTCTTTCGAAGAGGGACTTGGTTCTGCGCGAATCTTCTTGAGCCATTTCCGCGTGCGCGCGCGCATCCTCAAGGTTGTGGCGGTATCCAGCCAGCGCCGCCTCGGCCTGGGGAAGCTCGCCTTTGACTCTCTCCAGATGAAGGCCCACTTCACTTGCCGCTTGCTGTAACCTGCTACGCGCCCGATCCAACTCGGCTTGAGCCTGCTGGATCTGGATTTGCACCTCCCGGCTATCCAGTCTGCCCATGAGCTCTCCTCGTGCCAGGGGATCTCCCTCGTCTTTGGTTAGCGATTCAATCCTGCCCTTAATTTCCGCACTGACGGATACGATTTCGGCTTTGAATCGGGCGTCGTCAGTCGAGACATAATCCATGGATCTCCACCACCAGATCCCAAGAGCCCCGCCCAACACGACCAGGGCGACCAGAGAAGAGAGTATAGTCGTTCTTCGATAGTGTTTTTTATCTGCCGCCATGCTGAGAGTTTAAGCAGTCATTTCTGATATGGACCGGGGTTCGCCCAATGGGCCTTGTCAAGCCTGGGAGAGTATAGCGATCCAGGCTGTGATTTTCACCTTATCTTTTTTGCTTATGACTCGCGTTCTCCGTGAGGGGTCCCCCAGCCTCGTCCCGGCTTCTCGCTCCGCTCGCAGGCATACCACCAGCCGATCATGTCACTGACACGCTTTCGGCTCAAGGGGTGAAAGTGCCAGTTGCCTTTAGCTGACAATCCAAACCGTTGCCCCGCCAATTGGGTCACCACTCTGATCGTGGCTTCCGCCATTATCCTGGTCTCCACTTTGGGAATATCTCTTTTCAAAGTCAGGCTGACCCTTTACCTCTCGGAAATTGAAGCTGGAAGTCTCATCTCCGTTTCTCCCACTTATCCCCTACCGATCACGCGCTAAAGATGATAAATGAGCTAAGGAAGAAAATTCCGGTATGAAGCTTTACAACTCCGCCATCTCAGGCAACTCTTATAAGGTGCGACTCCTGCTTTCTCAGCTAGGAATCCCCTGCACCATCATTCCGATCGACATCCTGAAAGGCGAGAGCCGTACCGCGGAATTCTTGAAAATCAACCCGAACGGGCGCACGCCGGTACTCGACGATAATGGATTTGTGCTGGCCGAGTCCAACGCCATCCTCGCCTACCTCTCGCGCGGCTCGCGTTTTCTTCCCGATGACCGTCGTCGCTGGGCGCTGGTTTTTCAGTGGATGTTCTTTGAGCAGTACAGCCATGAACCCTACATCGCGACCTCCCGGTTTCTACTGCAGCATCGGCTGGACTCGCCCGAGCGGGCTGCAGCGCTCGCAGTTAGGCGCGAAGGCGGATTGGCTGCGCTGCGGGTCATGGAGGGTCACCTTACGGCGAACAATTTCTTTGTGGGCGACTACACTATCGCCGACATCGCGCTCTTCGCCTACTCCCACGTCTCGCACGAAGGCGGTTTCCCGCTCGACGATTTTCCTAAGATCCGTGCCTGGATCGAGCGCGTGAAGATCCAGCCGGGCTTTATTACGATGTACTGAAATCCGCATCTGAGCATGATGCTGCTGCATCTTTGGCGTTGGCCAATGGATCAAGGTCAGCAGTTGATCAAGGGGTCAGAGTAAGATAGAAAAGAGAAAAAGGTCGGTCTGTGGAAGGAGTTTGGATGAGGGAAAGCGGCGATCCCCCTGCCCAGAAAGGAGGGTATTATGAGTCCTGAATCCAATCCGACTGGAGAGGTCTTGCCAGCTAGTCTCGATACAGAAGTCTCCCGGCTGTACAGAGAAGGAATCGTTGCCGGCGTTATCGGAGCAGCAACCATTGCAATCTGGTTCCTAATCTTAGACACGATCAGCGGCCGGCCACTATACACACCCACCGTCCTCGGAACCGCACTCTTCCGACGAGCGGAAGGCCCCGCGTCGCTAGAAACCCTGCCGGTCTCTATAGAGATGACCTTGATGTATACGTGGGTTCATGGGCTCATCTTTTGCGTGATCGGTGGAGTAGCATCGCGGCTCCTCGCATTAGCCGAGCGAAACCTGAATATAGGATTCGGTATCCTGCTATTCTTTGTCGTGTTTGAGTTCGGTTTTGTGGTAGCGGCCGCCGTGTTCGCGGAGGGAGTGCTTCGCGCTCTCGCCTGGCCAGCGGTTCTTCTCGGCAATCTCCTGGCGGCGGCTGCAATGGGTGGATATTTCTGGCGCCAGCATCCTAATCTGACGATTAGACCCTAGCTTTCCAATTGAGGCAGGCGTAGTTCTCTGTCACACTCGCCACAGAAACGGGCAACAACCCGCGGCTGGCCCGGCACTTGCTGCCACCGAACATCTCTCGGGTAATGCCCGTGCGCAACGTAATGACGCAGACACTCTGGGCACTCCTCTTTTTCTGTCAGGCGCGCGCAGAACCTGCACGGTCGTTCTATTTCCGGCATCGTCTCTCGCTGCGCCTTAACTAAGCTGATCCAACTCCACCGCGGAGCAGCTAAAAAACAAAGGATTTACCATCGCTCTTTATAAAGTGAAACGGCGCGAGTATACTAGACTGAATAAGAAAGCCCAAGAGAGGCCTGAAGGAGGTGACATGTCGGTCGCCAGTCTCATTCTTATCCTGATAGTGATTTTGGTTCCGATCTCCGTCCAAGCCACCTGAGTACTTCGAGCTCAGCACCCCAGCCGAGCGTGAGGTCCCCAGGGTCAGCTTTGAAACCAGCAGCCGTTAGAGCGAGAATTTCTTTTCCTTGCTTTTCTCCTATAATTTTTCTACAAGAGCGAAATGATGAAGATCACTAGACTCTACACAGGAGAGGACGATGAGTCCCACTTTGAGGAGATAGAGGTGGAGGTTGAGAAGATTCAAGCTGCTGAAGGCATCGTCTTTCGTCAGGCCCCTCCCGGTCACGTCCTGGATTGGCATCCGGCGCCTCGGCGTCAGTACGCGATTACTTTGTCCGGCCAGGGGGAGATCGAAATCGGTGACGGGACGGTGCGACGCTTTGGCCCAGGGGATATCATGCTGGCAGATGACACAACGGGCCGGGGCCACATCACGCGAGTAGTGGGGACTAAGCCGCGCCTCTACGTCTCAATCCCTCTAAAATAAAGAATCCATATCCGCAAAATCGTCTTGCTAAACCACTCAAACGTCGACTGGCCAAGAGCGCTTATCGCACCTGCCGCCAATCTCCTACCCTCAATGATGGTTGCGACTCTGGGGATATCTCTACCTGAAGTGAGGCAAACGCTTCTCCTCTCAGAAATAGAGGCGGGAAGTCTCTTCTCCGTTATTTTTATCGTCGCAGCGATCGCCAGCCCCATTTCAGGAAGACTATCGGATAAAATCGGAAGAAAGGCTGTGCTTGTTACAGGCATCAGCTCACTATGCCTGGGGTTTGCACTCTCAGGCTTGAGCCCAGGTTATCCCATGATGTTGGTTTTTCTAGCCTTGGCAGGTCTGGGGTATGGTTTTAATACTCCATCCCTGTACGCACTGATGTCCGATCTTCTGCCTGAAAGAAGAGGTCTAGGAGCAAGCTTGGTCTCGGTCGCTTACGGCATCGGCGGATCCTTGGGCTCGGTCATCGCCAGCTCCATTATTGCCCGGGCAGGCTGGCGCATGGCATTTCTCACTGTGGGCGTTATCGGCCTGGTCATCACCGGACTCGAAATGGTCGCAATTAAGAACGTATCCAAGAGGCAAGCCTTGAAGGGTCAGCTCCCGTATAGAAAGGCGCTTAGCCGCAGTCTCATCCTTCTAGGTCTGGCAGAATTCTTTGGCGGCTCAGTTTTTTGGAGCTCTGCATCATGGACGGCAACCGTCCTGAGAACGGCAAAAGAGTTGAGTCTTAGCGAGACCGGCTTTGTGATGGGACTGTGGGGAATGACCCCGATGATCGGGGCGCTTTTACTTGGGCCCTTATCGGACAGGTTCGGCCGCAAGGCCGTCATCTTGTGGAGTGCTCTCCCAGGGGCGGTCGCCGCCTTTGTTGTCTATTACTTGCTCACATCTCCTGGCGCACTAGCGCTGGGGCTATTCTTATTCGGGACTCTCAAGGCCTCAGTTCCTACCTTGATCGTAGCGTTGGCGCAAGAGTCTGCTTCAACCGATGCCGCAGGCACAGCCAGCGGTGTAGTCATGTCCATGCATTATGTCGCAGCAGTGGTCGCCCCGCTGGTAGCCGCGCATCTCATCGCCAGCACCGGGAATATGATACTGACGATGATCCTGACCTCTTCGTTGCCCCTAGTCGTGTACGGAGGATTGATAGCAGCGGTAAGAGAAAAACCACGAGCTTAATCTCTGCCCGCCTGCTCCCAGGCTCACTACCGATCCGGTGCGAAAGATGATAGAAAGACGCCAAGGAGATTGGTATGAAACTCTACAACGTCGCGTACTCTGGCAACTCCTATAAAGTCCGTCTCCTGCTGGCGCAGCTCGGAATTCCCTGCACGATCGTCGAGGTGGACATTCTTAAGGGAGAAAGTCGGACTCCGGCATTTCTAAAAATCAATCCAAACGGGCGCACGCCGGTACTCGAGGATAATGGATTTGTGCTGGCCGAGTCCAATGCCATCCTCGCCTACCTCGCTCGCGGTTCGCGGTTTCTACCTGAGGACCGGCATCGTTGGGCCTTGGTTTTCCAGTGGATGTTCTTTGAGCAATACAGCCACGAACCTTACATCGCAACTTCACGGTTTCTCCTGCAACATCGGCCCGACTCGCCCGAGCGAGCCGCCGCGCTGGCTGTCCGACGAGAGGGTGGCTGGGCCGCCCTCAGGGTCATGGAAGGTCACCTTACGGAGAACGACTTCTTTGTGGGTAACTGCACTATTGCTGACATCGCGCTATTCGCCTACACCCACGTCTCGCACGAGGGAGGCTTCCCGCTTGACGACTTTCCCAAGATCCGCGCCTGGCTCGAGCGGGTGAAAACACAGCCGGGTTTTATGCCGATGGGCTGAGCGGCGTCCTTTGGTTCATCCTGAGCCCATCGTTGGGCAGGCAAGACTGCATAGGCTGACAATAGCCATAGTGTTTGTCTGAATTGGATATGGCGGAATTTTCTGTTAGGAAACTTTTAAAAGTGCACTGTTGAAACTTTAAAAGTGCACTTTCTTGAGATCCTCGGCCTTGACTTGTTGTTCTCCCACCAGCCTTCCCCGATACCAGAACCGAATGA
>JAHFAO010000122.1 GCA_023250515.1 Deltaproteobacteria bacterium | reverse complement strand
TGCGTTACAACTAAGGAGACGTGGATTCAGAGGTTGTCGTCTTTGCTGGTTTCTTCTCCGCTGAAGGCTTCTCGCTCGCATCTGACCCGGCCCCAACTTTGCCATCGCCTTTGGCCTCTGGTGCCGGGGCTTTTTCTTCCTTCTTCTCCTTCGGAGCCTTATCTTTGCGAGCGTAGTCGGTGATATACCAACCGGTACCTTTGAGTTGAAAAGAGGTATTGGAGATGAGCTTTTTTACCTTACCTTTACACGTAGGACAGCGGCTCAAGGGTTTATCTGTAATCCTCTTCGTCAGCTCAAAATGGCCACATTTTTCACAATGATACTCATAGATCGGCATTGCTGACTCTCAAAATCGTTTTTTTCTCAGAATAACCACGATCCGGCGGGTTGTCAATGAAGGGAAAACAAGCTGTGTGGTCTCCGGAAGCCCCGGCGGGGTCTGCTCCGAAACAAGGGAGACGTCCGACTCTGGCGCTTCTCAGGGACAACGGCAAAGTCAACTCAATACTTCGAGGCAGACCAGCAGAGACCCATCGGCTCCCGCTGAGGGGCAGGCTCCGCCGGGGCTAAACAATCTCCCGTCAACTTATTCCCAGGGCGTCGAGCACGCCCTGGAGCATCAGGGCATTGAGGTCGCAAGGAGTCACGGCGCAATACTCTAAGCCAAATCCCACCCGCTCATCTACATAACCCTGCTCCAACATATATTCCAAGACTCCCCTCACAATCGAGCTATGAGACGCTGTCCCCTCATGCTCTTTAAGGTCAGCTTCGTAATGGGTGGTATAGTAGATGACATCATGCAGGTTCAATTTATACTTCTTCATTAACGCCTCACGCCAATCCTGGGAGAAGTAGCCCATCGCCTCTTCCCATACCACCGAGGCCCAATAGTCCCCGATGCCCCCATCCCAGACCACCACCTTGTGAAAATCGCCAAGGGCGCGAGCTGCAGGAAGCTGGGGAGTATCAAGCACCTCTCTCTCGGTCAAGCCCAAGGCCTTGCCGGTCTGCACCAAGACAAGGATATGGCCAGGCGGTTCCGGTTTGCCGAACTCGTCCACCAGCTTCGAGGCGAACAGCTTCATGAGTCTTAGGTCCTTCTTTAAAAAATCAATCTGCTTGTAGTAGACAGCCAGCCCTAAGGTGTTAATGGTCAGCACAAAGGCAGCCCAGTTGCGGTAATAGAGACGGATCGCTCCCATGGGAAGGCTCCCCTCTTGAAGCCGCTTCATAAAAAGGCTTTGGTTGACCTTAGCCTTCCAGCGCTCGTGCATCTTGCGGTAAAGCTCATCGACGATTTGTTTCGCTTCTTCCCTAGACATCGGCTTGCCGTCTAACATCTCTTTTCTCCTTTTCACTCAGCTATTTTACCGGCACCCTCTTTTTAATCGCCTTCTCCCCTGTTTGGTAATGCTCGCCTTTAAGCGCAAGCTGTGCTTCCTCCTCATCCTCATCTGACCAGGATCCGAGATGGTAGCCGAACCAAGGGTCCTGAGGACGAAGCTTGGGAAGCTCCAAACGCTCCCACAATTGTCTCGCCCGTTCCATAAATTCGCGCTTGGGCAGCGACACCGGCGGATAGTCCCACTTGCGGGTGGCATCGATGAGAAGCGCGGAGCAGCCCGCAATCTCGTGCATGGAGACCTCCAGCTCTTTTCCAGGAGGAGCCGCTGAAGGATCCATAGAAGGAGTGCGATTGCGAATCACCAGCATGTCCCGATGGGGCTGCATGCGGAAGGCCAGGGCCCAGAAAAGGGAATCCAGGTTGCGCGGGTTGATATCCTCGTCCACGACGATCACGATCTTACCCGTGGCCGGATGAAACCCGACCATGCTGTGCAGGGCCTGCCAGACATGGGCCTGGTTAGTTTTTTTCATCCGGATTACGCAGATCTGGCGCACGGCAATGGAGTGGAAAGCTACCTCTAAAATTCCCGGTATATTGCACTCGTTCTTGAGAAAGCGAAGATAGTTCCCCTCGGCGGAGAGCTGGCGCATCACGCTTGATTCACTGGGGGGGAACTGGCTTACGATGGCGGCGAAGATCGGATCCTTTCTATGGGTGATGCATTTTATCTCAAAATACGGGTTGAGCATCTTTTCACCGATGTGCCCTGTGGATTCCCCAAAGGCAGCCTCAGGCTCGACATATTCTGTCGAGATCTCTCCCTCAATGACGATCTCGGCGCAGGCTGGAACAAGCATATCAATGGTCTTGCAGCGCACGACTTCTATCGCCCCTCCGGCGAGCCCGCCGGCGACATCAAGCTCGCTGACAGTAAAGGGGACCCGCGCCGGCGCCGTATACGCCACGGCCGGGGGCGCCCCGATGACGAGAGCCGCCTGCAATGAGATCCCTCTCTCTTTGCACTTCTTCCAGTGATAGCCGCCGTGATTGCTGGAATGAATATAGACACCTGTGCGGGTCGGGCTCTTCACCTGGCCGCGATAGTTACCGATATTAATCTTTCCTGTCTCCGGATCCTTGGTGAACCAGTGAGATGCGGTCGTATAAGGAGCGCAGTCAAAACCCGGAGTCGAGATCGGGATGGGAAACTCCCCCAACCCGCCTTTTTCCGTAAGAGAAGAGTTGACGTGGATTTCCTCATGGACCGGCCCGCGCTCCACAATCACCGGCGGAATAGGGTTAGCTTCGGCCTTCGTCCAACGCTCTACAATCTCCTCCGGCTTACATTGAAGGCCGAGGGCGTAGATCGCACGTGAAGCAGCAAGGCAGCCCACTGCGACAGGGATGTCGTATTTTCTCCCTTTCACATCGGTTACATTAGTAAAGAGAAAGGCCCGTCTCTCCTCTTCCGGAAGTCCGCGAAACTGCCAGCGGACTAGCGGCATCAGCTCGGTATCCTTATTGATCAGCTCATCGATCCGGACCAGCAACCCGGCTCTGTCCAGGGCTTCAAGTTGCTCTCTCAGATCTCGATAGTAAGCCATGAGGAAAGACTCCTTTCATATTGTCAAGGTTCTCATTCCCCCGCGAAACAACGTGATGACATCTGTTCCACTATTCCACTTGGTGACAGAAGACAGATAGCAAGAAAGAGAGGGATGTTACAAGAGCAAGGCGGCGAACACGGTATAGAATCTGGAAAAGTTCAAGACGTTCCAGCCGTTCAATAGGTTCAAAACGTTTTGAACACCTTGAACGATTTGAACGGATTCCTGCGAGCGTAAGTAGCAACGCCTGTATGGATTTGACGTTAGAGGAGAAAGGCTCTAGTTTCCCTTCTGTGACTTTCCCCATCGCCTTCGCCATTGGTTTCTCTGTAGCTTCCATCCCAGGCCCGACAATCATTTTAATCGCCACCGAGACCCTGAGGAGGGGCCCCAAGGCTGGCTTGCTAACCATGACGGCTCCGCTGTTGATGGATGCCCTGGTCATGGTGCCCCTAGGACTTTTTCTCCAAGCCTCTCTCTTTTCTGGGAGAGGATCGGTTGTGCTTGGACTGGTGGGAGCAGCTCTTCTTGTCTGGCTGGGTCTTCAATCAATACGGGCAGGCGCTAGAAAGTTGCAAGTTTCGGGTTCCGGGTTTCGAGAACACATAACTCCAAACTCAAAACTCGAAACTCTAAGAAGCAGCAATCAGGAGATGCCCTCTTTTCTCAAAGGGGTTCTGACCCATCTCACTAGCCCTTACCCTTATCTTTACTGGGGAACTGCAGGTTCCTCTTTTATCCGCCAGGGCTTTGAAAACGGCGGCGTCTGGGGCGCTGCGACATTTCCTCTGGGCTTTTGGCTCGGAGCCAGCGCCTTCACCTTAGTGGTCATCTATCTGGTGGCGCGGGGAAAGAGGATGCTACCGCCTCGCCTGGAACCTTATCTCCATTACCTCACAGGCGCTCTACTCATGGGCAGCGGAATTTATTTGGCTGTCAGCGTTTGGCAGGGTTTTCTAATGCCTCTCAAATAGCCACTATTCTCAACAGACTGTACGTCAAGCAGCACCAGAGTCTTGAAAAACTGTGTTTCCAGGCCGGTCAAAAAGGTCTCAGATGCGAGGCGCACGAAAAATCGACGAGCGGAGGCGTACTTATTCAGTACGTTGGAGCGAGGCGATTGAGCGCATCCATCCTAACCGCCGACCTGGGGGTATTTTGAAGGGCCGATGCACCGGACGAGAGGATGCAAGCGGACCACAGAGATACTATGAGCGTAAGACAGGTGTATTGCATCGGACCGGAGAAATGCCCCCAGGTCGGCTGACGGCAGATGGGCCTTTTTCAACGGCCTGGCACTACATTGACATCATGGTTGCTGATCAGATACCGTTCCCTTTGCTCAAGCAAAAAGAAGATATCATGGGTCCTCAGGTGTTCGTTGAGCAGGTCTTCAGAAGTCCTGGAACTGAGCCGGATCGCTGGATTGTCGCCTGGCGTATCGAGAACTTGGGCCAGGATCCGCTCCGGATCCTCGCGGCGCGTCTTCCACACAGCAAGTTTCGGAGCGAGGAGCGAGAGCTGAGCCCAATCCCTAAGCTTTTGCCGAAAGAAAGCGCTCGACTTGATTTTTCGGTCGCATGCGGCGAACGACCTGGAACTGTTGTGGAGAATGCCTTTGTCATCTTACGCGTTCTTTGGCTGGAGAAACCTTGGCGGGTGTTCGCCCGCCTGCGTGTGGTTTTCGATGAAGATGGAGGGCCACAAAGTATGACCGAGTTGGTCACGACGCAGCAGGTGGGCTTTTCAGGATGATATCTAACTGTCTGCGTAGGAAAGTCCAAGACGTTCCAGCCGTTCAATAGGTTCAAAACGTTTTGAACACCTTGAGCGATTTGAACGGATTCCTGCGAGCGAACTCCCCTGGCAGGCCGAGGGGAAGGAGATTGATTGGAGGTGCTCAAATGCCCATGAGTGAACACCAGCGTCTTATCCTTCAGAAGATGCGCGGCTGACACAAAAATTGAGGCCTTGGCTTCGAGGAGACCACGGGCATGGTCTCAAACTCGCTGAACATGGATCAGCGGGAGGTTATAGAGACACTGAAACGGCTGCGCCGGGAATTTGGTAAAACCAAGGAATACCAAGAGTGGCGGCGGGAGCTTCCGGATGACTGGCCGATCTAACCCATTTCCGATTTTAGATTTCCCATTTTAGACTTCGTCGTGAGCTCAGTCGAACGATTTAATCCAAATCGGCAATCCAAAATTTCCTTGGATTACCGGCGGCGATCTTCAGGCAGCCGTACCTGTGGCTGGCGCAACCTGAGAGGAGCAGTCCCGCTCCAGAACTCGCGCTGCCCGGTCATCGCCTGAACGTGCCCATCCCACTCCAAGGTAAAAGCTGTCAGGCCTAATTTGACCGCGGCCCTGACCTTCTCTTGAGTCTCCGAATCCGTGGCGTAGCGGCGGATGACCTCGATTTGACGTTCTCCGTGACCGACATCCTGCTCAGCATGGAGCCGGTATGTCTCGGCAGCGCGCTCCGAGAAACCATAATGGCCCGTGAGTTCGCGGTACACCTTAGCAGAAACCTTGTCAGCTCCGCCGAGCTGGCTCTCCACGAAACTCAGGAGCGCCACCCCCTCCAGCGCGGAGCGTCTCTGGCAACATCCGATGATCATCTCGATAGCAGCCATGGTGCCCGGGGCAGGCTCCGCGCGGTCCGCCTCCTCGCGTGAAATTCCCCCTTCCTCGAGAAACTGAAGCATGATGTCGACGTGAGTTCGAGGACCCGATAGCTCCTCCATGAAGTTTTCCAACACAACGTCCATCAGGCCGTATTGCTTGTCGGCCACGGCGTTTACTGCAATGTAGCCGAAGAAAATAGGGTTGGTGCGCACGCGCAGGTAGTGCTGGACTTCGCCCAAGATGATTTGACTACGAGACCAGCGGTGCTGCAAGATGCCCTGGAACCACGGGTGTTGTTCCATCGGGACTTCGCAAGTGTAACCCCACAATGCATCTATAAATTCGTCAGGAGACATGCGATAGCACTTATCTCAAGGCAGAGGAAATGTCCACCTCTACCTCAAACCTGACTGCAGATTGACATCAGCAGCAGTCATCGGATACTCTCCGCCCCAAAAAAGGAGAAAACTGAGATGGCAGAGAAGCTAACCGTGGCGGCACTACAGCAGATGAAACGTGATGGGCGGAAGATTGCAGCGGCCGTCTGTTACGAGTATCAGGCGGCGCAGATTCTCGATCGGGCCGGAGCTGACCTGATCTCGATAGGGGATAGCTTCGGCCATAGGTTTCTCGGCCAGGCCACTCACTTCGAGGTCACCATGGACCAGATGGTCCTCATGTGTTTGGCTGTAAGTCGTGGTGCGAAGCGAGCGGTAGTGAGCTGTGATTTGCCTTACGGCCCCGCCCAGGAGGGTCCTCTGGAAGGGGTCCGAGCCGCTGTCAGATTGGTGAAGGAAGGCCACGCCGAGATGGTCAAGGTTGACGGCGCTGCGGATAATCCTGAAGTTGTCCGCGCCATTGTGAAGGCGGGGATCGCCGTCTTTGCTCAATTTGGCTTTACCCCCCAGACCACACAGGCCTTCGGCGGTTTCGAGAACATAACCGATGAGATCCGGGGTCAGTTTCGCGACAAGCTGATCAACCAGGCGAAGATGCTCGAAGAAGCGGGCGCTTCCTGCCTTGATCTCACCAATGCCGGCATTGAACTTTCGGGAGAAGTGGCCAAGGCTGTTAGAATCCCAGTTATCGGAGGTTTCAACACCGGCCCGGATACCGACGGCCACATCACGGTTTTTTACAGCCTCGTGGGATACGACGCTACCGCAATCGACGATAAGAGGGAGCGTTATGCCAATGTAGCGCGCACGATGTTCGATGCGGCGAATGCTTACTTTGACGATGTCCGCTCTGGTCGCCTCGTGAAGGGTACCGTCCGCCGACCCTCAGCTCCGAAACAGTAGGCACGGAGACCGATACAAAGATATTTAGATTTGTTATACTGAGGCCATTCCGAGACGAAGAAAAATACTCGTAGGGCAAGAGGTAGGGTTCAGAATCAAGATTTTTTTACGGAATTAGGCACGTAGGCTGGAGGTACGAATCATGAGGAATAAATCGATGGTAACCGGAGCTTTGGTCCTAGTTTTCTGCTTGCTCGCTCAGCAAAAAGCAGACGCGCAGGCAATCACCGAGTATGGAAAACAGATGGAGGGTCTCAAACAGCCGCCCTCAGTAAAGCCGAAGCCACCAAAGGTCCCGTCCGCTGGAAAACGAGGCGCGGCTCCTGCTGAGACAACAGGAGAACCGGAACTCCCGATGGTTTCTATCCCGCGGGCGCTTTCTGTAAAACGAAGCCCGGCATATCTCTATGCTCAGCAAGACGAACAGGGCAGAGTGGTTACCAAACTTGAACAGGGGGAACTGTTAATACCGCTTGCCGAAGCTTCCGGCAGCGGGGAAACATGGTATATGGTGAAGACTCAGAAAAGTGCCCTGATGGGATGGGTCCGGTCTTCCGATGTGGGCAAGCTTGACCAGTAACGGTAGCCAACGAGCCAACGGCCCTTAAGAATTCAACCTTCCCCAGATCTTAATTCCCGAAACCACCTTCAGCGCAATCCAGGTCAATTCTTGTGACATTTCTGACATCAAATGACAGACCTCGCATACTTGATTCCATTACTGGTCTAAGAAAAGCAAGCATTTTTTCCATGGCACAATTTGTGCTTCCAAAGTGCTTCAAGACTGGACGCCATGGGAAAGAGACCTATCATTGAGGACATGCCTCCAAGGGGGGCCTCGAAGAATTGGGGCCATGCTATTGTCATCGCGACCCTCTCCGTCCTTTTTGTAATCGTATTGGTAGCGATAGTACTGGTTTTCCCATAATAGGGGATCAAGCAGGAAAGAGACAGTCACTCTTCATCCTGAAAAACCTTTTGCGCGACCAGGAGGCCCTCCCAACAGGCGGGAAAGCCAGCGTAAGGGGCAATCTGCAGGAGAGTTTCAACAATCTCGGCGCGCGTGGCCCCGTTCTTTAACCCCATGCGTATGTTGAGCTCAAGGCCCTGCGCGCGCCCTAAGGCAGCTAGAGCGGATATAGTGCAGAGGCTCTTGATCTTTAACGGAAGTCCCGTCCTAGACCAAATCTCTCCCGAAACAAATTCCAGCACATAATTCTCAAAATCTGGACAGAGCTTTTGCCAGATCTTTCTCGTTTCCTCCGCTCTCTTCTCCCCTAGCATTTGGTGGAGTAGCTTGAGCCCTTTTTCGCGGCGTTCTTCTACCAGCATGCCATTCCTCCTTCATCTACAGTTTGTAACCTGAGCAGACGTTGAATACTTGGCCGGTAACGTTGCCACCCTCTTGAGAGGCGAGAAATAGAACCATCTGCGCTACGTCCTCCTCTTCAACCATCCGTCCCAACGCCAGCGCGTCGGAATAGCCTCTTTCAATCTCGTCTATCGAAGCACCTGTCTCTTTAGCCCGCTCTTCTATCACACGCTTCATTCTCTGCCCGCGTACTGGGCCCGGGGCAACTGCATTGACCTGAATGTTGTATGGACCTACTTCCTGAGCCAGGGTGCGGGTGAGACCAATCAGGCCCAACTTGGAGACGGCATAAGGGGACCTTAAGGGATAGGCCCTCTGGCCAGCTACAGAAGAAATATTAATGATCTTCCCTTTCCTCCTCTCAATCATGCCTTGCAGCACCGCCCTGGAGCAGAGAAAGGGGCCCGTCAAGTTCACTGCCAGTTCACGCTCCCAATCTTTGCGTGTGAGGCCAACGAGAGGAACGGTAGGGCCAAGAATCGCTGCATTGTTGACTAGTATGTCTATTCGGCCTAACTCCATAACCGCTGCGGCGATAACGGTACTGACCCGAACCTCATCGGCTACATCAGCTTCCCATGTAAGGCATCTCCTACCAAGGGCCTCTATATCTCTCTTTACCAGCTCCAGATCGGAGAGTCCCGGCCCGGCTAAAACCAGATCCGCTCCCTCCTGCGCAAAAAGAAGGGCGATCTTCTTCCCTATCCCTTTCCCGGCACCTGTAATGATCGCCACTTGGTCCGCGAGTTTCATCGTGGCTCCATCTATCGTTTCTTTTATCTCAAAGGAGTCTACTGCTCAAACTCCATTACTGATTCCTTCCAGCAAGGAAAAAAAAGTGCCTTTATCACACGCCGCACTCCATTGTTCGCGTGTAGATGAATGTGGCTGCCAGGTGTTACCAGAAACAGGCCGCAGAGATGATTTTTAGCCTCGCTATGGCATTTCTGCCCGACGTCTGCCCCATTTAGCTTTGCCATCTTTACCCCAGCTAGAAAAGAATTTACTAATGATTACAGAGGATTACACACACTTTTTCTTCTCCTCCTCCCCTTGGCACCCATATTGCTCAGTAACGCTAATAAATAATTAGAAGAAACTCTGAAGCCTTGTCTCCTGTATCATTATGCGGGTTTCGAGGTTAAAAGTCACAGAGGTTTCCGGCGCTTAGGAGGTATAATGAAAATCTCTAGAGCTTACATCTGTTTTTCCTGTCATGAGGTCTTTGAGCGAGCACCATATGGAAAATGCCAGGTATGTAATTCTACTGCGGTCTATCCTCTGAGCTGGTTCGGACGACCAGACGAGGAAAAGAGCAAATGGTTCAACCTGATAAATGGTGGGAAGGAAAGCAGTAAAGAGGTGAACGGGCATCATTTCAAGTGTTGCTGGCCTTCCGACTAAAGGTGGACCACGGAGGCGATTCGGGTAGGCGCAACTGCCCGATTGGTAACCAAACTCACGATCTGTCCTAAGAGCAAGAGGGGTTCAGAACATGACAAAAGCGCTCGAGTCTTCAGGTAAACAGCCCCAAAATCCACGCTTTCTGACCCTATTGCCCGATCAGGTCTTGCCGTAAATTTCCCGATTAATCTTGCACTTCAGGCATGCTCCTCTAATACGTTAAGGGGTTAGGCCATGAAACTCCTTTTGTTTCTTTCGCTGGTTCTCTCCTTCATGATTTCATTGGTTTCGAGTAACCCGCTTTTGTCCCAAGAGCTGGATGGTATAGCCAAAGAAGCCTTCAAGAAGGAGATAGAAGAGCTTA
>JAHFAO010000265.1 GCA_023250515.1 Deltaproteobacteria bacterium | reverse complement strand
CAGGACCCCTCTAGCTTCTCCCAGGACCCTGCGTACAAGTTCCTCTTCAACCAAGGGATGCAGGCGTACCTACGGAGCAGAGCTGCTAGTGGGATGCGCCTCGCTGGAAGCACAGACCTCGGGGCCATGAAGTATGGGGAGGACCTCACGCACACGTACCTCAAGGGTATGCTGCCAGAGTACGGCGCAGGGGCGAAGAGTGAGCTTGAACGGTACATGGGTCCAGCAGGCTTGCTCCCCGAGTATGCCAGTGTCAGCAACCGAGCGATCAACCAAGCTGGCCAAAGCCAAGCCGCGCAGCAACTGCTTCCATACTACCAGACGATGATGGGCAGCGGGTATGGTGGAGGATATGCTCCCCCTCCAGCTTGGGGCGGCTACGGGGGAGGCTACAACACCATGAGCGACTACTACCGTGCCTGAAGGCGGGTACTACCAGACTCTCCTCCAGGGGCTGCAGCATACTGTGGGCCCTGCTCTGCAGACGCGCCGTTTGGCTGACATGGAGCATAGGCAAGCAGTGGAGCAGCAGATGCAAGCTCTGCGCTTCCTCCAGTCTGAGAAGTTCCGTACAGCCTCCATGAACCGCTCGAACTTGGAGCTTATGAACCTCCTGCGCCATCAAGGAGTCACAGAAGCCAACGCGAGGACGGCGATTGAGCTTCACATAAAGAACATGGAGCAAGCGCAGAAGCGCTTCGAGGAGAGGATGAAGAGGCCAAGCCTCGGGCCAACGGAAGAGCTGATGGATGCGAAGGGGAACATCCACCAGGTACGTGTAGACTCCCACGGGCAAGGGATGTTTGACGCTCGTACAGGAGCGAAGCTTCCTTCTGAGCTTGAGGGCCAGCTACGCAAGCCCATGCCCATGCCCCTTGCTGCAAGGCAAGAGCTGGAGAAGACCTCTGCTGCTCTCGCGGGGCATGTCTCGCTGCTTAAGAGCTTCAAGCCAGAGTACGCTGGCTACGTAGTGCCAGAGGTTGGAAAGGCAGTGGCTGTCGCCAGAGCCCACATTCCAGGACTCAGCTCTGAGATGCCGAATTGGTGGAAGAATCAAGCCGCCCTCATGGGGGTTCCCCTTACTCAGATGGTTGGCGGGCGGACTCTCACCGCCCGCGAGCAGGCCCTCGCCAACCGGATCAACGTGGACCCGAGCCTGAAGCCAGACGACATCATTAGCTTCCTTAACCAACGCATAGGACTGCTGCATGGAGGACTCTCGCGGCAGATGAGGAGTGCGGTTACTCGTTACCATCCCCAGGAGATTGAGTCTGCCGCTGGGCAGCCTATGCCTTCAAGTGAGGCTGGCGCGCAGAAAGCTTACGGCCTTGACGAACTGACAAAGAGAGGGGCGCGGATCAGCGGGGTGGGTAGGCCGTCCCTTGAAGAACTCTTGGGAAGTGAGCCGCAGTAGTGGACGAAGGACTTTTCAGTAATCCCAAGGCTAAGCAAGAGGACCTTGCTAGGGAGTACTACAGCGAGGAAGAGATCGCTCGATATAGGGCCGAGCAAGCGAGGGACGTCTCCCTCCGTAACCAAGCACGGGGAAGGGAACTCGCGGGCGGAGAAGCAGCGCCTTCCACCAACTGGGAAGGAGTAGATGTAAGCACTGGCGCACCCGCTTGGGACCGCTTCATCGCGGGGTTCAAGTCCGGGCCTGAAGGGAGGCTCAATTTCTACAAGAAGCGCTTTGGGGAAAGCCGAGTGCGGACCTCGCCTGGAGGCGAGCTTGAGTTCTACAACGAGCCTACGAGGAAGTGGACGAGGGTAGACGAGGAAGGGATGAGCTTCAAGGACCTCGCAGACTTCGGCGGAGACCTACCAGAGCTTCTTGGGATGATGGCCGCGCCAGCTCTCCGTGCCACTAAGACCTTCGCCAACCTCCTCAAGGCCTCAGAAGGCTCCAGAGCGCAGAGCAGGGCTCTGAGAGCAGCTACGACTGCGGGCGGGGGAGCAGCGGCTGGAAACGTGGCGAGGCAGGCTGCAGGGCAGGCTACTCCTGGAGGGGAAGATGTGAGCTTTTCAGATCCTCTAAAGGCAGCGGTGGGTGCTGAGGCTGTAGGCTTATACTCTAAGTTCAGTCCCAGCCTGAACGTGGCAAGGGCCGTAGCTGGTCGGCCCACAGAGCTGAGTGGGGTGGGAAGCTGGATGGAGTCCTACCTCCATCGAAGGCTTGCTCAAGCAGGCAGTTCAGAAGTAGCAATGGAGGGGTTGAGGCTTAGCAAGCAGACTGGCATTCCCCTCAACCTCGCGGAGATCACTGGAGACCCGTGGCTCAAGGTCTTGCTTGGCTTCGCCCATCGTAGCGGCTTTGGGCAAGAACTTGCACTTAAGGAAGCTGGAGAGAAGCAGAGTGCTGCTCTCGCGATGTTTGGCAGAATGATGGAGAGGCTTGGAGGCCCAGAGGCCTTCAAGAATCCAAACTACACAGAGGCTGCGTTGGGAGCAGCCAAGAGTAGCCTTGGGAACATTCAAGAGCGGCTTAAGAAGGTGAACTATGGGTTCTTGGACAGGCCAGAGGGAGGGATGCCCACTATCCCCCTTATCGAGCGTAACCGCTACCTCAGAGACCGCGTAGCCTACTACCGCAGTATGGGAGAGCCAGGTGCTCCCATAGCTAAGGAGCTTGAGCGTCTCATGCAGGGCACAGAGCAGGGCGCCCATGGGGAGGTGATGGCGAATCCACGCCTTATGCAGCAGTACCTGCAAGACGCTGGAGAACGAGGCTTCGGCAGTTTGCCAGAGAAGGAATTCCCCCGCCTCTCTGCGATGGCAGGGACGAAGGAGTCTCGAGACTTGTGGGCTGCAACTAAGCAGGACTTGGAGAACGCAGCCACTGCTAACCCAACAGCAAGGGCCTTGCTTGAGGCCCGTACCAGCACTGGAGAGCTACTTGCCCAGAGGGAAGCCTTGGAGAAAACTCCCCTCCTCGCGTTCCTCAACAGCAAGGGAATGCTTGGAGACGTAATGGAAGGGGGGAAGGTCCCAGCTGCAGATACTGTGATTCCTCACCTGCTGAATGGCATGACCTCTGGCAAGATCAGCCCTGGGGAGATGGGGAATATGACCAATCTCATGCAGCATACAAGCCCAGAGTTCGTGGACAAGCTTGCACAGGCCTCTCTTGCTAAGGCCATTGTGGCAGGAATAAAGGGTAAGGAGTTTGACTACGCTGCTGCGGTCAAGGCCCTGCCTGATATGCACTACCTCCAAGCTCTCTACAAGGATGTATGGGACCCTGGGCAGAAGGCTAGTGGTATTCAAGTGGCCTCTGACCTAAAGCTCCTCTTCAGGACCATAGAGCGTATCAGCAAGTTTGGTCTCGGCATACCGCAGCCGCCGCAGACAGCTGCCCTGCGAATGGGGGAGCAAGTCTTCAAGGGAGATTTTCAGCGTGTCTTCATGAGCGCCCTTTCCAAGATCATACTGCCTCGCACCCTAGCTAGAGTAAGCTTCGACCCAA
>JAHFAO010000264.1 GCA_023250515.1 Deltaproteobacteria bacterium | reverse complement strand
AAAATCGAAAATCTAAAATCGGGAATGGTGATGGATAAAAAGGTTGGGGTTTACATCTGCAAAGGTTGTGGCATTGGCGAATGCCTGAACACAGAAAAGCTCGTCGAGATTGTCACCCAAGAATATAAAATTCCCGGCGTCAGGACCTCGTCCGCCTTTTGTCTAGAGGACGTCCAGCTCATCAAAAGCGACATTGCCAAGGAAGGAGTCAACTCCGTCGTCATCGCCGCCTGTTCGGGCCGTGTGAATACCGAAGTCTTCTCGCTTAAACCCGCGCTCGTAGAGCGGGTGAACATCAGGGAACAGGTTGCCTGGAGTCATCTGCCCAATAACGAAGAGACCCAAAGCCTGGCCGATGATTACCTGAGGATGGGAATGGTGAAGGCGCAGAAGACGCAGCCCCCAACCCCTTATACAGAGGTCAATGAAAGGACCATTCTCGTCGTCGGAGGAGGAGTTGCCGGATTGACGGCGGCCCTAGATGCAGCCAAAACCGGTTTCAAGGTTGTCCTTGTTGAGAAAGATCAGCGGCTCGGCGGGTTTGCGGCCAAACTGCATAGGCAGTATCCCAAGCATCCCCCCTATAGGGATCTTGAAGATACCGGCATTGACAGAAAGATCAGGGAAGTTGAAAGTGAACGGAATATCAAGATCTGGCTCTCGGCACAGATCGAAAAGATCTCCGGCCAGCCGGGGAGCTTCGACGTTACGCTAAGACAAAACGGGAATGCCCAGAGTGCCAAAGTTGGAGCGATCGTTCTGGCGACAGGCTGGAAGCCCTGTGACGCAGCCCAATTCGAAAAATACGGCCTTGGTAAATACCAGAATGTCATCACAAACATAACGCTGGAGGAGATGGCCTCTAAGGGTAAGTTCACCCGCCCCTCGGATAGTAGGGAAGTGAAAAGTGTGGCCATCGTTCAATGTGAAGGATTGTCGAAGGACGAGAAGCATTTGCCTTATAGCGGCAATGTCACATGCCTGGTATCGCTAAAGCAGGCCGCCTACCTGAGAGAGCGCTACCCGGATTGCAGCGTCTATATATTCTACCAAGATATGCAAACGCCGGGCCCCTATGAGTACTTCTATAAGAAAGTGCAGAAGGACGAGGGCATCTTCTTTTCCCAGGGAGAGATCAGGGCGGTCACGGAGGATCAAAGGAAAAACATTGTCCTGGAGATCGAGAACACATTGTTAGGGGGGGCTATCAAGATAGAGGCAGACATGCTTGTTCTTGCAACAGGTATGGCCCCGGTCACCTTAGATTCGGAAGGTCTTAATCTCGAATATCTGCAGGGTAAGGAGTTGCCTACTACCCAATATGGATTCGCCGACTCTCACTTTATCTGCTTTCCCTATGAGACCCGCAGGACAGGCATCTATTCCGCGGGCTGCGTGAGACAGGCGATGGATATGGCAGCGAGTGCAAACGATGGAACAGCCGCGGCACTCAAGGCGATCCAATGCATTGAAAAGTCATCGGCCGGGGCAGCGGTCCATCCGCGCGTCGGGGATCTCTCCTACCCGAGTTTCTTTATGCAGAAATGCACCTCGTGCGGGAGATGCTCACAGGAGTGCCCGTTCGGTGCCCTGGAGGTAGATGAGAAGGGACACCCGGTACTCGACACGAACCGTTGCCGACGCTGCGGCATATGCATGGGCGCGTGTCCGGTGCAGATCATCTCTTTCGACGATTATTCTGTAGATATGCTTTCCTCTATGATCAAGGCAGTAGAGATGCCTGAAGGCGATGAAGAGAGACCGCGAATTCTCGCCCTGGCCTGTGAGAACGATGCCTATCCAGCACTCGACATGGCGGGAATTAACCGGCTCAACTATCCGGCCAGCGTGAGGGTGATTCCGGTGCGATGTCTAGGCTCGGTCAACAGTATCCTGATTACGGATGCTTTATCGCGCGGCTTTGATGGAGTGGCCATGATGGGGTGTAAGTCAGGGGAGGACTACCAGTGCCATTTTATTCAAGGTAGTGGACTGTCAGAGACACGAATGAAAAACGTTGGGGAGACGCTGAATCGGCTCGCACTTGAACCTGAAAGGATCAACTTCATGGAGGTAGCCATATCTGATTGTGACAGAATTCCAGGCATGTTGCATGAGTTTGTAGAGACCATAAAGAAAGTGGGTCTCAACCCATTTAAGGGTTTCTAGTGAGACTGCTGAAAAAGTTCCCGTCCGTGCTTCGACAGGCTCAGCACGAACGGTTGCCGAACAGAGTCTCACGCACTTACCCGGTCACCCTGAGCTTGTCGAAGGGTGACTAAAGGGGTTCTAGAGGCGCAGAATGGCAGAGGCAGCTTTGATACAGCCTGATCTGGAGTTTAAACGGGATATCCTTGGCCTTGGGGCGCACGATCTGACTTCATGTTATCAGTGCGGGACTTGCTCGGTTGTATGTCCGCTGTCCACTGATGATATGCCGTTTCCCAGAAAAGAGATGATCTGGGTCCAGTGGGGGTTAAAAGACCGTCTTTTGGCCGACCCCGCGGTGTGGGTGTGTCATCAGTGTAACCTGTGCAACGCGTACTGCCCGAGAGATGCCAAGCCTGCGGATGTGATGGCCGCACTAAGGGACTATACCATCACCCACTATGCAGTCCCCAAGTTTATGGGTAAGGGCGTAAGCGAGGCGAAATACTTGCCGTTCCTTTTTGCTCTTCCTGCGGTTGTCTTTCTTGTGGTCCTGGCTTGGATCGGGAACCTCACGTCGCTTCCCACCGGCCAGATCGTTTTTTCCAAGTTCATGCACATTATCTACATCGAGACCATATTTATTCTGGCGGTTGGCGCGGCTGTAGTCGCTGCCATTGCGGGAGGAGTGCGATACTGGAAAGGCATGAACGAATTCTCCTTAGCAGCGCGACACGGTGGCCCCGCGAGAGGGTTCATTTCCACGCTGATAGATATCCTCAAGCACAGGAAATTCCAACAGTGTGAGGGGGATCGGGTGGGGACAAGAACAAGCTACAAGTCCCATTTACACAAGAGCCACCTTGCGGTCTTCTATGGATTCCTCGGCCTGGTGGTGACCACCACGTCTGTAGGGATCGGTATCTACGCCTTCGGCTATCTCACGCCCTGGCCGCTATGGCATCCAGTAAAAATCCTGGGCAATGTAAGCGGCGTAGCGGTGTTGATAGCCTGTGGGGTCTTCCTATACAGGAGGCTCAACGACAAGGAAAAGGGCGCGAAAAGCACTTACTCTGACTGGCTCTTTCTGGGAGTGCTCGCTTTGACCACCCTCACCGGCTTTCTCTCCGAGATCCTGAGATTGGCAGATATCCCACCCCTGGCCTACTGGGTCTACTTCATCCACCTAGTGTTTATCTTCTTCCTGCTGGTCTATATTCCCTATTCCAAATTCGCTCACTTAGCGTATCGGTTTGTGGCTATGCTTTACTCAAGTAGCACAACATCGTCCCGCAGTTGAACGAAGGAATGAATGACCCT
>JAHFAO010000263.1 GCA_023250515.1 Deltaproteobacteria bacterium | reverse complement strand
TCCTTGACAGTGTGACCACTTATTGCAAAGTTGCATGTGAGCCGGAGCGCTTGTCGTGGAGAACCTTGCGGAAACCATCAAACACATCCCGTTCTTTTCCGGGCTTTCGCGTGAAGATCTTTCCCGTATCGCAGGCAAGCTGGAAGAGGAGAGATTTTCGCCAGGACAGGTCATCGTCTCACAGGGCGAGGTGGGCAATGCCCTGTACGTGGTCGAGTCAGGAGCGGTGGAAGTGGTTCTGGAGAAGGATGGCTTACGTGCCGAGACGATAGGGATCATCGGTCCGAAGGAAAGCTTTGGAGAGATGTCCCTCCTTACGGGACAGAGGAGATCGGCCACAGTCATTGCCCTCGTCGATTCTGCCGTTCTAAAGCTGGGTAAAGAGAATTGGGAGGAGCTGCTTGCCAAGTACCCTTCTCTCAGCCTCTACTTCTGTAAGGTTCTAAGTCAACGCTTGGTGGAAATCCATCAGGATGTCTTGAGGGGTCGGGGGGCTTTCAACTCAGTGCTAGAAGAGTTTTTTGTTGCCCAGTCTGCCCATCTGCAAGATTTTCTCGTCCGCACTTCTATTCTCAAGACTTTAGACCCAGCGGCCATCGAATCGGTGCTCTCCATCTCCGGCCCCGGTCAACTCCTGGCCAGCCTCTCCCTAAGCCAGCCGGGCTTTCTACGAGTTGCGAAAAGCGGAAACTACGAATATCTCAATTACTTACGCGATTTTTTGTCTTCCAGGCTGGAGCGAAGCATCGGAAGAAAAGAGAGGGACGAACTCCATCTTCGCTTTGGCTTCTATTTTTCCACCCACGCCAAGTTGGGGTCCGCCCTTCACCATTACATCAAATCAGAAGCATGGGAAGAAGCATTGGAGCTTATCAGGGTGCACGGGGATCACCTTCTTGAAAACGAATCCCCGGAAGAGATCTTGGGATGGCTCGGTGCTCTGCCGCACGACCTTGCTCGCACCCAAGGCGATCTCGCCCGGCTGCGGGCCGATGCATATGTTCGCCTTGGAGATCTGGACGCCGCCATCCGCACTTACCGAGAGTTTCTTGCTCGAAAGCAGGGATCCATCGACACCGCCAGATATTACCAGGAGTTAGCGGAACTGCATCACAAGAAAGGGGAGATTGGGGAAGCGCTTGGTTGTCTGCGACTAGGCGCGAGCATGGTAGAGGAAGGGAGAGGAGACACGGATGCAGTAGAGGCCATTCGTTCTATAGAGGCTCTCCAGCAAAATCGGGGATCCCAAGATGGGGCGCTACGCTGGGGAGGGCGGGCCCTAAGCCTGTCGCGCAAGCTGGCGGCCCAGGCCAGGACCACCGCCCTGCCAGGAAATAGAAAGTGGTTGGGTCTGCTTCTCGCCTTGGCCGTGGGGTGGGGACTTTGGCAGATGCCACCTCCAACCCCTCTGGATGAAAGAGGCATGCATTTCCTCGCCAGTCTGGCGGCAGCGGTGATTCTTTGGATCATCGGCGTCTTCGATGAGTATGTCGTGGCTCTTCTGCTGCTTCTCGCATGGCTCGTCTTTGGCATCGTCCCGCCCAAAATGGCACTCGCCGGATTTTCCGAGACGTCCTGGTTCTTTGTTCTTGGCGTCCTGGGAATAGGGGCAGCGGTAAACAAGTCCGGTCTCCTCTACCGGGTGGCACTTCAAGTTCTACACCGCATCCCAGCCGACTATAGGATGTATACCTTCATCCTCGCCACATCAGGTCTCTTGGTGAGCCCGATTCTTCCCGATGAGAGGGCCAGGGTGGCGATCATGGCGCCGTTAAGCCAAACGATCTCCGAGAGCATGGGTTTTAAACCTCGCTCCGCCGGCTCTGCGGGTCTCGCCCTTTCTGCGTATATCGGCTTTGGCCAGATGGGATTTGTATTTCTCACCGGCGCGACGCTCTGTTTAATCGGCTGGAACCTACTTCCCGAGCCCGGAAAATCAGAGTTTGGCTGGGGAACGTGGACTCTGGCCGCCTTTCCCGCAGGGATCTTTACCCTCCTCCTTCTCTTTCTTGCCGTCCACTTTCTCTTCCCTCTCAAAGCACAAGACCGAGCCGCGCTCTCTCCCAAGACTCTAGAAACTCAATTAGAGATTTTAGGACCTTTGAGTAAGGGGGAGTGGCTCAGCCTCGCTGTGCTGGTCTTAGCACTGATCGGGTGGTTGAGCAAGCCTCTTCATGGGATTGGTGAGGCTTGGGTGGCTCTAGGTGCCTTCTTGGTTTTTCTTGTTACAGGCGTTCTGGATAAAAGCAGCCTTAAAAACAACATTGACTGGGGGGTCCTCCTCTTCCTCGGCGTTCTGTTCAGTCTGGCGATTATCACGTCCCAGTTGAAGGTAGACCGTTGGCTGATGGGTTTTCTTGGCCCCGTGCTCTCTGCCTTCTCATTTCATCCCGTCGCTTTCCTTACGGCGGTTAGCCTGCTCATCTACTGCTTGCGTCTCTTCCTCAATAAGACTCCAACGGTAATTCTTTTAACTTTCAGTCTTGCCTCCTGGGCACAGGACATCGGAATTCATCCGGGGGTCCTGCTTATCAGCATGCTGATGGCTATCGACAGTTGGTTCTTACCGTATCAGACCCTTTCTTATCAAATCGCGTATTACAGCACGGATGAGAAAGCCTTTTCTCATGCCCAGGCGAGAAAACTCATGGCGGCCAAGTTCCTCGTCTCACTCCTGGCGATTGCCATGAGCGTCCCGTACTGGAGGATGTTGGGCTTCATCAAGTGAAACACCTGGGCAGGAGGAGGCCGAACAAAGGGTCACTCCCTATCTGGAAGGCTCACTCTAAGTTTGACACAACAGAACCTTCTGGGCTATTTTCCACGCCAAGGATGATCCCTGATGCGCTGCTCACGGTGTCAGACTGAGAATCGGGAAGGCCGCCGCTTCTGCTCAAAGTGTGGCGGCTCGTTGGACTTAGCCTGCCTGGCGTGCGGCTTCAAGAATGGCCCTAGCGACGAATTTTGTGGGGGTTGCGGCCAGGCGTTAGTGACCGGTGCTGTACAGGTTGCCGAGGCCAAGACGCCCGCGCCCGAGAGTCCCTCAGTCGATGCTGAGCGCCGTCAACTCACCGTGATGTTTTGCGATCTCTTGGACTCTACCCGGCTTTCCGAGCGCCTCGACCCCGAAGAGTTTCAGAGGGTACTGCACGAGTACCATTCCGTTTGTTCAGCCGTCATCCGCCGCTTTGAGGGTTATATCGCACAGTATCTGGGCGATGGCATCGTGGTGTACTTCGGCTACCCGAGGGCCCACGAAGACGATGCCCAGCGTGCAGTCCGAGCGGGACTCGGCATTGTGGAGGCCATCGCCGGGATGAATACAAGGCGACAGCAGGACCTGGGCGGCCAGTTGGGCGTGCGGTTGGGCGTGCACACGGGGCTAGTGGTGGTAGGCGAGATGGGGGAGGAAAACAAGCGGGAGCAATTGGCGATGGGGGAAACGCCCAACCTTGCCGCTCGAGTGCAAT
>JAHFAO010000017.1:28372-31055 GCA_023250515.1 Deltaproteobacteria bacterium | reverse complement strand
TTTGAGGAGCTGCTCCAGCGCTTTCGTAGTCGGACCGTCCCTGTCACCAGAGAACTCATCACGCTCCTACTCCAATCGGTAGATGCCCTCCGTCAGATGGTGCCTCAAGCCGTGGCGGGCGGCGAGGAAATCCGACCGGAGCACACGGCGCTCCTGTGGCAGTTGGCTGAGCGGACCCAAACCACCTCCAAGGAGGAGGTGGTCTCTGGCCCGGCCGCCGATCGCCGCGCTAGGCCTTGGGGGCGCCGACAGGAGGACATCCAGGCCTGGACCGGAGGTGCCGGGAGCATCCGGGTGGACATTCAGAAGTTGGACCGCATGCTGAACCTGCTCGGTGAGATCGCCATCGCCCGGGGGCGGCTCACTGAGATGATGGCGAAGGGGGTAGGACGGACGGAGATCCAGGAGGCACGTCTGGACATAGACACCCTCTTCATGCAATTCCAGGAACTGGTCATGAAGGTCAGGATGGTGCCGGTCGGTCCCATCTTCCGCCAGTACATCCGGACAGTGAGAGACTTGGCACAGGCTCTCGGGAAGGTGGCGCGCCTGGCTATCGAAGGGGAGGACGTCGAGGTGGATATGAGCGTGGTCGAACATCTAAAAGATCCCCTCACCCACATGATACGGAACGCGCTGGACCACGGGATCGAGACCTCAGAGGTGCGCCGGGCTCGGGGGAAAGACCCGTGTGGGCTCTTGACCCTCCGGGCCTCCCACGAAGGTGGCAGCATCATAATTCAGTTTACCGATGACGGGGCCGGCCTTAACCGCGAGCGGATCGTGGGGCGAGCCAGATCACTGGGAACGATCGCAGAACCCGAAAAACTAGCCGACCAGGAGCTATACCGACTCGTCTTCAAAGCGGGCTTCTCCACAGCCGAGGCTGTGACTGACCTATCGGGCCGGGGGGTAGGAATGGACATTGTCCTGAGGAACATCGAAGCCCTGCGAGGCTCCGTGGCCGTCGATAGCCACACAGGCAAGGGGACCACCATTACTCTCCGCCTGCCCCTGACCTTGGCCATCATAGAGGGGTTCGGGGTTGGGGTTGGGGAGGAGACCTACATCCTACCCTTGCATGCAGTCATTGAGTGCATGGACCTGCCGGCCGAGGCGCAGCACGAAGGTAATGGCTACGGCGTGATCAACCTGGGCGGGGAGCCATTGCCATATCTTCGCTTGCGCGACTGGTTCGCCCTGCCGGGCCCCCGCCCGGCACGGGAGAATATCGTGGTCGTGGAGCAAGATGGGGCTCGGGCTGGCATCGCCGTGGACGTTCTCTATGGAGAGAGTCAGACGGTGATCAAGCCGCTGGGAGTGTACTTACAAGGACTGCCAGGCATCGCGGGGTCCGCTATCCTTGGAAATGGCCGTGTGGCGCTGATCCTGGACGTTCCTGGTCTGTTGCGAGAAGCGATCGCCCATGGGGATGCAATAACCCACGCGGGGGAACCACACAGAGGCTTATAAGTGGATTGAAAAACAAAGGTAAATGACGGGGCTGGAAGGAGAAAGATGATATGTTCAAGAACTTGAGAGTCGGGGCGCGCCTGATTCTCGGCTTCGGCGCCATCATGTTGCTGATGATGGCCGTGGCTGGAGGGGGCTATTGGGGTCTTCACTCTGTGGCGGAGCAGACCGCCAAAATGCTCAGGGGAGATGCCAAGCTCGCCGAGCACTCCGCCCGGGCCCGGGCCGACGCCCTCGATTTGCGACGCTTCGAAAAGGACATGCTCCTCAGCATCGACTCACCCAAGCAGGTCGAGGAATACGTCAAGAGATGGAACGACCAGCGAGAGCGCTTTGAGACCCGCCTTGCCGATTTCGAGAAATATGCCACCCGCAGGGAAGATAAGGAGGCTGTGGTGGATCTGAGGAAGGATTTGGTCACCTACGCTGTGGGCTTCAACAAGGTGGTGATTCAGATCCAGGACGGGACCATCAAGACTTCGCAGGAGGGCAACAAGGCCATGGGCGAGGTCAAGGATCAGGCCCGAAGGCTGGACGCCCTGACCGAAAAGCTCGCCTCCGAGAATAACGAGAGGATGCAGGCGAACGAGAAAACCTCGCAGCAGCACGCCGTGCGGACCACCACGACCATGGTTAGCTTGGTGCTGATCGCCTTTGTCCTCAGCATCGTCATCAGCGCGATCATGGCCCGGGGCATCACCGTGCCCATCCGCCATGCAAGCGCCGTGGCCGAGAAGATCGCCCAGGGCGATCTGCGAGAGACGGTTGAGGTGACGCGCCGGGATGAGATCGGACAGCTCCTGGGCAGCATAAAGACGATGTCGGAAAAGCTCTCCGAGATCATCGGTGAGGTGCTGGCCTCGGCAGGCGGCCTCTCTTCGGCTTCGGCACAGGTCTCCTCATCGGCGGGGAGCCTCTCACAGGGCACCAGCGAGCAGGCGGCCTCAGTGGAGGAGACGAGTTCCAGCCTGGAGCAGATGAACGCCTCGATCACCCAGAACGCCGAGAACAGCCGGCAGATGGAGCAGATGGCGCTGAGAGGGGCGAAGGAGGTGGAGGAGAGTGGCAAGGCGGTGGGTGAGTCGGTAGCGGCGATGAAGACGATAGCGGAGAAGATCTCGATCATAGAGGAGATCGCGTATCAGACGAACCTGTTGGCATTGAACGCGGCGATAGAGGCGGCCCGAGCCGGGGAGCATGGTAAGGGGTT
>JAHFAO010000017.1:0-28362 GCA_023250515.1 Deltaproteobacteria bacterium | reverse complement strand
CGGCGATGAAGACGATAGCGGAGAAGATCTCGATCATAGAGGAGATCGCGTATCAGACGAACCTGTTGGCATTGAACGCGGCGATAGAGGCGGCCCGAGCCGGGGAGCATGGTAAGGGGTTTGCGGTGGTGGCCACGGAGGTGCGGAAGTTGGCGGAGCGCAGTCAGGCGGCGGCGCAGGAGATAAGCGGGCTGACATCATCTAGTGTGAAGGTAGCAGAGCGGTCTGGGCAGTTATTGGTGGAGTTGGTGCCGGCGATAAGGAAGACGGCGGAGTTGGTGCAGGAGGTAGCGACGGCGTCGAGGGAGCAGGCGACGGGAGTGGCACAGGTGAACCGTGCGATGGGTCAGGTGGATCAGGTGACGCAGCGCAATGCGTCGGCGGCGGAGGAGTTATCGAGTACGGCGGAGGAGATGGCGTTGCAGGCAGAGAGTCTGCAGCAGTTAATGGGCTTCTTCCGCATCAATGGGATGGAGACGGGAGGCGCTCGGCGTTCGGCGGCGGCCTTACGGGTGCCCCAGGTGCCCCCGGCCCCGCGGCCGGAATCCTCGTTTGCGGCTGCCACACCAGCCCCCAAGGGAAACGGCCCGGGCTTAGCCCCAGCGGCGGGCGAGGGCGATGGTGCCGACCACGACTTCAAGCAATGGACCTAGAGGAGGAGTGCCATGAGTGCGATGCAAAATGTTGTTGAACAGACTCAGTACCTCACCTTCCATTTGGCCGGGGAGGAGTATGCCGTTGGCATCCTGGGGGTGAAAGAGATCATCGAGTACGGCACCATCACCAAAGTTCCCCAGACCCCTCCGTCCATCCGGGGGGTGATCAATCTGCGGGGGAGCGTGGTGCCGGTAGTGGACTTGGCCCTGAAGTTTGGCCTCTCTCCGAGCCCCGTCACCGAGCGAACGTGCATTGTCATCGTGGAGGCGGACCTGGAGGGGGAGCGAACCGTCATGGGGATCATAGCTGACGCTGTGAGTCAAGTCATAGAGTTAATGCCCCAGGACATCCAGGCCCCACCTGCCTTTGGGACGCGGGTCCGGGTGGATTTCCTGCGCGGGATGGGGAAGGCAGGGAAGAAGTTCGTCTTGCTGCTCGACATCGACAAGGTGCTCTCTACCGCGGAGCTGCAGGTAAGCGCGGCGCTTCAGGCCACGCAGGGAGATTCGCAGTCGTCAGACAAGGAAAGCCCAGGATCAGGCACAAGTGGTGCCCCAGTGCGGAAGGGTGGGGAGCGCAGAGGCCCATCGGTAACAACCTAGGTACTGGCTAGGGCAGAGAATGCCCAAGGCTGTCACCAGGTGAAGATCTCCTTCGGACATAATCACTATAAGAAGGCGGTACATAACAGATGAGGCTGATAAAGAAGAGCTTGAAGGTCAAAGTAGCAGTTGGGATCGCTGCTCTACTGCTTTTGGTGCTTGGAGCTAGCACGTGGGTAAACATTTCCTTTTTTAATGCCGAATATCTTAAATGGGTGGAGGCCAGATCCGAAGTGTTGGCCAGGCCGCTCGTGGAGCGGGTCAACGAGCTTCTCGAGAGTACGGGTTACAACCCTGCAGTCTTAGAGATCCTTAGTACGAATCTGGTCGAGGCAGTGAAGGAAAACACTGAACTTTCCCAGGTCGTCCTGTATGAGCCATCAGGGAAGGTACTTGCACATAGCAGCGCAGAAAAAGGGAAAGCGCAGGAGACTAACATACGTCTCCGTAAGATTCTGGAAGGCAAACCGCAGAAGCCGACCACTCTTTTCCTTGACGGCAACTATCACACCCTCCTTCCCATCATTCACAAAAATGCCCTCGTATATCTCTCCATGGGTTCCCGAGGGGAGATGATCCAGCGGGTTCGCTCAAGGATCACCAACACCTTTCTCCTTCTAGCCTTGATGTCTCTTTTTCTATCCGGGGTTGGGGTTTTCTTTGTCATTCAGCGTTGGGTCTCTAAACCGATTTACGGGTTGGTGTCTATAGCCCAAGCTATTGCTGGGGGGGACTTGAGCCGCACAGTGAACAAGAGGAGCGAGGATGAGGTTGGCAAAATAGAATGGGCCTTCGCCCAGATGATAGAGGGCCTTCAGGGTCTGGTCCTGCAGGTCAAGTCGGCGGCGAACGCCCTCTCTTCAGCTTCCACACAGGTTTCTGCGTCGGCGCAGACCCTTAGCCGAGGCACCAGCGAGCAGGCGGCCTCAGTGGAGGAGACCACCTCCAGTTTGGAGCAGATGAACGCCTCGATCACGCAGAACGCCGAGAACAGCCGTCTGATGGAGCAGATGGCGCTGAAGGGGGCGAAGGAGGTGGAGGAAAGTGGCAGGACGGTGAAGGACACGGTGAACGCGATGAAGGCCATTGCGGAGAAGATCTCGATCATCGAGGAGATAGCGTATCAGACCAATTTGTTAGCGCTAAATGCGGCGATAGAGGCGGCGCGGGCAGGGGAGCACGGTAAGGGGTTTGCGGTGGTGGCCACGGAGGTGCGGAAGTTGGCGGAGCGCAGTCAGGCGGCGGCGCAGGAGATTAGCGGGTTGGCTTCATCAAGTGTGAAGGTAGCAGAGCGGTCTGGGCAGTTGTTGGGGGAGTTGGTGCCGGCGATAAGGAAGACGGCGGAGTTGGTGCAGGAGGTGACGGCTGCATCCCGGGAGCAGGCCTCGGGGGTGGCGCAGGTGAACCGTGCGATGGGTCAGGTGGATCAGGTGACGCAGCGTAATGCGTCGGCAGCAGAGGAGTTATCGAGTACGGCGGAGGAGATGGCGTCGCAGGCAGAGAGTCTGCAGCAGTTAATGGGCTTCTTCCGGGTGAACGGAACGGAGCATCAACAACAAGCGGCGCATTTTGTTACGAGATCCCAGGCGTCCAAGTCGGATGGGCAAGCAGCCAGAGGCAGGTGGCACCATCTGCGGCGACCAGTCGGGCAGAGATGAAAGTGAGCGGAGCGGAGCCCGCAGGGCTCAAGAGCGAACAGGATCACAGGCGATTCTAGAGTAAAAGCTAGAAGGAGAAGAACATGCTCAGAGCGATGAGAAATCTGAAGATTCAGGTAAAGTTCTTGGTGCTTACCGGTTTTTTCATACTCGGCTTTGTGGCCTTCGGCGCCCTTTCGTACCATACCCTCAGCACGCTCAAGGTTAATGAGCAGCATGCCGCGATGATCACCAGGACAATCTTACTCATGTTTGCCTTTGGCGGTGTTTTCATCGTCGCTGCCTGTCTGCTCGGCTGGTACATCGCCCGCGGGATCGCCCGCCCGCTAGTGAGCTTCACCAAGCGGCTTCAAGACATTACTCATGGTGAGGGGGGCCTGATCAAGTGGGTCAAGGCGGAAGACCGAAGCGACGAGATCGGCGATGTGGCGCGCTCATTCAATGCTTTTGTGGATAGGCTCTCTTCCATCATCGGTGAAGTTCGTGATAGGGCCAACGCCGTCTCTTTGGCTTCGGCACAGGTCTCCTCATCGGCGGGGAGCCTCTCACAGGGCACCAGCGAGCAGGCGGCCTCAGTGGAGGAGACCACCTCCAGTTTGGAGCAGATGAACGCCTCGATCACCCAGAACGCCGAGAACAGCCGGCAGATGGAGCAGATGGCGCTGAGAGGGGCGAAGGAGGTGGAGGAGAGTGGCAAGGCGGTGGGTGAGTCGGTAACGGCGATGAAGACGATAGCGGAGAAGATCTCGATCATAGAGGAGATCGCGTATCAGACGAACCTGTTGGCATTGAACGCGGCGATAGAGGCGGCCCGAGCCGGGGAGCATGGTAAGGGGTTTGCGGTGGTGGCCACGGAGGTGCGGAAGTTGGCGGAGCGCAGTCAGGCGGCGGCGCAGGAGATAAGCGGGCTGACATCATCTAGTGTGAAGGTAGCAGAGCGGTCTGGGCAGTTATTGGTGGAGTTGGTGCCGGCGATAAGGAAGACGGCGGAGTTGGTGCAGGAGGTAGCGACGGCGTCGAGGGAGCAGGCGACGGGAGTGGCACAGGTGAACCGTGCGATGGGTCAGGTGGATCAGGTGACGCAGCGCAATGCGTCGGCGGCAGAGGAGTTATCGAGTACGGCGGAGGAGATGGCGTTGCAGGCGGAGGACCTGCAGCAGTTGATGGCTTTTTTCGGGGTAAACGGGACGGGGTATCAGCATCGAGCGGCCGCTCTTGTTTCGAGGCCCCAAGTGTCCATGTCGGAGGGGCAATCAGCCCATCGGCTGGCAGCCTCGCCAACGACCAGTCCGCCGGAGATGAGAGCGAACGAAGCGGAGCCCGCCGTGCCCCGGAGCGACCACGACTTCAAAAGGTTTTAGAGAAAAGTTGTGGAGTGAGAGGCGACGAAAATGAAAAGTGACACTAAGCAGCAAGACGAATGAGGTTAATTAGGCCCCATCCAGGCGCGCAGAAGGTGGGGCGGGATACGTATGGCGAGGGCCTGCAAGGCCAGGAGGCCAGAGTGCCGTGAAGGCAGACGATCCAGACAGTGTGGCCCATCTTCCAGGGAATAGGCCCATCCGGCCGGCTACTCACCAGGAGTTCGTTCTCTTTCAGACACTGATCCACCGCAAGGCGGGGATCTACCTTTCTCCAGCCAAGAAGGTCTTGCTGGAGGGGCGGCTCGCTAAGCGCTTACGGGAGCTTGGCCTAGACTCCTTCGGGGCATACTACCGGCGTGTGGTCGAAGAGGGTGATGGTGAAGAACTGATCCATCTTCTCGACCGCATCTCGACCAACGAGACCCACTTCTTCCGCGAACCCAGGCAGTTCGAGTTCCTCGAACAACATATCTTCCCGGAGTGGAGCAGCCAAGCTTCCTCAGGGATCAGGTCGCGGCGCCTCTGGGTCTGGAGTGCCGGCTGCTCGACAGGGGAGGAGCCCTACTCGGCAGCCATGACACTGTACGAGCATTTTCCCCTATCTGCAGGGTGGGAGATCGAGATCCTGGCTACCGACTTGTCGAGCCGTGCCCTCGGGTGGGCACGGACTGCGATCTGGCCCCTCGCGAAGGTGAAGGAGATCCCGCCGAGGTACGTCAAGCGCTTCATGCTGAGAGGGACGCGCACCCAGGAGGGAAAGATGAAGGTCGGCCCTGAGATCCGCTCCATCGTTCGATTTGAACGCCTCAATCTGAACGACGAAGTCTACCCTGTGACCGGTCTCTTCGACCTGATCTTCTGCCGGAACGTCCTCATCTATTTCGACGCTCAGTCCAGGGCACGAGCGGTCCACCGGCTGCTGAATCATCTGGCGCCGAGCGGGTATCTCTTCGTAGGGCATGCTGAGAGCCTTAACGGCGTTACGGACCAGGTTCGGAGCATCATGCCGACCGTGTATACCCATGCCGGGGAACAGCAATCGGGTGTTAAGGCTGGTGCTGCGCCGCTTGGCGGGGTTGGGGTGACTCGATGAGGGCCGGCGACCGGCGTCCTTTACACATCCTTGTCGTGGACGATTCCGCCGTCGTGCGTCAAGTCGCGACCGCTGTCCTCTCCCAGGAGCCTGGGATGAGCGTGGCGGTGGCTGCGGACCCCTTTATCGCCATGGATAAGATGCGTCGGCAGCGGCCCGATGTGATTCTCCTGGACTTGGAAATGCCGCGTATGGACGGAATGACCTTCCTTCAGAAGATCATGGCAGAAGACCCTATCCCCGTGGTCATTTGCTCCGCCCTCACCGGCCAGGAAACCTCGACCGCTCTCCAGGCCCTGGAAGAAGGCGCCGTGGATGTGGTGACCAAGCCGCGCTTGGGGGTCCAAGAGTTCCTACACGAGTCCGCCGTCATGCTGATCGACACCGTGCGGGCGGCTGCCCGGTCGCACCCTCGATCCGGGCATGCGGTCCTTAAGCCCCCGCCGCGGCTCACTGCCGACGTTGTCCTCCCCCCGCTTCCCAAACCGGCTCTGGCTCTCACTAGCGACAAGTTAGTGGTCATCGGAGCCTCCACGGGGGGTACGGAGGCCTTGCGGGTGCTCTTGGAGGCGATGCCGCCGGATGCCCCGGGCTTAGTCATTGTCGAGCACATGCCCGAGGGCTTTACCACGGCCTTCGCCCAGCGCTTAAATCAGACCTGCCGGATAGAGGTGAAGGAGGCAGCCGACGGCGATCGGATCGGGACGGGCAGGGCCCTCATCGCCCCCGGCAACCGCCACACCTTGGTTCGGCGCAGTGGGGCCCAGTACGTCGTCGAGGTGATTGACGGGCCACTAGTCTCCCGACACCGGCCCAGCGTGGATGTCCTTTTTCGGTCGGTCGCTCAAGCTGCTGGTCCTAATGCGATTGGCGTCATTATGACAGGGATGGGCGACGATGGGGCAGAAGGTCTGCTGGAGATGAAACATGCAGGAGCAGTTACGATTGCGCAGGATGAGGCATCATGCGTTGTCTTCGGGATGCCGAAAGAGGCGATTGACAGGGGTGCAGTGGACGAAGTGCTCCCCCTCTCCCGAATTCCTGAGGTCATACTGAGGCGGGCTCATCTGTCCGGTAGGCTCTACGCTGAATTCAAATAAAATCAGGTAGGACGGGCTGTTGGTAGAGAAGCGGCATCTTTTGACAATTTTTGTCAGCAAATGATCCCCAGGTATAGATTTCTACTTCCGAGAACCTCGGTATTTTAAGTACTTAGAGCTATGGTATGAGTATTGCTTGCTAACTAATGGGAAGCCAGTTCCAAGGACACGGAAAGAAATAAAAAATGAAGCCTATGAGACATAGCCAATTGATTGAGAATACATCCGAACTGGATAGCTTTGAAAACGTGACCGAAGAAGAGATTATCTCCCTTTGGCGGTCCTTTAAATCAAACGGCTTATCAGGGGATCAAGCATGGCATGTCATTGTCACCGGCATAGCCTTGGATATGGCCTTCGCGCGCAGCCGAAGTTTAAACCAGGTTGAGCACTAGAAGCTTATCTAAAAGCAACCTTCCTAAATTCTGCATTTCTAGTGTAGTGTCTCATAAAAAGCTTTACTCACCGTTCGTGGTGAGCTTGTCGAACTAACTCCCTCACAATGCTTTCGTCCACCAGATCTTCGACCCAAAGGCTGGCACCGGGTCTCCGGGCGAGAGCATCCTTGATTTGAATCTCTGTACCTGCCCTGGTTACTAGTGGCACGCGGTCGTAGAGTTTGGCTATCGCATTGTAGGAGCTTTCCATTTTAATCTTTTTCCTGCGCTTGCCCTTCACTCTAAGGAAGTGCCTGAAAAAAAGAGAATAGTAGAGCAAAAAGCGTAAAACCGCGTAAGAATCTCATAAGAATCCCTTATGAAGACCAATCACAACGGCAAAAACTTGTGACATATCTTAGCCGAAGAGAAAAAAAGTATCCACTGTTGACTAGAAGAAGGTGCTGAACCATTGTCGTTATGTCGTTTTTGCGGACGAGCGGGTGTGGGTTAGCTTTGATTCGCTTGGGGATCTGCACGTGCGACCAGATCCAGAAGGATCTCTTTGTGATACATCTGCGCAGCGACAGTTCCATTCAGAAGCTCACTGATCTCCGGGGCCCCATCCGCTAAGCGAACTGCCTGCTCGAGGAACCTCGTCTCTAATAATTTTTGGTCACCGATGTCCCGGCTTATGCTCTCCCAGTGATTTTTCCCTGATATGGGATCGAGCTGAGGTTCTTCTATTGTTGCCCCCATGCTAAAAACTTTTTCTCTAAAAGCATCGGCGATGGTTCGTTTTTCGGAGGCTATCTGTCGTAGACGCTCCGCCACATGAGGGTAGGGGGCCTTTTCCGCATGGGTGTTGATTTGCTCGGCCAGACGACATAGATCGCGATAACTTGCCTTGAGGATCTCTACCGGGTCGTGGAGTTCGGCTGCTCGGTTCCCCTGGAACGAAGTCGTGAAAATCGATCTCAATTTTTTCAACAGCTCCAAGATCACTTTAATATTTCTTTCTTTTGGCGAAAAGATAGGGTTAACGAGACACCATGTCAAGTCTATCACCAAGCCAAGCCATGGACACCAAGCCATGGACCGGTTGACTATGAAAAAGAAATCTGTTTCAATAAAAGAACTGAGCTTAATGCTTTAAGGTCAATTCAATGGCACGTATTACCGTAGAGGATTGTCTTAGTCGGGTTCCCAGCCGGTTTGAGTTAGTGATGCTTGCTTCCATGAGGGCAAGGCAGCTCTTCAAGGGAGCTAAGCCCCTTATCGATTCGGATAATCGAGAAGTTGTCGTAGCCCTAAGAGAGATTGCGGCCGGCGAGGTACGAAAGGCCGCCAAGGAACTCAAAGCCGATTAGTTGCTTTCACCCCATCCCATCCCCTCGTTTTTTGCATTGATTTCTATCAATTTCCCTCGGCTTTTCACTCGCTTGCTTGAAAAGGGGTCCAAAAGAGGATAGATTTTTTGCCTAGCAGGCTGCGCAGGAGCGAAAAAATTCCCCAGTATGGCTAACGATAAGAAGGATCCGCAAGACGAGGCCGCCGTTAATGAGACCCAACTTGCTGAAGAGGATGGCGACTCTTTGGCGACGGCCCTCGTCCCGTTTGATCCCCTACAGCGCTATTTGGTTGAGATCCGTCGCTACCCTCTCTTGAGCCGGGAAGAAGAGCACCGCTTGGCAGTCGAATACAAAGAGTTTGGTAATATCGAGGCTGCCTATAAGCTCGTGACCTCCAACCTTCGGCTGGTAGTGATGATCGCCAGGGAGTACCAGAAGGCCTTTAGAAATCTCTTGGATTTGATTCAGGAGGGGAACATTGGTCTCATGGAGGCAGTGAAGAATTTTGATCCTTATCGTGGAATTCGTTTTCCCTCATATGCTGTTTGGTGGATCCGCGCGTATATCATCCGTTACATCATGAACGATTGGCGTATGGTCAAGATTGGCACCACCCAAGCGCAACGGAAGCTTTTTTTTAATTTGCAGAAGGAGAAAGAGAGGCTGGAGGCCGAAGGATTTATTCCCGAGACAAAACTCTTGGCGGAGCGCCTAAATGTCAAGGAGGGTGAGGTCGTGGAGATGGAACAGCGTCTTTCCAACCGGGATCTCTCCACCGACGTTCCCATTGGAGACGACGAAGAGGTTACCCTGCTTCACTTTTTGGCTGATAATAAACTGGGCCCGGAGGAGCGGCTGGCAGAGACTGAGTATCGTCAACTTTTGAGCGAAAAGATGGAGCAATTTGCGAGTAGCCTGAAGGATAAAGAGTTGGTTATTTTCCGTGAGCGCCTCTTAAACGAGGAGCCCCTTACTTTAAGAGAGATCGGGGAGAGATACGGCATCAGTAGAGAACGGGTGCGGCAGATTGAGGAGCGGCTTAAGAAGAAACTCAAGCATTATCTCAGTAAAGAGTTTAAGGATATCAAAGATACCGTAGTCCGGGCCGAGTAATTAGTCCAATACGAGAATCCCCTTTTCTTTCTTCAGGGCACCCCGCTTCTCTGTGGAGACAGGAAAGGGAGTCCCCATGTAGTCCACCTTAATTTTGCATGCAGACGAAGAGGTTGGTCACGCTTGCGAGTTTTCCGTGCTTTTGATAGCAAGGTGATCTCATTGGAAAAGAGAGGGCTGTCTTGCGTTTTGAAAAAGAGATAGAGATTCTTAACTCAAGGGAAAAGGTGTGGCAGTTTCTTTGGGATATCGACCACTTCATTACCTGTGTCCCTGGATGTAAAGAGGCGAAAACGGTCGAGGTCGGCAAGAGCTATACGGCTACCATGGTGGAGAAGGTAGGACCGTTCCGTGTGGAATTTCCCATGCGGATCGAAGTGATTCAGAGCGAGGATATGTCCTACATCAAGGCCCAGGCGTCAGGGAATGACACGAAGGTGGGTAGCCGAATGAAGGTGGAACTGGAAGTCCGTTTGAAGGGAGACAGAAGCAGGAGCCTTCTCTCTTTTGTGGCGTCGGTGGACATCCTGGGAAAGTTGGCCGTCCTGGGACATGGCATCGTTAAGCGTAAGGCGGATCAGGTTATGGAGGAATTTGCCCAAGCAGTAAAAAAGCGATTGGAAGGGGATTCTTAGGATGCTCAGACGATTTCGTTTAGAAGAGCCAGAGAGCATACAAGACGCGTCTGACCTTCTGGCCCGGCACGGAGAATCTGCAAAGGTTTATGCCGGCGGAACCGAATTGCTTTTGGCCATGAAGGAGGGGCTGATCCACTGTGAGCGGCTCATCAACATTAAGAAGATCCCGGATTTGGACCAGGTAAAACTAAAGGACGGCACGATCCATATCGGCGCCCTTTCAACACACCGCGAGCTTTGCTGCTTCCCACTCCTCCAAGAGCGCCTGCCGGCTTTAGTCGAGATGGAACGCAATGTCGCTAATATCAGGGTGCGAGAGGTAGGTACGATTGGGGGAAATCTCTCCTTTGCCGAGCCCCATGCCGACCCCGGGACCTTACTTTTGGTTTTAGGGGCAAAACTTATTGCCGAGAAGACATCATCCAAGCGGGAAATCCCTATGGAACGGTTTTTTGTCGATGCTTACGAAACCTGCTTGGAGCCGGACGAGATTCTTACCGAGGTGGAGCTGCCATTGCCTCCGGGACGTTCTGGAGTGACTTACCTCAAGTTTGGGTATTTGGAACGGCCCAGTGTGGGAGTGGCTCTTTTCCTAGCTTTAGATGGAGCGAAAAAGTCTATCGCAGATGTGCGGATTGCTGTTGGCTGTGCTGGGCCTACGCCCAGAAGGATAGAAGAGGCAGAAGGGCTTCTCAAAGGCAAGGACTTCAACGAGGCCTCCCGTCTTATTGCCAGGGCCGGCGAAATCGCTGCTCACCAATCTCAGGCCATCAGCGATCTTCATGGATCTCAAGATTACAAGGAACACATAGTCCAGGTGCTTCTAAAGAGAGCTTTTCATCATGCCTATGGGCAATGTCAACCCTAGGTGAAGGTCAGGGAGGGTTCCATGTCTAACGTGATGCTAAAACGAACCGGGGGACAGATCATTCCTATCTCTTTGACCATTAATGGAAGCCTATTTGAGATTGAGGTGGAACCCCACCAGCTGCTGTTGGACGTTATTCGCGACCGCTTAGGTTTAACGGGTGCCAAGAGATCCTGTGATGTTCAGGTATGCGGGGCGTGCACTCTGCTCTTGGACGGCCGGCCGGTTAGTTCTTGCACTATGCTTGCCTTTGAGGCAAGGGGTCGTGAGATCCTGACCATCGAGGGACTGGCCCAGAACGGTAAGCTTCATCCTTTACAAGAAGCCTTCATCGAAAACGGCGGTTTGCAATGTGGCTTTTGCACCCCAGGGATGATCCTGACAGCCAAGGTACTTCTGGATGAGAATCCAGACCCTACCGAAGAGGAAATTATCCACTTTATGAATGGAAATATCTGTCGCTGCACGGGCTACAAAAAAATCATTGAGTCGATCATGGCGGCGGCGAAGAAGGTGAAGTCCATCAGTCTCACAACGTAGGGCCTAGTCACTGACCCCGTACTCCTTCCACCGAGCCGCAACCAAATCCAAGTGTTCCTTCGGAGGTAAAGAGATGGCCGGGTACTCATGCTTCCTGGTGGCATCGATGGCTACGCGGGAGCCGACATCGCGGATCGGATGGTGTTGGGGAACGGAAGGAGGGGCCTGAGACGGATCCAGCCCCACAGCTTGAACATCCCTCTCAATGTAAACATCTCTGTCCGGCCTGACCCTCCAACTTAAGGCCCAGTCAAGGGTAAAATCGTCCCAGATGTCTATATCGTCGTCCACAACTACAGTAAATTTTCCGTAGCCGGTTCTAAGAGACCAGATCCCGTACATGACCTGCTTCACCTGACCTTCAAACTGCTTCTTTATCGACACCACGACATAGGCGCCGCTTCCACCGGCCTCTTTGAGCCTAACTTCCTTGATGGGGAGGCGAAGGTCATACTTGAGATGTTTGTAAAGAGGCCATTCTCGGCCAACACCGCGTATGCAGCTTGATTCCGAGGGGGGTCGCTGGCTGATGAAGGCCTGGTAGATGGGGTTGTTCCGAAAGGTCATGCATTTAATGACGAAGAGAGGTTGCTGGCCGGGAGGTCCCATATATCCAGTATACTCACCGAAAGGGCCTTCCATCTCCCGCACGTTAGGTGGGATCTCTCCCTCCAAAACAATCTCTGCAGTCGCAGGGACTTCCAAGGGAACGGTCTCACAAGGGACCAGATCTACCGGTTCGCCGCGCAATGCCCCGGCCACGGCAAACTCATCCAAGGAATCGGAGATTTTGGAAACCGAAACGTAGCCGATAGATGGGTCTGCACCAATAACTACAGCCACTGGGGTGGGTTTGTTCTGCTCATCGTTTTTTCTTACATGCCACGCTGCGTCTTGACGCTTGCCGATGAGAAACCCAGTCTTATTAGGTCCCTTCACCTCCATTCGGTAAGTTCCAACGTTGCGCACGCCAGTTTCTGGATCTTTGGTAATCACGTAGGGCGAAGTAAAAAACGGTCCCGGATCCTCCCCAACTGTCCAGATCGGTATGGGCAGCTTAAGGATATCCACCCTATCGCATATCAAGATGTTCTCCTTGCAGGGGCCATCCTTAACGATCCGCGGGGGTATTGGCTTCTCTAAAGCCTGATCCCATTTACGGTTGATCCCTTCAACCGAATCCGTCTCCAGGCCGATTGCATAGATCTCCCTCGAGGCGCCCAGGGCCCCGGCTACAACCGGGATTTTAAATCCCTTCACATTTTCGAACATCACGGCGGGCCTTCGTTCAGCCGGTATCTTGTAAAAGAGTTGTCGACAAACCGCGGCGATTTCCCAATCCTTATCTACCTCTTTTTTAATCCTCCTAAGCTTCCCCTTTTCCTCAAGGGCTGATAGATGAGCACGAAGATCCCGGTAAGCCATTACTCCTCCTTCAATCAACTACTTGTTGTCTTAAGGACAACAGAATGTTTGTATCTATAAATTATTCTAATATCAACAGTCAATACTTTAATTATTACTTTATAAACCTCCCCGGCGTGAGTTCATAAGGAGGACCTGTTTGCTTAATTTGCTTACGCGCGGATCTCAGCGCGCATGAACTTGATATAGCAGATGCCGAAACATACTCCGACAAGAGCGAAGAGGATTGCGATGTGGGGCCAGATAAGGAGGAGGCTCTGACCGAGGGCCAGCGGAGTAGGCAGGATTCCCTGCAGTTGACTTTCCAGCGCTAATCCGAAAACCCGAGCCGCAGGATTTAGCAAGATGTGTACGGCTTCCGCAAAGAGGGTGCTTGGGGAAAACCGACTGGCTAACGTCTCAATATTCGCCCGCTGAGCTAGCTGTTCCGGCGTGGACGGATCAGGGACAATGATGCCTGCTATTGCCTGGCCGACCATCCAGACGAAGATGGCAAGAAAAAGCCAAAGCGCTAAAGAGGCCAGGGCAGCGGTAACCGTCCGCTGAAAAAGAAGGGAGAAGAGCAGTGCCAGGGCGAGCCAGAACCCGACATAGATGATCCCGACCAAAGTGAAAATAAGCATCCGCCAAAGCTCTTCAGCATTTGGCGGAAAACCCAGCAGGGAGATTCCCAGCCCGATCAGGATAAGAAGAACGGAGGCCCAAAGGATCGCTACAGTAGCCAGACCCGCGAGAAATTTACCGTTGATCAAGCTATCACGATAGATAGGTTGGGAGAGGACACGACTCAGGGTCCCGCGGGCATATTCACCGCTAATGGTGTCAAAGCCAAGCGTAATGCCCACGAGGGGACCGAAAAAACCGAGAAAGGTGGCAAGGGAGAAAAGGGCATCGCTTCGTGAGGTAAGCAGTAGAAGAAAGACAAACTGCGTAGGGCTATCTCCCGCATCCTGACGGATAGCCTGGCCGGAGGCATAGATGGCCCAAAGCCCTGTAAGGATGATCAGGACAATTAGGATCATAAAACGGCGGCTGCTAAAATGATCAGCAAGCTCTTTCCAGAAAACCACGTCCATGGTTAGGCCTCGCGGAAGTATTTGAGATATATCTCCTCCAAGGTCGGATCCTCGGAGCGGAGTTGGAGAAGAGCAAGCCCTTTTTTTGCTATCAACGGGACCACTTCCGACCGCACATCCTTCGTGCAGCAGAGGAACCATCCTCCACTACGTCGTTCAATCTCTGCCACGCCGCTTAGTGAGCGCAGATCTCCCTCCAGTCCTTCGGCCTTGCCATCCACCTCAAGCAAAAAATTCCACTGGCGATCCTTTAGAATCGCGCTTCCGAGCTGGTGCATCTCTCCTTGAACGATCATCTTTCCCTTGACGATAATGCCGATCCGGTGGCAGGTCTGCTGCACCTGGTGAAGTAAATGGGAAGAGAGGAGGACCGTGAGACCTCGCTCGCGGCTAAGCCCTGTGATCAGATCGAGGATGCGGATTGCCCCGTCCGGATCGATCCCGAGAGTAGGTTCGTCCAGGATGACTACCTTTGGCTCCTTGACTAAAACCTCTGCAATTCCAAGCCGTTGTTTCATCCCGCGCGAGAACTCTCTCACCGGGCGGTGCCCATCGTCGCCAAGGCCGACCAACTCCAGCAGCCGAATAATTCTGCGATTGGTTTCCGTCTCAGAAATGCGATTCAAGCGTGCGATGTATAGGAGGTTTTCCCGAGCGCTTAGATCTTCGTAGAAACCGGGATTTTCCGGAAGGTAGCCGACGCGCTTCTTCACCTCCAAGGGCTGCCGCGTGGGGTCGAACCCGCAAACTGAGGCATGGCCCTCTGTTGGCTCGGTGAGCCCGAGGAGCATCAAGATGGTTGTAGTCTTACCCGCGCCGTTGGGTCCGAGAAAACCGAAAATTTCTCCCTCCTCGACCTTGAGGTTAAGTTCGTTGACTGCAACCAAGTCCCGGTAGCGCTTGGTCAGTCCAGCGGTTTCAATGACAACGCTCATCGACGGCCCAAACGAACAAAAACAGCCCCCAAACCTAAAACCACTGCGGCCACGATACCGGCGCCGATCCAACCCCACAACGTAGGGGTTGAGACCGTAACTCTGAAATCGACTGACTTGCTTGTGTCTGGACTGTTCGCAGTAAGCGTGAGGAGATAATCGCCTGCTATGGTGCGCGGCGGGGCAAGGATTTCCATCTTTACCTCGCGTACCCCTCCTGTTCCTGGATTGAGTGCGTCGATCTTGTCGGGCTTAAACTCAACGGTCCATTTTTCAGGTTTCTTAGTGACAAAGGAGAGGTTACGAATAGGGGCGGTTCCTAAGTTCCCTATGAGAAAGTCAACCGGGGTTTTCTTTCCGGCAATAATTGATGTATTCAACGTCCCGCTAGCGGTGCCTAGCTTGAGATCATAGGTCCCCTTGAGCGTTACCTTCAGATTGGTTGAGGCTTCGAAGGCGCCGGAGCGTGCCCTAACAGTCAACGGATAGTCGCCAGCCTCCGCCTGCGCTGGAGAGTCGATCTCAACACTCAGGGTTTCGGTGGCATTTTCCTTTAATGAGATGGAGGAGATCAGGGTGTCCCCAAATTGGGGTTTAAACCGGACTTGCCATGCGGGAGGCGCTTGAGCTACAAGCGCTGTTGTTAAAGGTTTATTCGTTTCATTTTTGAGATCGACTGTGAACTTTATGGTTTGGCCTGTGGACCCACTTAAAACGGGATATTGGCTAGTGAGCTTGAGTCCCCCAGTTTCAACCTTCTTGGAGGTTACCCGAAAGGTGACCTTTTCAACATGGCTCGTAGCGCCTTTGTCGTCTTTGGCGGCAACTTTGATTTCATAGTTTCCCGGTTTTGTCCTCTCCGGGATCTGGGCCTTGAACTCGATAGTAGTTGATTTCTCCCCTTGGACCATTACTTCTCTAATGGGATAGCTGGGGTAGCGAGAATGAAAACCGACTTCCCATCCCTTTGGGACCGAATCGGTGGACAACTGCACTTGCACCGGGTTTTTGGTGCGGTTGACAACCTCCGTGTCCATAGTCACCTGCTGCCCCGCGCCTGCGGTTATATCCGGGAAAGGTAGGATTAAGTTAAAGGAATCCTTGCTCTCCGCGGAGTCCTTCTTTTCAGCGGCAGAAATAGGAGAACCCACGTAACCAAAGCGGGAGAAAAGGAAAATTAAAAAGAAGCATATCCAGAAGCGGCCGGGGTTCAAAAGTCCAATTCTCATGGCAATCTCCCTGTCTTTTAAATTTGTGGCTGTTAATTAACCCTAATCCGTGGATTCGTCAAGCCCCCCTATACCCTCCCTAACTGCCTCAAGGCTTCATAGAGCACTATGGAGACCGCATTGGATAAGTTGAGACTCCGGACCCCTTGACCCATCATGGGGATGCAGTAGGCCCGTTCTTGATGGGCGTCGAGGAGTTGCTGGGGAAGGCCGCGAGTCTCCGGGCCGAAGACGAGAAAGTCTGTTTCCTGATAGCGCGCTTTCGTGTAGGACTGGATTGCTCTCTTGGAAAAGAAGAGGAGTCGTTTCCCTTCATCTTGTAGCAAGAAGTCCTCCCAGGAGTCATGCAGCCGGATATCGACATATTTCCAATAGTCTAAGCCGGCCCGCTTCAAATGTTTGTCGTCGATCTTAAAACCTAGTGGGGCAACAAGATGGAGGGTTGTGTTGGTTGCGGCGCAGAGACGGGCGATACTCCCTGTGTTGGGAGGGATCTCAGGCTGAACTAGAACGATGTGCATAGATCACATTTATAGTGTAGTGTCTATTGCTTCTATCGCGACGACTCGATGACGCCCCACGCGATGACACAATGACTTAAAGGCATCGATTCTCTACCGGCTGTTCAAAATTAATGTCACCGGACCATCATTGATAAGGCTTACATCCATCTTTGCTTGGAACCTTCCCGTGGCGACCTTGAGACCCAGATCTTTCAGTTTTTGGACGAAGTAGTTGTAGAGCATTTCTGCCTCCTGTGGCGGGCCTGCTCGGCTGAAAGATGGACGTCTCCCCTTGGTACAGTCTCCGTAGAGGGTGAATTCTGAAACAACCAGGACCTCCCCGTCCACTTCTAATAAAGAACGGTTGAACCTTCCCGTTTCATCTTCAAAGATTCTTAAATTGACCGCTTTTTCAACGAGATAGTCGGCGTTTTCTTTTGTGTCTCCCTTCGCGACGCCGAGAAAAAGACAGAGACCCGGGCCTGTCCTGCTGATCTGCTCTCCCCCAATCGTGACCTTTCCCTCCTTGATCCTTTGAAGAAGAACTATCATGGTAGTTTCTATTAAGATTAATTTTTTTTGAATACAAGAGTTGATTCAAAGGAGAAGAGGTGGCAAATTGGCCCTATGGTGATTTATAGGATTTTTTCTTGGAATCTGTTTCTATGATATACGCTAATAGGATAGGTTAATGTACCCAATTCTTTTTCAGATCGGCCCGCTTACGGTATATAGCTTTGGGACTCTTATGGCCCTGGCCGCTCTTTCTGCTGGATGGGTGGTTTGGTTGGAGCTGAAGCGGTATCGCTACAACCCGGATATTGCCTCCACGATGATCTTTGCCGCAGCAGTCGGTGGGCTGGTTGGAGCCAGGCTTCTCTTTGTCTTTGAGGAATGGAACAACTTTATCCAGTCTCCCCGGGACTTTATTTTCACCGGCGCGGGATTCACTTGGTACGGGGGCATGCTTGGGGGTGCCCTAGCTGTAACCTGGGTGGTCCGACGCAAGGGAATTCCCTGGCTTAAAGCTGCCGATATCTCCGCTCCGGCCTTGGCCTTGGCTTACGGAGTGGGTCGGATTGGCTGCCATATCGCAGGTGACGGGGACTGGGGAATCGTTTCCGATGTCCCTTGGGCCGTCGCCTATACCAACGCGATCATAGGGTGGGTCCATCCTATTACAGGTTTGCCTTATCCACCGGGCGTGAGGGTCCATCCCACCTCTGTTTACGAAACGATCGAGTCAGCTATTGTGTTTGGGATTCTGTGGCCTCTGAGGAAAAAGGGTTATCCCGACGGTACGATTTTCTCGCTTTATCTGATCCTAGCTGGGTTGGCCCGATTTGGCGTTGAATTTTGGCGCATCAATCCGGCCGTCGGTTTGGGCATGACCGAGGCCCAGTGGTTTAGTTTAATCCTGGCCCTACTGGGGTGTTATCTCTATAACGTTCGAAGTAGCCTCGCCTCAAAGGTTAATTAAAAATAGCCGGCTAAGTGACAGGAGAAGAGTGGTAAAGCTAAAAAATATCTTTGTTTTAGCTCTTTTCTTGATCAGCATCGGTGGAGTTAGCTTTTCCACCGCCTGTTCGAAGGATAAAAAGGGTAAAGAAATGGTTTCCCAGCAGACGGGGGAACACGGGATGCCAGCGGACTGGAAGTTTACTATGCCTCACGGAGATCCTGTCCAGGGACGGAAAATTTTTGTTGAGATGGAATGCTACAAATGTCACGAGATCAAAGGCGAGACATTCTCTGCGGTAGGGGGAGCGGAGAAGGGGGTTGGGCCGGAGTTGTCCGAGATAGCTGGCATCCATCCAGTTGAGTTCATTGCCGAGTCGATTATCAATCCTAACGCAGTGATCGATCCAGAAGATAAAGAGAAAGGTTATCTCGGAGATGACGGGAAATCCAAGATGCCGGATTACAACAATCTCCTGACCATCCAACAGGTTTCGGATCTCGCTGCTTATCTTGCTTCCCTAAAAGGCCAAAAGCACGCCGTCCATTAAGTTGGGAATCTTCTGCGCATTGCAAAATGAAAAATGCAAAATGCAAAAGTAAAAAATTCCCGTTTCTTCTTTGAATTTGCGCTCTAAAATTTGCCTTTTGCCTTGAGCCCCTTCTCCCTACCAGGCCTCATACATGAGCTCAAAGAGACTTTTATATGTCTTCGGATTGTGAATCCCAAGTTTTTGCAAATATTCCCTGCAAATCTTGTCAAAGAGGGCGTCCGCAGCCTGAGCCACGATCATTCCTTTGCCATTGAGGGTCCGGTGGCCGCTAAGCCGTCCGTGGCGCAGGAATACAGTTTCGGTGGGGAAATAGATGAGGTCGCAGAAGCCTACGTTGGGCGGGACGGACAGGACGAGACTCCATGAAGCTCGGTTGTTGGCTTCGATATCGGATAGAGACGCGCTCAACCAGGCGCGATAAAATTCAGGCCTGCCGTACTCGGTTGCGGGAATGAAAGCGGGGTTGGCGGGAGCTAGTGCGGAATAAGGTTCAAGGATTGTAATCTTTCCATCTGAGCTCTTTCGTATCCCCCCCTGACCTTTGATGGAGCAATTGACGATCAATCCTACTTTAGGCGCCTGTTCGCGGATATCTTCTTCCTTGATGGCGCTGGCATTGCCGAAAACCTTTTTAATTTCCTCTGCCAAATAGCGGGCGATCTCTGGCGTTCGGTTGCAGATCTGGAGCTGGCCATTTCCCACGGACTCGGCCAAAAGGAAGGCGACTGCCCGAGCTGCCCCTCCGGCACCGATGATCAATACATCCATGCCCCTTAGAGATTTTTCGAAGGGTCTTTCTTGACCCGGTTGCGGAGCCAAGATGCTTTCAAGGAATCCCTTCCCGTCTGTATTATAACCGATGAGGCGTCCGTCTTTGGTGCGGACTACGGTATTGACGGCTTTGATCTGTTCTGCCTTTTTGTCTAGGCCATCGAGGTACTCCATAATCTTGACCTTGTAGGGGACAGTCACGTTGCACCCCATTACTTGGTCGGACTCCCTAAGCGCGTAGACCAGTTCAAGCAGTCGAGGCTCATCCACATCGAAGGGTAGGTAGATGGCTTCCATGTTGAGGGCGCGAAAGGCCGCATTCCAGAGGGACGGACTCTTGGCATAGTGCGAGGGGGCATCCCCAATGATCCCGGCAATCTGGTTTTTCCCTATGACATCTCGATCTAGTTTATTGTTGATACATGACTGGATCCGAGCAATGTCGTTTGGTGTCGCCACGTTAGGGTTCCCTGCGTTTTGGTTAAAGTGGAGTCAATTAGCCGCGAAATCTAGCATGTCTTGCACAGATTGGAAAAGGTTCGTTCAAGGGATGAAGGATGAATTAAAGTCAATGGAGGGGTTTGATTACCAGTTTGTCTTCGGAAAAACAAAGGAGGGATTTTTTATCGTTGATCACTGTCTCTAAGGCCACCTCCCGCCGCCACAACTGGTGCAGGTACTGTAAGGTCTTCTCGGCGTATTCTAGATGGAGATCCCTTCCATCGTGGTAGTGCTTTAAGAAGAGCACTCGGTTGTTATTGTAATCCGCATCCTCGATCTTGATCACAGGAATCGTCCCCATACCTACGTTGTGAATCAGCGTCTCCTTGATCTCGCGCCAGTTTTCCTTGTCCGCAACTCGACTAATCACTCTTTCGCTGCCCCGGCTTTGGTATTCAAAGAGGTTGAGTTCTCGGATCAGCTCCTCAGTGAGGTAGCGGCGGAGAAAGGAGCTGTCCCTCTCGACCTCGCGGACTTCAAATATTTTTTCCCTCCCGCTTTTTTTCCTTGGACCATATTCTTTTTCCTCTTCCCTGGTTGGGTGGTCCCAGCGCCTTTCAATGTCCTCCCATACTTTCATTCCTAGGTGGTAGGGGTTGATCCCTCCGGGAGCCGGGCTCAATACTTGGTTATGCCGAACCATGAACTCCAATGTCATACCTTGGGGTAGATCCAAGGCCTCTAAGATACGCTTGTGCCAGAGGCTAGCCCAGCCCTCATTCATAATCTTTGTCTCAATCTGCGGGATAAAGTATTGCGCCTGTTCATGCACGATGGTGAGGAGATCCTTCTCCCAATCGCTAAGGTACGTGTTGTAATCCCGGATGAAAAGCAGGATGTCCTCGTCCGGGTATAGGGGGACCTTGTTCAAATCTGGAGCGCTATACTCCCGGCGCCGATGGATAGATTGGAACGGGTCTACCAATGGCTTGGATTCCTCTAAGCGTCGTTCCTGTTCTTCCTCCGGCGTTTGTTTCCGAATGGCCAGATTCCGCCGGCATTGGAGGGAGAGGGCGTGGGCAGCATCGAGGAGCCGCTCGATCTTTTCCAAACCGATGCTAGGGTCCTCTACGTATCCACGGACACGGTCCGCGTGGGTCTTGAAGATCTCGATGGTGAACTCGGAGCGAATCGGCTTAAAGGTGAAGTTGTTTTTGAAGAAATCATTGTGTCCGTAGACATGGGCGATCGTAAGCACCTGAAGGAGCAGCGTGTTGTCCCGCGTCAAATAGGCAATGCAGGGATTGGAGTTGATGACCATTTCGTAGGGAAGCCCACTGACTCCGTAGTCGTAAAGCGTTTTTAGTTTTTCGTAGCTCTTGCCATAGGACCAGTGAGGATAATGCGAAGGCATGCCGGAGTAAGCCATATATCCCAGCATCTGTTCGTGACCGCAAATCTCAAATTCCTGGGGATAGGGCTCCAGGCCGAAGTCCCGTATTCGGGATAGAATGCGCTCGCTCCAGTCTTCTAGCTCCTCAATGGTGTAGGAAGCGGGCATGGCTCTCGGTGATCATGCGGCGTCTTCACGGGCACGGTCCTTGGTCAGGAAGGCCTTGAAAGAGGGCCAGATATCCTCTTTGCGCTGGATCTGGACCGTTTGGAAATTGTCTGTTTGGAGCTGGGAGAAGAAGTGGATCATGCTGCTGCCGTAATAACCAGATCCCAACGGTTTGATCTCTCCATAGCCCAATAAATTAGCGACGTCAGCGATCTGTTTGGCGGCTTGAAGAGCGGCTGGGTTATCGGACTCGAAGTTATCACCGTCAGAGCAGTGGAAGACATAGATATTCCACAGCGAAGGGTGGTACCTTTGGTGGATGATCTCTAGGGCCTTATGGTAACCTGAGGAGATAAATGTCCCGCCAGACTCTCCCTTGTGAAAGAACTCCTCCTCAGTGACCTCGCGCGCCTCTGTGTGGTGCGCGATAAAGACAATCTCCACATTCTGGTATTTACTGCAGAGGAATCGGTAGAGGAGAAAAAAGAAGCTCCGCGCCAGATATTTCTTCATGGTGTCCATAGACCCGGAGGTATCCATAATGCATAGGACGACTGCGTTGGACTCCCGCCGGATCTCACTGACCGTATGGCGGTAAATGAGATCGTCGTTGTGGAAGGGGAAGCGTCGGGACCGCAGGTTAGTGGTTTCTTCGTGCTGGGTGGCTTTCTTCCGCTTCAAACGCGAGAGGGCCGTGCGCCTCTTGTCCAGCCGGACTCGGATACCCTTTTTGCGGTATCCTTTACGTCGATACTGCTTTTCTATCTCCATCTCCCTTAGATGCTTTCTCTCGAGGTAGGGGAGCTCCAGGTCCTCAAACATGATGTCGATGAGCTCTTCTAGGGTGACGTCGGTCTCGTAGTAGTCGATACCAGGCCGGTCGCCAGCATGCTGGTCTTGGCCGGCCTCCTTGCCCTTACCAATGACCTGTCCGGGTTGGGTTTCCTCTCCTCCTTGTCCGACCCCTGGCACGTTTTCCCCATAAATGAAGCGGTATTCTTTAACTCCGCGGATGGGGACTTTGATGATGTAGTCCCGGTCTTTGCCAATGATCGACTCTTCGGCAATGATGTCTGCGATGTTCTGCCGGATGGCCTCGCGCACCTTCTGACGATGGCGCAGGCGATCCCCTGCGCTCCGGTCGCTACGTTCGGCTGAGGAGGGATGGTAGGAACGGAAAATAGTTTCCATAGACTAGGGATTTAGTGAGTTAGGGATCAGTGAATTAGAGGCTAACTCACTAGCTCACTTACTCACTATTTCCTGATTAGTCTTTCCACAGATTGTTGGCGGCATACTTTAAGACGACATCCACGCAGTTTGGGCAATAACCGTTGTCCAGGAGGTTTGTGACCATCGCATCATATTTCTCGGACTGTTCCTCATCGCGCGTCCTGGCCTTGGTGATGATGCGGCTTAGGTCACGCACCGAGGTCATCAGTTTTTTCTCAATGGCCTCCTTGAGCGGTTCATAGCTTCGGTAGTCGATCTTTTCCCCCCTTCGGTTTGCAGCCCAAAGGTAGGCGATTACCTCTTGGCGGAAGCCATCTGCGGCTGAGCCGATAATGGCGATCTGCTCTTCAATAGACTTCATAAAGCCTTCATCGGGGGCCAATTCCTCCTTGGTATTGCGATCCTTGACCTTGCCCTTGTTGACATGGGCCTCGGCGTGATCCAGATAATTCTGGAATAGAGCCTCAGCCTGCTCCTGGTAAGAGTACACAAAGGCCCGGGTGATCTCCTTTTCCAGGGTTTCGAGGTATTCCTTGTGAAGCGTGTCTTGCAAAAACTCGAGGTACTGTTTGCGAGTGTCGTCAGACAGATCCGCCTCTTTGACCATGTTGATGAGGGCCTCCCGGACATTGATGGCGTTGATGCAGTTGCCCGCTGTATTATCCGAAAGGGCATTGTCCAGAGCCTTCATGATGAAACGGGTGGAGATCCCTGTCATCCCCTCCCGTTTGGAGGCCTCGCGCAGCTCCTGGAAATCCACCTTTTTAGTTCTTCCTTTTTCCACGATCTCTTCGCCGTTATAAAGCTTGAGCTTAGTCATCAAATCGCATTTGTTAGTTGGCTCCAGCCGGGAGAGGATGGCGAACATGGAGGCGACTTCCAAGGTATGGGGGGCCACGTGGGCATGAAAATCGGAGTTGCGGATGATTTTCTGGTAGATCTTGACCTCTTCGGAAAGTCTAAGATTGTAGGGGACCTTGATGACGACAATCCGGTCCAGAATGGCCTCGTTGGTGTGGTCGGACTTAAACTTCTGCCACTCGGCCTCGTTCGAATGGGCTACGATGACCGTGTCCACGTAAACCAGGCCATGTCTTCCGGGGGCCGGGATCACTTTTTCTTGCGTTGCCGTGATCATGCAGTGGAGGTATTCAATTTCGTTTTTAAAGACCTCGATGAATTCCACGGCTCCGCGGTTGCCGATATTAAGGGCCCCGTTAAGCTCCAGGACCCGGGGGTCTCCCTCCGAGTAAAGGTCGAGCTTGGAGATATCCTCGCTGCCGATAAGCACGGAGGTGTCTTGGTTGTTGGGGTCCACCGGGGGAACTACGCCGATACCGATCCGGGCCCGTTTGGAAAACTCCGTGGTGCAGACGGGGAGCTCTTCGTATCGGCCGTTAAACTCCTCCTTCAAACGGTAGCGGCAGACCGGGCAGAGGTCCCCTTCGATATGTACCCCGAGCATCTTTTCGAATTCCTTGCGCAGGTGACGGGGGATCAGATGTAGCGGCTCTTCAAACATCGGGCATCCCTCGATCGTATAGAAGAGATCGCTTTCCTCTAGGCCCCGATGGAGCTTTTCAATGAGGGAGCTTTTTCCCGATCCGACGGGACCCATCAGATATAGCACCTGACGGCTCTCTTCACCCTTCATGGATGCGGCATGGAAATAGCGGACGATCTGAGCAATGGTTTTTTCGATGCCAAAGAATTCATCCGCAAAAAAGTTGTAGACTTTAATGGACTCGTCCTTGTAGAGTCTCTTGATACGCGGGTCATCAATATCCTGGATGTCCCGGATCCCGGTCTTCAGCATAATCTCGTAGATACGGGCGTGCGCCAGTTTGGCTATGGAGGGATCTTCCTTGATCTTTTCCAGATAACCCAGGAGCTTTCCCCGCCAGGATTTTACCTGGCGTGAGGCGCGGTCCTTTCGGATGATCGCTTCAAATTCCTTGTTTTGCTCCATTTCAGCGGCTCCTCCTTTTGGAGTTGATCTTAAGGTTGATCCAGCCATAGAGAATCTTGGTTAACTTTGAGAGTGGACTTGGTCGCCATAGACACGAGAGCATTTTCTGACCCTCGGAAATATCAGCGCCATTTTGCCTTCTATTGAAGCGCTATTTTTACTAAAAGTCAAGAAGAATATTCGTTTGTTGCAGTTATTTCGGCGTCTGGGGTCGGACCTTTAACTTTTTACTTGACGCTTATTCCACTGTTGGGTTATAAGCTGCCTGTAGTTCCGTGAGACAGTGCTCTAACACGAAGAGGAACCCCCTATGGCACGACCGTTGAGACTTCAGTTTGAAGGCGCCGTTTATCACTTGGTGGTTCGGGCGATTAACCGGCAGCCTCTCTTTCGGGAGGATCAAGATAGGAGGCGATATCTCGAACTCCTGAGTCGCTACCGAGGTCAGTTTGGATGCAGGCTTTATGCTTATGTTTTGATGAGTCGCTATGTTCACTTCCTCCTGGAGACCCCCAGGGGGAATGTCAGCAAGCTAATGCAGTGCTTGGGGACGAGCTATACCTCATACTTCAATCGTCGGCACAAAAGGAGAGGGACCCTCTTTGAGGGGCGATACAAGAGTTATCTCATTGACAAGGAGAGTTACCTCTGTGAGGTCACCCGTTATATTCATCGAGATCCCTTCCAGTCGGGTCTGAAGATAAGGAAAAAAAGGGATTACCCCTGGAGCAGTTACCGTATCTATCTAGGGAGGAGAAAGTCAGATCTCGTTGAGACTGGGGCTGTTCTGAGTCGGTTTGGTCGGGGGATTAGGGAACAGCGGCGATGCTATCAGGAGTTTGTCGAAGACGCCAACGTAAAAGGGAACGCCTATCCCGGCAAGATTACTTCCCAACAGATTGTGGGCTCTACGGATTTCGTAGAAAAGGTTTTCTCTCAGCCTCAGAGATTACAAGACAATGGAGACGAGGCGCCTCTAAGAAAAGCCGAGAAGATTCTACGTGAGGTTAGTCTTTCCCTTGGTCCCAATCAAGCCGGAGGTTTGCGGAAAAGAAGGAGGAGGGGTCTGTTCAGACATGTGGCGATGTACCTGATTAGAAGGCAAACGACTCTTCCCTTGCGTTCTATTGGGGAGCTTCTCGGCGTTAAGGCCCCCGCGGTGGCACTCGCTATCGGTAAGGTGGAACAATTACTGGAACGCGAGGAGATTTCTAATGGATTCAAACACTTATTCAAAATCGACCGTTTCTCGTCTCAGATAGGCTCTCGGAATATTCTCCGCTACAGAGAGGGCTAGCTAATGGAACCAGGATCTCTTGAAGTGGAAGGCGGGCTCCGATGGTATACCATCCGAACGAAAGCCAGAAAAGAGACCGTAGTTGAGAGGAGGCTTGGTGATCTCAACTTAGAGGTTTTTCTTCCCTGGCTTCGTTCCAGACGCAGGATTGGGAGTAGGTACCAGTGGGTATTGGTGCCGCTTTTCCCTGGATATCTTTTTTGCCGTCTCGATCTCGTTCTTACAGGTAAGGCTGTCCGCTACGCTCCGGGAGTGAAAGACTTTGTAAAGTTCGGCAATCGCATCGCGGAGTTAGAAGTGGATGTCATCGAAACTCTGCAGAACCGCTGCCCTAATGGAGTTGCCCGTATCCAGCCGCGAATTTATAGAGTGGGTGAGCCCGTCATGATCAGGGAGGGGCCTTTAGCCGGCCTCGAGGCGATTTTTGAACAAGAGATGAGGGAAAGCCAACGTGTAGCAGTTCTCCTGGAGCTTCTGGGCCGCAAGACACGGTTAGTTCTTCCCAGCGAGATGATTGCCCGGGTCTGATTTGGTAGTGTATGCAAAGTGATCTGGGTTTTCTCGACTTATTTGACAAGATCCCACTTGCCGTCTTCAAGCTGCATAAAGATTTTTTTGTCGTTTAACACCGAAGCCAACGTACCCCTTGGCATACCCGTTCTCGATAAAATATCTTTCCACAAAGTCGGGCCATTCATTTTTAGAAATTCAACGAGACTTTCTTTCCTCGTCTTCTTGGGTCCACGAACCGATTCGGCAAGTCCTTCTTGGTCGACCTCGAATTCCTTGATCAACATCTCTTTGATTTTTACCAAGGAACTAATCCTTTGGTCGATAATCTCGATGGCTCTTCGAATATCCGGGCTTATAGGCATATCGTAATCTCCCCTCGCTTGATACAAGCGATTGATTGAAGTTAGGCTTTTGTCAATCTATTTTCAAGACCATTCTCAATCTTTCTTTAAAACCTGGAGATTTTTCTTGACCTTGATATTCAATATATTGTAGTTTTATTCGAATACCCCACTATTACTTGAGCTATATAGGGCTATGGCCGCAGGAGGCACAAGCAGCCTTTAGCATTGAGTAGGGCTGCTAAGGTACTTGGCGAATGCCGATTGGCCACGGGGACAGACTTTGTAGGCATTACCGACGTCTTCGCGGGTAGACTCCCTCTTTTGACGCACCTTGCTTGTTCAGAAGTAAAAAGAGGTGCCCGCATCCTATTGGTAAGAGATGCGAGATAGGCGGAAGCTTCGCCGAAAAACAGCAAACGGTAGATACGGGTCGCGCTCGCTGTGGTAAGGTGTAGCGGGTCTTAACTTGTGGTAACGTGGGAGCTTAGACCCGGTTACCATGCTTTGCGTTTAGATTGATCCATGAATGTTCTCCTTACCGGCTGCGCTGGGTTCATCGGCGCCAAGGTGGCTGAATTTTTGCTGTCATGCGGCCACACGGTGTGGGGCCTCGATAACCTCAATGATGCCTATGACGTCCGCCTGAAACAATGGCGCTTCGATCAGCTCAAAGGAAAGTCGGGATTCACTTTTCATAATCTGGACATTTGCAACCGAAAAGGGCTAGGGGAGCTCTTCGGAGCAAAATTCAAAATCGAAAATTCGCAATTTGACGCTGCAATCAACTTAGCGGCTCGTGCTGGCGTACGGCAGAGCGTGGAAAACCCCTGGGTCTATTTTGAGACCAACGTTACCGGCACGCTGAACTTGCTGGAATTATGCCGGGAGTACGGGGTGGAGAAGTTTGTGCTGGCTTCTACATCCAGCCTCTATGGGGCGAATAATCCACGGCCCTTTCAGGAGGACGCTAACACGGACGGACCGTTATCGCCCTATGCAGCGTCGAAGAAGGCGGCGGAGACATTGTGCTACACGTACCACTATCTTTACGGCATCGACGTGACTATCCTGCGTTACTTTACAGTGTACGGGCCGGCGGGGCGGCCCGATATGAGCCTGTTTCGCTTCGTGCAGTGGATCAGCGAGGGGCGGCCGGTGATCGTTTTCGGCGATGGCAATCAAGAGAGGGATTTTACCTTTGTGGATGACATCGCCTTGGGTACATTGGCGGGATTAAAGCCGATCGGCTACGAGGTGATTAATCTGGGTTCGGACGAACCGATTGTGTTGAATGACGCGATCCGGCTTGTGGAACTCAAGGTTGCGAGAAAGGCGAGCATCAAGCACAAACCACGTCATCCGGCGGACGTAATGGCTACCTGGGCAAATATTAGTAAAGCGGAACGCTTACTGGGATGGCGGCCACAGACGCAGTTTAAGGACGGCGTTGCCAGATTGATCCAGTGGTACCAGGAAAATCGAGAATGGGCTAAAGATGTTCAAACGGATTAGTCGTGCTCAGTTTGCCAACGCAGCCTAACATAATAACCTAACTCCACCCACTAGTGGTGTGTCTCTAAAATACCTTTACAACGATTTACCTTTTCCGTTCGCCCTGAGCAAGTCGAAGGGTGAATCTTTTCAACGTCTTTTCCTTCGTGGTTCGACCCTTCGGCTTTGCTCAGGACAGG
>JAHFAO010000121.1:6514-10166 GCA_023250515.1 Deltaproteobacteria bacterium | reverse complement strand
ACGTATTCCCACAGGGATGTTGAGGGGAAGTGGTATAGCTACTGGCAGGAGCGGGGTTATTTCCAACCAGAGCAGGTGGGGAGGGAGCGATCTCTGTCTGATATCTCTGTCTTTTCTATGGTTATCCCGCCGCCCAACGTGACCGGGTCACTGCATATGGGCCATGCCCTGAACAACACCCTCCAAGACATCCTCTGTCGCTATAAGAGGATGGATGGTTACAGTGTCCTGTGGGTTCCAGGAACAGATCACGCCGGTATCGCGACGCAGAACGTGGTGGAGCGACAGCTTACGGAGCAGGGGCTCAATCGAGCCCAGTTGGGAAGAGAGAAGTTCATTGAACGAGTTTGGGCTTGGCGGGCAGAGGCAGGGAACACGATCCTGCACCAACTAAAAGCGCTGGGGGTCTCCTGCGATTGGAGTCGAGAGCGCTTCACCATGGATGAGGGTCTTTCCTTAGCTGTGCGGGAGGCCTTTGTCCGACTCTGGGAAGATAGGCTCCTCTATCGCGCGGAACGCTTGATCAACTGGTGTGTGCGCTGTAAGACAGCCTTGGCCGATATTGAGGTGGTCCACGAAGAAGTCGATGGCCACCTGTGGTATGTCCACTATCCCTTGATCGATGATCCGTCCCAGAGTCTGGTGGTAGCGACTACCCGGCCGGAAACCATGCTTGGAGATACAGCGGTAGCGATCCATCCAAACGACAAGCGCTATCAGCGCTTCATTGGCAGGGGAGTCCGCCTCCCAATTGTAGGACGCGAAATTCCCGTGATCTCCGATGCCTTTGTCGATCAGGAGTTTGGCACCGGGGCCCTCAAAATTACTCCAGGGCATGACTTTAATGACTTTGAGATTGGGGAAAGATATGGCCTTAAGAAAATCAGCATTTTTGACGAGGAGGCACGAATCGATCCCTCAGCCTTCATGACCGGACATGGTGAGACCCCCGCGTGGCTAAAGCGCTACGGACTCCAGGATCGATTTGAAGCTAGGCGACTCGTAGTGGAGGAACTTAAAGAGAAGGGACTTCTGGAAAAAGTCGAGCCTTATCGTCATTCTTTGGGCCGATGCTACCGTTGCCTTACGGTGATTGAGCCCTATCTGACACCGCAGTGGTTTGTCAAAATAAAACCATTGGCTGAGCTAGCTATTCGGGCGGTGCGGGAAGGAAGGGTCAGGATCATTCCGGAGGGATGGGCAAATTCCTACTTTGCCTGGATGGAGAATATAAAAGACTGGTGTGTTTCACGCCAGATTTGGTGGGGTCATCAGATCCCGGCCTGGTACTGCAGGAAATGTGATGCCGATAATGTTCTTGAAACAGGTCATGGTGACTTCATCCTTGCACGAGAGGCCAACCCCATCGTTCAGCGCAAGGTCCCGAAGAGTTGCTCAAAGTGTGGCGGCAGCTCATTCCTACAAGACCCTGATGTCCTTGATACCTGGTTCTCTTCCGCCCTTTGGCCTTTCTCCACCCTAGGATGGCCGGAAAAGACCCAGGATCTAAAAACCTTTTATCCAACTTCTGCGCTCGTTACCGGTTTTGACATCCTCTTTTTCTGGGTAGCCCGGATGATCATGATGGGTCTCAAGTTCATGGAGGATGTACCTTTCCACGATGTTTATATTCATGCCTTGGTGCGGGACCAGGAAGGGCAGAAGATGTCGAAGTCCAAAGGAAATGTCATAGACCCCCTTCAGGTCATGGCTCGGTATGGGACAGACGCGTTTCGCTTCACCCTTGCAGCCTTAGCCGCCATGGGGCGGGATGTGAAGTTGGCAGAGGAGCGAATTGTTGGATACCAGAATTTTGTTAATAAGCTCTGGAACGCCGCGCGCTTTGTCTTGATGAATATCAGCGATGGGGTGCGATCAGAGCAGACTTCCTGCGATTCTTTGCGAACAGAGAATTTGAATCTGGCGGCTCAGTGGATTTTATCGCGCTTGGCCTCCACGATTGACGAGGCAAGAAAGGCGATTGACTCTTATCGTTTTAACGAGTTCGCGCACCTCCTCTACCAATTCACCTGGCATGAGTTCTGCGACTGGTACATCGAGATGAGCAAGCTTTCCCTCAATGGAACTCTTGGTGATGATCCGCAAAAGACTCAGAGGGTCCTGGTAGAGGTGCTAGAAAAAATCCTTCTTTTGCTCCACCCGCTGACGCCGTTCGTAACCGAGGAGATATGGCAGGTCCTGACAGAGAAGGAAGAAAACAGGAAGACAGCGTCCGCCATGAGAGAGAAAAAACGGAGTATCATGGTCCAAGATTATCCACAGCCAAAACCAGAATGGGTACAGCCGGAGGTGGAGGAAAGAGTAGGTTTTTTGACCGAGGTCATCCGGGCCATAAGGAATTTACGAACAGAGATCAATTGCCCTCCTTCCAAGGAAGTGAAAGTGATTCTCTTTGGCGCCGAGCAGAACCTTGCCTTTCTCAGGTCTCAAGAGCCTTATCTCCGTACCCTTGCGCGCACAGGCTCAGTGGAATATCTAACTAAGGGGCAGAGACCCAAGGGGGCAGCTACGGCCGTCGTAGGGGATACGGAGCTTTATCTTCCTTTAGGCGACATGATCGATCCTCATGAGGAGAAGAAACGGCTGGAGAAGGAGGTCAGGAAGGCAGAGGAGGAGTTGGCTCGTATTCAGAAAAAGCTGAGCAATAAGGAGTTTCTTGCTAAGGCTAAGGAAGAGGTGGTCCAGAAAGAGAGAGGAAAGGCTGAACAGTTTGAGGATAAGATCAGAACGCTTAAGCGGAGCTTGGAAAGAATCCAGGAGACCCGACAAGTTGGAGGGGAGTCCTAGCCATGGATGTTCTTATTAGTCCCCAAATTGAGCAGCTTATCAGGAGCGCCCTGGAAGAAGATATCGGTGCGGGCGATCTCACGACTCTGAGCACGGTCCCTCCGGAGTCGAAGGGAAAAGGGTTGTTTCGCGCTAAGCGGGACTGCGTGGTAGCCGGTCTTTTTCTCTTGCAGAGAATATTTTCCCTCCTGGATGTCCAGGTCAAGGTTCGCTGCCTCTTTCGGGATGGTGAGCAGATCGAACGAGGGACTGTAGTTGCCGAAGCGGAGGGGCCGATCAGAGCCCTGCTCATGGGGGAAAGGACCGCCCTCAATTTCCTTCAGCGTCTGTCAGGGACCGCCACGTTGACCCGTCGCTATGTAGATGCGGTAAAAGGCTATCCCTGCAAGATTATCGATACCCGTAAAACCACTCCAGGACTTCGTACCTTGGAAAAATACGCCGTGCGGATGGGAGGTGGCACCAATCACCGCCTCGGTCTTTATGATGCCGCCTTGGTCAAAGATAATCACATCGCTGCCTCCGGGTCCATCAATGAGGCAGTAAAGAGAATCCGGCGTCAGGCCCCTTTCATGGCTCGGGTTGAGGTGGAATGCTCAGATTTGAAGCAAGTGCAGGCAGCCCTGGATGCGGGGGCAGACGTCATCATGCTGGACAATATGGGGACAAAAGAGATGGCTGAGGCCGTGCGATTTATCAACAAGAAGGCATGGGTTGAGGCCTCTGGTGGGATTACCATCGAGCGGGTGCGGGAGGTGGCAGCGGCTGGAGTCGACTTCATTTCCGTGGGCGCTTTAACCCACTCTGCGCCGGCAATTGATTTTAATATGAAGATTGGTCCACC
>JAHFAO010000121.1:0-6414 GCA_023250515.1 Deltaproteobacteria bacterium | reverse complement strand
TAAGCGATAAAGAGACGGTAAGGATGGCAGTCCCACTCAAGATCGAGGAGCTTCAAAAGGGGTTGGGGACAAGGCGGCTCGGAAAGAGGATTCACTGTTTTCCGGAGCTCGATTCCACCAATGTCTATGCCTATAAGCGCGCTCAAGAGGGAGGAGAGGAAGGAGAAGTCGTCATTGCTGAGAGTCAAACTCGGGGTAAGGGACGGATGGGAAGGAATTGGGTTTCTCCCCCCTGTTTGAATCTTTACCTCTCTGCTATTCTTAGGCCCAACCTCCCTCCAATCCAGGCGCCTCAAATCACCTTGATGTCTGCCGTGGCCCTGGCTGAGACCGTTCAATCCTTCATCCCCTCTGCTCCGGAAATCAAGTGGCCTAACGACATTATAGTAGGGGGGAAAAAAATCGCCGGGATTTTGACCGAGTCTTCTTGCGAGCCCGATAGAATCCTCTTTGTTATTCTCGGAATCGGAGTCAATCTCAATTATCCCAGGGAGCTGATGCCTGAGACGATCCGGGAAAGCGCCACCTCGATCATGATCCTGACTCAGAAGCCAGTGGACCGTACGGACTTTACCCGTCGATTGATTCAGAACCTTGACCGGTGCTATGGGGATCTTGAAGATAAGGGATTTTCATTTGTGGCCCGGCGCTGGGAAGGCTTTTTTCGACTCAGAGGCAAGAGAGTTAGGGTAGAAATGATGGATCAACCAATCATAGGAAAGGCCATGGGCATAGACGGGGATGGGGCCTTAATCTTGGAGGATGAGGAGGGGACTCTTAAGAAGATCGTTGCAGGGGACGTGATCCCAGTAGACCCGTGAGGGTCCATGCCATGCTTCTAGCTATCGACATTGGCAATACCAACATCGTATTGGGGGTCTACGAGGGAAAGAGGCTTATAACCCATTGGCGTCTCTTGACCGAACCAGGACGAACCGCCGACGAGTACGGTGCCCTGATTACCCATCTCGCTTCCTCGCAAGGCGTCGCATGTAAGCAAATCGACGCTATGATTGTTTCCTGTGTCGTCCCGCCAATGCTGGGTATGGTTCAAGAATTCTGCCAGAGATTTTTTGGCCTCAGTCCCTTAATAGTCGGGCCTGGCGTCAAGACCGGAATGCCTGTGCTCTATGACAGCCCTAAGGACGTGGGGTCTGATCGGATTTGTAACGGTGTGGCCGCCTACGAGAAGTACCACGACTGCTGTATCGCGGTCGATTTCGGCACGGCCACGACCTTTGACTTTATCTCTAAAAAGGGAGAATACCTTGGCGGCTCCATCGCTCCGGGCTTGCTCATTTCAGCAGAGGCCTTGTTCCAGAGGGCATCGAAGCTTCCCCGGATCGAGATTGTCAAGCCTAAAGGGGTCGTAGGAAAGAATCCGGTCCATTCCATTCAGGCAGGAGTTTATTACGGTTATGTGGGGTTGGTGGATGGCATCGTCCGGAGAATCCAAGAAGAAAACCAGGTTCGGTCTAGAGTCGTCGCCACCGGAGGGCTGGCGGCGCTGATCGCGCCGGACTCGTCTGTGATTGAAGAGGTGGATGAGTTTCTGACTCTTGATGGCCTCCGGATCATTCACGAGAGGAACTCGGTTCAAGAGTTGAAGGGTCAAAAGGTTAAAGGGATCAAGGGTTGAAGGGTTAACGGGAGTTTTGTATTAGATCTAGCCAAAGATATTTGAAATTTTCGGCCCGAATTTTGGATTAAGGAAATCGGAGAAACTGTGACTCGCGCGAAGACGCGAAGGCCGCCAAGAAAAATTCGAGATTCGAATTTCGAAATTCGGATTTGATTCTTTGCGATCTTGGCGTCTTGGCGCGATAACATTTTTTGTCACCACGGAGTGATAAAGGGGGAGGCTAGTTTGAGATGATAGAGATCGAGAAGCTACGCAACGTCGGCATATTGGGCCATGGGGGTGTGGGAAAAACGTCGTTGGGCGAGGCCATGCTTTTTGCTGGAGGGGCTACGCAACGCCTTGGCCGTGTGGAAGATGGCACTTCGGTTTTTGATTTCGAACCCGAGGAGATGAGGCGGCACATTTCTATATCCTCAGCGTTTCACTCCCTATTATGGAAAAAGTTCACTCTCACCTTAATCGACACGCCCGGCTACGCGCCCTTTCTACCCGACGCCATCAACTGCATGCGTGCCCTTGGAGGAGCAGTGTTTCTACTCAGTCCCTCCGCTGGATTGAGGGTGGAGACCGAAAGGTTATGGGCGGCGGCTAACGATTGCAGCATAGGTCGGCTGATCTTTATCAGTAAGATGGAGCGGGAGAAATCCAATATCCAACAGGCCATAGAGGCTATTTTCAAAGGATTGGAGGCTAAGGGGGTCTATCTCCAGCTTGCGATTGGAGCAGAGGAGGGTTTCAAGGGGATCGTAGATCTTGCTCTCATGAAGGCCTTTATCTTTGAAGGCGACAGCGGGAAGTTCTCACAAGCCGAGATTCCGGAGGAACTCAAAAAGACTGCGCAGGAGATGCGTATCCAGTTGATGGAGGGAGTGGCCGAGACCGATGACGCCTTGTTGGAGAAATATCTGGACACTCAAGAACTTTCCCCGGAGGAGCTAAAGAAAGGGATCAGGGAAGGGACCCTGAAGGGGAAACTTTTTCCCATCCTTTATGGCTCGGCCATGAGACAAATCGGCGTCCCGCAGCTTCTGGATGCCGTCATCGATTATCTTCCCTCGCCAAAGGACGAGGGAGAGGTTCAGGGGAAAAATCCTGTCACAAGGGAGTTGGAGAAGCGATCCCAGGATCCCAACGGTCCCTCTTCCGCCTATATCTTTAAAACGATTATCGACCCCTTCGCCGGCAAACTTTCGCTTATGCGGGTGGTTTCCGGAAGGATAGCCACAGATATGGCGGTCTACAATCCCAACAAACAGACGAAGGAAAAGATTGGCCAGATGTTTAGACTTGAAGGGAAAAAGCAGGAGACTGTCCGGGAGGCCAGCGCCGGTGAGATCGTTGCAGCAGCAAAACTTAGGGATGTCTCATCAGGCGATTCCCTATGCGAGGAGAGAGCGCCGATCCAATTTAACGGACTAATCCACTTCTCTCCGCTCATTTCATTTGCCCTGGAGCCTAAGACCAAGGCCGATGAAGAGAAGGTCCCGCAGGGTTTGCACCGAATGATGGAGGAGGATCACACCATAGAGATGCACCGGGATCCGCAGACAAGAGAGTTTATCCTTTCCGGTATGGGGCAGCTCCATATTGAGGTGATCGTCGAAAAGCTCAAACGCAAGTATGGAGCAGAGGTAGAGCTTAAGGCCCCCAAAGTACCCTATAAGGAGACTATCAGGGCAAACTCCAGTTCCCAAGGAAAATACAAACGCCAGTCCGGAGGGAGAGGCCAATACGGAGATACTTGGATTAAAATTGAGCCTATGCCGCGCGGAAAGGGGTTTGAGTTTGTGGACGAGATCGTTGGCGGGGCCATTCCCCGAAACTACATCCCGGCGGTGGAGAAAGGCATTAGGGAAGCCATGGGAGAGGGATGCATGGCAGGCTACCCCATGGTGGATATCCGGGTGACCCTTTATGATGGCTCTTACCACGATGTCGATTCCTCGGACATGGCCTTCAAGATCGCCGGCTCCATGGGATTTAAGAGTGCCGTGGAAAAGGCGCGGCCGGTTATTTTAGAGCCGGTTATGTCGATGGCAGTGACCGTTCCTGATGAGTGCATGGGTGATGTTATAGGAGACTTGAATAGCCGTCGTGGAAAGGTTCTCGGGGTGGACTCCAGAGGCCACAGTCAAACCATCAAGGCTCATGTACCCATGTCCGAGGTGTTAAAATATGCTCAGGATCTGCACTCGATGACCAGCGGTCGAGGCGGTTTCACCCTGGAGTTTTACCGCTACGAAGAGCTCCCGCCTCACCTGGCTGAAAAGGTAGTCAAGGAGGCCAAGGCAGCAGCCGAGGCACAGCATAAAGGTTAAACAAAGAACACCCCCTCACCTTAATCCTCTCCCTCGAGGGGGAGAGGGAAGGGTGAGGGGGGACGATCTATCTATGGAGAAGACGTTTGATCAATTTACCGCATCCCTTCTTTACTGTAATAGGTGTCGCCAGGCGATGCCTGTTCGCCAGCGCCTCCTTTTGATCCTCCCGGACGGGGAGCTATACGATTATATCTGCCAGGGATGCGGCAGCTCAGTCGGTTCGAAAACCGAACGTGCATCGCAGATCTCAGCAACAGATCGGCTGATCAGGATATCATGATGCTGACGACCGAGGACCGGGGACCGCCGACCGGTCGTCCGTCTTCGGTCTCCGGTCAATCTCCTGTTCCGAAGGAAAGGTAAGATCTATGCCGACAATCGACGCAGATGCCCACGTATTGGAGACTGAAAAGACATGGGATTACATGGACGGTTCGGAGCGAAAATTTAGACCCCAATTAGTTTCCGCAACCAGCGAGCAGGGTTCCTTAGATGAATTCTGGTTGATTGACGGCAGACTTCATCTGAAATCGCAGAACGTGGGAAAAGAGACGCCCCGCGCTGCACGAGAAATGGAGGATGTAGAAGCCCGGCTAAGGCACATGGACGAATTGGAAGTCAACATCCAGGTTCTCTATCCGACGGTCTTCTTAAGACCCATCACAAACCGTCCAGAGGTCGAATTGGCCCTATGCAAAAGTTACAACCGATGGTTGGCTGATATCTGGAGGAAGGGAAAGGGACGTCTACTGTGGGCTGCCGTTCCGCCCCTGCTTAGTATCACCGAGGCCCTGTCTGAGGCGCGTTTCGCAAAAGAGAACGGCGCGTGCGCTATCTTCGTCCGTGGACTGGAGGGAGAGAGACGTCTCAGCGACCCTTATTTCTACCCTCTCTATGAGGAAGCGAGTAGTTTAGATATGCCCATATGCGCCCATTCGGGCATCGGAAGTTTTACGGTGCATGACTACTTCCTTAGCGAGCCTGGATTTTCGAAATTCAAACTTGCCGTGGTGGGTGCTTTTCATTCCCTCATCTTTGACGGGATTCCGGAGAAATTTCCTCGACTCAAATTTGGTTTTATCGAGGTGAGCGCCCAGTGGGTGCCTTACGCCATTCACGACCTTGCCAGGCGTTTTGTGAGAAGAGGCAAAGCTTTGCCTAAAGATCTATTGCGTGAGAGCCGGTTCTATGTGGCCTGCCAGACAGATGATGATCTGCCGTATGTTCTTCAATATGCCGGGGAAGACAACCTCGTTATCGGTTCAGACTATGGGCATGCGGATACGTCTGCCGAAATCGAAGCCCTACGAAGATTAAAACAAGGGGCGGAGCTTAGCTCCAATGTCATAAACAAAATACTCGACGACAACCCGAGAGCCCTCTATAGCCTTTAGGCATGGTTATTGATTTTCAAAGCCATATTTTTCCGGAGGACTACATCAAGGAGCTGGAACGCTCCAACGGCAATGTCATTCTGGAGCCTCCCGACCCCCAGAGCGGGATGAGCTATTTTTATGACAAGCGACTCAAGTGCCGGATCAACACGGCCACATTTCAGGGGCGGGATCCAGAACGCAGGATCGAACACATGGATAGGCTGGGCGTCGACATCCAGGTCCTTAGCGTTCCTCCACCGGGTGCCGATCGGTTTGAAGCGGAAGATGCGGTTGCCATAGCGAGAAAAGCCAATGACGCGATTGCCAGGATCTGTAAAAAGTTTCCCGACCGTTTCGTCGGTCTTGCTACCCTCCCAACCGCTTCGATCAAAGCATCTCTTGACGAACTAGACCGCTCCGTTAACGAGCTAGGGCTTAAAGGCTTCGGCTGTTTTTCTAACCTCAACGGGAGGCCGCTGGATAGCGAAGAGCTTTTTCCAATCTACGAACGGGTGGCGCTTTTCAGGCTCCCGATCTACATCCATCCCACCGCGCCCTTAGCCACTGAGGCCACTGGTCTGGATATCATGCCTGTGCTCATTTACGGCTGGGCGTTTGACAGCACGGTCGCGATGACCAGGCTGGTTTACGGGAGGGTGCTTGAGAGGTTCCCTGAGATAAACTTTATCGTGGCGGATGTGGGCGGCGTTCTTTCATTCTTTGCGCAGAGGGCGATCAACATCTATACGGGCAGGACCGAGGAGATCCGAAAGAGATACGGGCTCAAGGAGAATCCGCTGGACTCATTCAGAAGGTTTTACGTCGATACGGCGGATCATCCGGCTTCGACTCTTAGGTGCGCCCTTAATTTTTTCGGCGTCGATCGTCTTGTATTCGGCACCAATTACCCCTACGGTCCGGAAGAGGGGTGTCTATTTGTTAAGAATAGCCTCAGGGCTATTGAAGAGTTCGGTCTAAAAGAGGAAGAGAAGGAAAAGATTCTCGGAGTCAACGCGGCAAGGGTTCTTAAAATAGGCGTTGCCTGATTACTGCATTTAGAACAGCGGGAGTTAAG
>JAHFAO010000016.1 GCA_023250515.1 Deltaproteobacteria bacterium | reverse complement strand
AGCATGGGTTACAGCGATGTCCGGGTTCTAAGGGGAGGAATCCGAGCCTGGCTTGAGAGCGGACTCGAACTTGAAAAAGGTCATCCTTCCAAGCCCATCCTTGGACTAGAACGCGCTCAAGCCATGGTCCAACTGATCCCCCCAGGGGAGCTCGCAACGCTAGTAACAGATACAAGTGACATCTTGCTCCTGGATGTCGGCACGAGCCTAGAGTATAAAGGCAGTCATCTTCCCGGGGCACTGTGGATTTCTCGGGGTTGGCTGGAGTTTAAATTTCCCATGATGTTTGCAAGACTCGACCAGCCTATTGTGGTTACCTGCCCAACCGGAGAGCAATCCACCTTGGCAGGAGCAGCACTGGTTGAGCTTGGTTATCACAAGGTCTCAGTCCTCGAAGGTGGAGTAAAAAACTGGCAAAGCGAAAACAGACCCCTTGAAACGGGACTCACGAGAGCACTGATTGAGCCAAACGATGTGGTTATCTCCGCATCGTTGACAGGCGATAAGGAAGCAATGCGACGCTATCTTAACTGGGAAATCGAACTAGGCAGGAAATACGAAAAGAGATAGAGAGGTGAGACAGAGACCGCCCTCATCCCCTCGCGAGTCACACGATTTATATCCGCGATTATATTTTCCAGTTTGTAGCGCGCACTCATACAATCTCTCTAATGGTGGCCTCTTTAACGAAAACCGAGGCCTTCTCAATGATTCTCCCATAACTCGCGATCAGTCGCTTTTCCTCCTTTGCTGTCACACCAAGCTGGGGTCTCCGGACAGTAGCTGTCTTGATTATACCCTGATGTCGCAGGATGACCTTAATCCGAGCAACAGCGTCCACGATCGGCTCGGCAAAGATGATCTCCTTGAGCTCCCGTAGTTCCTCTTGCAGGGCTGTGGCCATCTCATAATTCCCCGTCTGAGCCGCCTGATCCATAGCCCCCCACTTCTCGGTCGCAAGATTGGAAACTCCGATGAGGGCACCTTTCGCGCCAAGCACGTAGCTCTCTGCTACAAAGCGGTCGTTACCCGTAAGGACCGTCATGGTGCTGCCCTGAGATTTTAGTTGACGGAGAGTCTGGGTGAATAGATCAATGTTAAATGAAGCCTCTTTGTAAGCGACCACCTTATCTAGCCGCGCAATGCGGCACACGGTTTCTGGGTCATACCAATAGCTGGCAACGGGAACCTGGAATAGGACGAGCGGTAAGTTTGAGCTCTGAGATACGTCCTCGAAGAAGCGGTACTTTAGATCACCTCCCACCTTGCCCCAGGCGAAAAGAAGCGGCGGAAAGATCATGGCTGCATCCACCGGCAATGTTTCAAGGTCTCGAACTATCGCTATCGCCTCATCGGTGGATTGGGGGGAAATAGCAGCAAAGTGAACGACGCCAGCCTCCCGTGCCACTTCACCGACAATCTTATAGATCTTTCGCTTCTCTTCAGCGGCGAGAATCGGGCCCTCACCAATCCGAGCGCACGAAACTAATCCCGCTACCCCCTGCTTAGACGCGAGATAGCGGGCAAGTCCCTCAAGGCTTTCCACATCCAACGCGCCCGATTCCGTGAACGGGGTTACATGAGGCACAAAGAGGCCGCAGAAGCGTTTGTCCTTTAGCATTTTTTCCCCTTATCGGCACGCCGGATCATGTCGAGGCAAGGATCTTACCCCACTTGGCCTTAAGCTTGGCCCGCAGCTCCGGACTCACGTCTACAACAGGCGGAAACTTTCCCCTGAGCTTCTTGTCATAAGGGATGCAGGCATCGATGAGGATACGGTTGTTAAAGTTTCCTGGAAGAACCGTGGGATCCCTGCCGGATGACCAGGCCTTTTGGATAATGTCGATATCAGTAACAGGGTCGAAGCGCGTGCTCATAGCCCAAAGGACCTGATCCAGGTCGGAGGCATCGATATCATCGTCAACAACAACAGTCCACTTCCCATTATAGGCTCCCGCCTGGCAAGAGGAAGCCACATGCAAGACCTGCCGCGCGTGACCGGGATAGCGCTGGCGGATTTGAATGGCAGTAAAGCGAGTGGCAGGAGCCCCCTCGTGGTTCCATACACCAAGTATTTCCGGGATGCCGCAGGCCTCCAGTGCCTGCCAGACCTCCGCGGCCCCCGCGATACCTTTAAGGAGACCGGTCTCGTCCACTGGTTTATGCTGCGGGGCACATGTGAGAATCGGCTTGTCTCGGTAAAGGATGGTCTTTACGTCGATATAAGGACGCGGAACGACATCGTCTGAGTAATATCCCATCCACTCCCCAAACGGACCTTCCGGCTTTACTTGCCCCGGAACCGCCTCGCCCTCGATAGCAATCTCGGCATCTGCCGGTATCGGAAAACCGGTATAGGGACCCCGGATGACCTCTATGGGCTTTCCTCTTATACCACCGGCAAAATCATACTCGGAGATTCCCTCAGGAAGCGGGCTAGACGAAAGCAGATACAGGAGCGGATCCTGGCCTACCAGGACTACCACTCTCATGCTTTGCCCGCGTTCGAAATATTTGTCGCGGTGGATCCTACCGTGTTTGCCTTCGGTAATTTGGCAGCCAATATTCTTACCATCGTATACCTGGCAGCGATAGGCTCCCAGGTTAAACCAGTCGGAATCCGGGTCTTTGGTAATCACACAGTCTGCGGTCCCGATATAGCGCGCCTTATCAAGCTCATGGTGGAGAGGAACCGGGAATTTAAGGACATCCACTTCGTCGCCCTCCAAGAGGTGATCTAGGATAGGCCCCTTGTCCACGAACTTAGGCTTAATAAGCGTCATGTTCTGCATCCGCTCATGATAGCTTTTGACGAGATCAACCTTTCTCTCGTACTCGAGCGGCAGACCGAGCGTGAGGGCAATCCTTTTCAAGGAGGAGAGCTGCCCGTACAAGGTCCTGAAACCTTTGTGATATCCCGGCACCTCATCGAAAAGAATGGCCGGCGCGTTTCCTTTGCTCTTTTCGGTAAGCATGTGGGTGATCGCCCCCATCTCCTTATCCCAATGCGCTCCGCTAATCCTTAGCAACTCCCCCATCTTGTCCACCTGCTCGATCCAATCACGCAAGCCCCGATAGGTCACCTGCCCTTCGGCTGCTCCAACCTGCTCTGCACGGGCCATCATTTTCTCCTTAAGCGATCGAGTTCCTGTTGCTCGTAACATACGTTTCACCTAGTTTTTTGTCAACAATACGAAGGCCCTACTGCGAAAAGTGTGATGTTCAAGAGGCGGAGGGAGCCTACTCCTCAGCGGGAGCCGATGGGCCTCTGCTTCTCTGCTCCTAAGCACTTAACCCGTTAGCTCACTCCCCTCAAGTAACTTCAGTGTCGGTACGTCTCCCTTGCTTCGGTGCAGGCTCCCTCCGCAGTTTTGGGGTCCATCTAGTTCCGAGGGGGGAAACCTGTAGGGCTGAGACACAGGGACAAGGAGGTTGATGACAGGCCCAGGCGGTTGGAGAACGCACCCGAAGGGGTCGGGAGGTGGCCCTCGAGGTACTGACTTATTGGCTCGGGCCGGAAGGTTTTCTCCCGAGGAACTACACTTCTTGATGAAGAGCCCAATACCAATTGAGTCGGCCGACATAACTGACCGCTTCACAACGGTCGAGTCTTCCATTGAAACATATGCGGCATCACCTGTTGGCTATTAGTCTGAGAAGGATCAAATTTGTGCAGATCATGTACGAGTTTGAACGTATTAGCAGTCTATGAGGGATAATCCACTGCGCCAGCTCTTATTAGCGACAACTTCCGCCAAACTCAACCAAACGAGCTGTACCCAAGCCCTAAAGGACTGAAATCATTGGGTATGTTCGGATTAACCTTGTTCTCGTCCTCTCATTACGCTGGATAGGATAAGTCTTTTCGAGCACTGAGATAAGTTGCTTCTAACCGGGTTCTCTTCTGGTACTGTTTTTGCTGATTTAAAACCTAAGCAAAGCTTATCCAATCGGCCAAATAAACAGATATTTACCTCGACCATCCTTGGCATTTGGTAAGGGCTGCAATATTTGAATTAAGGAGGATATCGTTATGGCACTCTGGAAAGACCCCGCACAAAAAGATTCATTGCTCATGGAAACCGGAAGGACGGAGCAAAGTTTAACGCCCGTCGTGCCCATTCGGCGACCAATGGAGCGCTCTGAGAATAAGCAATCCGTCATCGCTTCTGGCGTAACCATTGCGGGGAAAATCGAGGGAGAAGGAGACGTACGGATAGAGGGTAGATTCGAAGGTGACGTTAACGTTCAGGGCGACTTGATCATCGAACCGGGAGCTCACATCAGTGGAGAAATTCGCGCCAAAACCGTAACCATCGGAGGCGAGGTGGAAGGAAATATCAGCGCCGCAGCCCAGGTTAGGCTATTAGAGTCTGGCCAGCTAATCGGAGACCTAAAGGCCCCGTCGCTTACAGTGGCTGCCGGGTCGCGGATGCGCGGGAAGGTTGAATTCGGTTGGGATGAGCGAGAGAATGGGAAATTTGAGATCAAGAAGGTGGACGGGAAGGCAGGAAACGGATCCATGCTATGACGACGGCCCGTACTCCTGCCGCCGGGGAAACTCGGATCTGTCCCCACTGTAAGGCAACGATCCTCAAGAGCGCGCTATCCTGCCCCGCCTGCAACCACGTGCTAAAATTCGATGCAGTAGGGACAGGTCCTCGCTCTATTCCCGCCAGATGTCCGCTTTCCATCGAAGGTACCATCCGTCATCATGGCAGAGGAGAGGTGCTGGAGTATTCCGTGTTGCTCGAGGTCCATGATGAGACCGGGAAAGTGATCTCACGCCAAGTGGTGGGGGTTGGCGCCTTTCAACAGGCAGAGACGAGGACATTCTGCCTCCGCGTCGAGGTCTCCCCCCCCGAACGTTCCGTCATCGTACGTGACCTAAGATCTGGCAGCGTCTCGTAATTTTCCCAGCCTTTCCCTAGGCACACCCATAATTCGTCCTTTGATCTCGAAGCCCATCAGGTCCTTATTGCAACTTGATTTCGCTCTGTGAGAGGACCTATACTCAACTAAAATCGACGAGGGGATAAAAGGGAGGAACGAAGCCATGTTCCCACATCTAAAAAATTTCAATCTGAAACGATGGATCAATGAAAACAGAGGAAATTGGGGACAGCGGAGAATTATCTGGGAAGACTCCGACTTCATTGCCTTTGTAACCCGAGGACCCAACAGCCGGAAGGATTTTCACATCGATCCCGGGGATGAGATCTTTTACCAGCTTGAGGGCGAACTCAACCTTCACTACATGACGGCTGAGAAAAAACACGAAGTCGCAGTCATCAAGGCAGGAGAGCTTTTCCTTCTAACTGCCAATGTCCCTCACTCCCCGCGAAGGGGCGAGGGATCATGGACCTTCGTTGTCGAGAGAAAGCGGCGTCCAGAGGAGCAGGATCTGTTTGTCTGGTTCTGCGAGAGATGCGACAGCAAGCTCTACGAAACGACGGTGCGATTTAATGACCCTACAGACGCCGTGAAGAAAGCGACGGACGCTATTAAGGCTGACATCAAGCTTAGAACCTGCACCAAGTGCGGCGAGATCCTCGCCGCCTAAACCCCACGAGAACCCCCCGGCTTTTGTAGCCGAGCCCCGCGCATTATATCTCATGACAAGCTACCCAATGGTGAGAATGCTTATCTTCTAGTATGGGCTCAATGAACTTGCATCTCTCAACCCGAATTGGACAGCGGGGCTCCAAACGGCAACCCGTGGGCGGGTTTATCGGAAGCGCGATCTCTCCTTTGAGGTGGGTCTGAATTTTTTCCATGAACGTTGAAAGCGTCGGATTCGATGCTAGGAGACCTCTTGTGTAGGGATGCAAAGGGGTACTAAAGATTTCTTTCACGGATGCGATCTCCATCATCTTACCCGCGTACATCACTCCCACTATATCGGCAATGTAGCCTACCACATTGAGATCGTGCGATATAAAAAGCATCGTGAGCTTCAGCTCGCGCTGGAGCTTCTTAAAGAGATTGAGCACTTGCGCCTGGACCGAGACATCGAGCGAGGAGACTGGTTCATCAGCGATGATTAGCTTCGGCCTTGTAGCCAAGGCTCGCGCAATCCCAATCCTCTGGCGTTGGCCGCCACTAAATTCATGGGGATAGCGGTAAAGATGATCCGGCTGCAGCCCCACGACCGCCAAAAGCTCGGCGACCCGATCTACTCGCTTTTGTCCTTTGACCCCAAAGTAAAGGGTTAAAGGCCGTCCCACGATCTCCAGAACTCTCATCCGAGGATTGAGGGAGGCGTAAGGGTCCTGAAAAACCAATTGGATATCCCTCCTAAGCCCACGAACCTCTTTTTTGGGTAAGCTGAGGACAGCCTGACCTTGAAAGTAAACCTCTCCCTCTGTGGCAGGGATTAAGCGGGTGATGAGGCGAGCCGTGGTGGATTTGCCGCAGCCGCTTTCTCCGACAAGGCCCAGCGTCGTTCCTTCCTCAATCGAGAAGCTGATGTGGTCCACCGCCTTAAGGATCCGCTCACCATAGAGCCACCGACTGACTAGCCCCGGGCTTAAGTCAAAATATTTTGTCAGGTTCTTAACTTCCAGGAGACTCACGAGCCTTACTCTCCTGGAAAGTAACAAGAGGCCATGTCTTCGCCGAGCTTCTTTTCCAACCTCGGGGCATCCACCTTGCAGATCTCTTTAGCCTTAAAGCACCGAGGATGAAATTTACAACCCGGTGGAGGATCAAAGAGGTTACAGACAGCCCCGGGAATAGCCCGGAGAGGTTCAGCGCGTGCGTCTGGAGTGGGTATCGCATGCAAAAGACCTATGGTGTAAGGATGGAGAGGACGCGTGAAGAGAGAGTTCTTATCCGCTAACTCCACCAATGAGCCCGCGTACATGACGCCAATTCTATTGCAGAGTCGGGCCACCACTCCTAGGTTGTGTGAGATGAAGATCAGTGCCATCTTCATCTTCTCTTTCAGCTCCTCGATCAGCTCCAAGATCTGCGCCTGAATGGTCACATCCAGAGCCGTTGTCGGTTCATCGGCGATGAGCAGTTTCGGCTGGCAGGCCAAGGCCATGGCGATCATCGCGCGCTGCCGCATGCCGCCGCTCAGCTCATGGGGATAACAATGAATGAGTGTCTTTGGCGAAGGGAGACGCACCAAATCCAGAGCGTGCACCGTCCACTCGCGCGCCACTTTTCTGGAGTGTCCCATATGGACCCGATAGCACTCCGCGATTTGCTCTCCGATGGTCAAAGACGGATTCAGCGAGGTCATGGGTTCCTGAAAGACCATGGAGATTTTGCGGCCTCGGATCTTTTCCATTTCGCGTTGGCTCTTCTTTAGCAGGTCCTGTCCCTCAAAAAGGATCTCGCCCCTGACGATCTTGCCGGGAGGTGAGGGAATGAGCCGCAGGATGGAGAGCGCCGTCACGCTCTTGCCGCATCCTGTCTCTCCCACGATCCCAAGCGTCTCTCCCTCTCTGAGGGAAAAAGAGAGGTTGTCGATCGCGGTCAGCACTCCCGCCTGCAGTTCGAACTGGACCTGCAGCCCCTTGACCTCGAGAAGGGTGCCTTCCATCTCTATCTCTTGTATTGGCGGGGATCAAAAACGTCTCTCAGGCCATCCCCGAGCAGATTGAAGCCGAGGATCACCAGAGAAATCGTCAGCCCAGGGAAGAAAGCAGCCATAGGTTGAAGTTGCAGAAAGGGTGTCACCTCTTTCAACATGAGCCCCCAGCTTGCTGTGGGCGGGGGTAACCCTAGGCCGAGAAAGCTAAGAGAGGACTCGGCCAGGATGGCGCGTCCGAAATCGAGGCTGAGGCGAACCAGAAGAGGAGAGAAGCAATTGGGCAGGACCTGGAAAAAGAGGATATAAAAGTCAGACTCTCCAGTCATCCGCGCCGCCTCTACGTACTCCTTTTCTTTTTGAGAGAGCACAGCACCGCGCACGATCCGAGCAAAGGAAGGAATCGAGCTGATGCCAAGAGCGAGATAGAGAGAAAAGAGCCCCCCACCTAACGAGGCTACCAGCGCAATGGCCAAGAGGCGCCCAGGAAATGCCATAATTGCATCCATCACCCGCATGATGGCCGAATCCACCCAACGACCGGTAAATCCCGAAATGGCGCCAAGCGGTATGCCGAAGAAGGCTCCCAGAAATACCGCTCCGATAGCCACCTGAAATGCAGTGCGTGCTCCGAAAACAAGCCGACTGTAGGTATCTCGACCCAAGAAGTCTGTTCCTAACCAATGGTCACCGCTTGGACCCTTGAGGCGGCTCGGTATATTAATCTCGTACGGGTCATGAGTCGCCAAGTAGGGCGCTAGAAAAGCCGTTACCATCGCCGTCGCGATGATCACGACGCCCAGCAGAGCCAGGCGATTGCGGGCAATCACCCGGCAGGCCGCAATGAACCCGGAAAGGTAAGAGTTCATCGTATTGACCCAGGGCGCAGTCTGCAACGCTTCTTGATTCATACTTTTTCTACTTCACTCGAGCTTAATGCGGGGGTCCAGCCATTTATAAACGATATCTACGAACAGGTTGATGAACACGTAAGTGACCGCGATGAGCAGAACGGATCCCTGCACGATCGGGTAATCCCGGGAATAGATTCCCTCGATCAGGAGCCTGCCAACCCCGGGCCAGGAAAAGACGGTCTCCACGATGGTAGAGCCGCCGAGCAGTCGGGCTGTCTGTAAACCCACAACGGTTACCGCCGCAATCAGGGAATTCTTCAGCGCGTGCTTGACGATGACCATTCGTGCAGGCAGACCCTTGGCCCACGCAGTGCGCACGTAGTCCTGCCTTAGCTGTTCCAGCATCTCGGCGCGTATGTAACGTGTGAGTGGAGCCGCTAGATCCGTTCCCATGACGATGGCGGGCAAGAAGACGTGCTGGAGGAAGCGAAAAGGGTCCTCGAGGGGGCTCGCGTATCCGATCGAGGGAAGCCAGCCCAGCTTCAGGCTGAAAAGAACGATGAGCATGAGCGCCAGCCAGAAGTTAGGCATCGCTATGCCCCAGAGGGCGAATCCCATAGCGGCGTAGTCCGCGCCCGTGTTCTGCCGCATAGCCGCGATCACACCCGTAGGGATCGCGATAGCCAGACCTGTGAGCAGGGCCGTCACCGCCAGATAGATCGTGGCCGGGTAGCGCTCGAAGATGATCTCGAAAATCGGCCTGCGGGAGCGCAGCGATAACCCCAGGTCGCCCTGGACAATCTTGTTTACCCAGTTGAGGTATTGAATGGTGATCGGTCGGTCGAAGCCCAACTGGTGTTGCAACGCCTGGTATTGCTCCTCACTAATCCTAGAGCGCTCCTCGGGATCGATCCCGAGCATCACCAGGACCGGATCTCCGGGGATGATGCGTATGATGAGGAAGACTACCATGCTCACCATGATGAGGACGGGGATGAGCTGGAGGAGGCGCTGGATGATGTAGCGGGCAAGCACGAAAAACTTTCCTCTACTTGTCCACCCACGTACGGCTAAAACCGCCGCCCCAGGGTTGAAAATCACCACTGGCGTTGGTGGTAAAGCCTTTGACGTGCTCGCGGAAGGTGAAGAAGCGCGGCGTAAAGCCGATCGGGAATATAGGGACGTCATCCGTCAGCTTAGTGACAACTTGTTTAAATAGGGCTCTCCGTTTTTCTGGATCCACTTCCGTCTCCGCCTTTTTCATCAGCTCGTCATATTCCTTGTCGCAGTAACCGCTCTCATTGACGCGCCGCTTTCTCGGGTCCGGCTCACAGAGATATTCCTGGTAAGCAGGAAGCGGGTCCGGGTAATCGCTGCCGCCGGCCAACTTGAACATATATTTTCCTTGCCGCCGCGCCTCCAGGGCTGAGGCGCGCTCCAAGATTTTCAGCTCAACCTTCATGCCGATTCTTTTCAACTGAGCCTGAATCGTCGCCCCTTCAATGTCTGCGACCTCTCCCCGGTTGCCCATAAGCACGATGGTTTCTCCCTTGTAGCCGGCCTCCTTCAGCAGAGCCTTGGCCTTATTAGGTTCGAGCTGAGGAGAAGGCACATCAAAATGCCACACATGTCCCTGGGGGAACCTTTGGTCACTCGGGTCAGCCAGGCCGAAGTAAGCGGCCTGCAGGATCTCCTTTTTATCCAGCGCATGGGCTACCGCCAGGCGGAGTTTCTTGTTATTGAAGGGAGGATCGACGACGTTAAATTCGATATTTCGCGCCCCCGCGCGCGCCGCCTTGGCAAAGCCGATGCCCCTGATTTTTCCCTGCACGATCTGCTGCACCCATTCATAAGGAGTTCGCTCAATGATATCCACATCACCGGCCTGCAAGGCGGTGAAGCGGACCGTGGCATCGCCGATCTCCCGCATAATCACCCGGTCCACAAAGGCCTTCTGCCCCCAGTAATTATCGAACCGCTCGAAAACGATCCGCTGCCCGGGTTGCCATTCGACGAACTTAAAGGGGCCTGTACCCGCAGGGAACGTTGCAGGTTTTCTGAGTCCTTCGGGCAAAGACTCCTTGGGAATAACAGAGAAGGCTCGAATATCCGTAAGCAAGGTGAGGAACACCGGGTTGTGAGTCTTCATGTGCACCCTTAGGGTATACTTGTCAGCTACTTCAACCCGGTCAACTTGGCTCAGATCGCTGAAGCCATAGGCGCCATTCTTTGGATTCATAGTGTAATCCATGGCGAACTTGACGTCTTCGGTGGTCACCTCCTTGCCGTTATGGAACCTGACGCCTTTACGCAGCCTGAAGATATAGAGCCTGCCATTACTGGCGATCTCCCATGCCTCAGCAAGTCTGGGCACGATAGCCCCCTTTAGGTCCATAGCCAGCAGCGGCTCAAACATCAGCTCGCGAATTCTCGCCTCCGTCGAGCTCGTGTTGATCAAGGGATTCATCAAGGCGAGCTCCTTGCTGATCGCCAAGGTAATCGTCCCTCCGCGCTTGGGTTCAGCAGAGGCGCCCTCTAGCGCAGAGGTCACCCCAAATAAGAGAACCAACATGAAACTCAGCACGGTAAATCTTCTCATAACACCCTCCTCTATTACTTATCTAGCGAGACATGATTCATGCCACCACCCCACCAGCGGAAAGAACCCTCTTCGTCGGTGGTAAAACCCTTGACGGAGTCGCGGAAGGTAAAGAAGCGGGGCACATAGCCGATGGGAAGTTCCGGCAGATCGTCGTTCACCTTTCTAAGGATCTGCTCAAAAAGAGCCTTGCGCCGCTTCAGGTCCGATTCGACTTCGGCTCGTTGAAGCAGAGCGTCCACTTCCTTGTCGCAATAACCGGAGACGTTGGAGCTGCGGTTTTTTCGATCTCGCTCGCACTGGAAGTCTGGTCCATAGGTAAGCGAGGGATCAGGATCAAGGCTGCCCCCGTAGACCATCAAGTGAAAGTCACCTTTCCGCTGTTTCTCCCTATAGGCTCCCCAGTCCAGTACCACGGGCTTCGCAGCAATGCCGACCCTCTTTAGTTGAGCCTGCAGTACCGTCGCCTCGGTTTGGCGGACGACCTCCTGATCCAAGAGAATTTCGATAGTTTCTCCCCTATAGCCAGCCTCCTTGAGGAGCGCCTTGGCCCTGCTGAGATCTTGCGCATAGGGGCCTACTCCCTCCACGTACCATGCATGACCTTTAGGATACTTCTGGTCGGTAATCTCGCCAAAGCCTAGGTAAGCAGCGTCAAGGATTTCTTTTTTGTTGATAGCATAGGCCACCGCCTGGCGCAGCTTTTGGTTATTTAAAGGAGGTTCTGCGACATTGAAAATGAGGCGGCGGTACCCAGCCATGGAAGCTTTGGCGAAGCCAAGCTTCTTGACTTTCCCCTCGAGGACCTGCCTCACCCACTCGTAAGGAGTCCGTTCGACCATATCCACATCCCCAGCCTGGAGGGCTACAAACCGCATGGTTGCGTCGCTGATCGGCCGGAGAATGAGTCTATCCACGAAAGCCTTGTGTCCCCAGTAATCGTCGAAGCGGTCGAAGACGATCCGCTGTCCGGGTTGCCATTCAACAAACCTGAAGGGTCCCGTGCCTGGAGGGAACTGGACGGGTTTCATGACCCCTTCCTGCAGCGATTCCTTGGGCAAAATGGGGAAAGCCTGGAGGCTCGTAAGCGCATTGAGGAATGTGGCTGTCGGCCGCTTGAGACTAACCCTGATTCTATACTTCTCAGGCACCTCCACCCGCTCCACCAGGCTCAGTTGACTGAAGCCATAGGCGCCGTTCTTCGGATTCATGGTGTATTCCATGGAGAACCTGACATCCTCCGCCGTCATTTCCTGCCCATTGTGAAACTTCACTCCGCGCCGGAGCCGAAAGGTGTAGAGCCTGCCCTCCCTGGAAATCTCCCACGACTCAGCCAGATTGGGTTGAATATTTCCCTGCAGGTCCATACCCAGCAAGGGGTCGTACATAAGCTCGCGGATGAGCCTTTCCGTCGAAGCCGTCCTGATCATCGGATTCATCACTACAAGATCCTTCTGGATGGCTAGAATGATCGTTCCTCCACGCCTCGGCTGAGGGGCGGGCGCTTCCGCGGATAGAGCTGAGCATGCCCATAAAAGCGTCAGGCACAGCGCAAGCAAACGCTTCATGATGAAATCTTTCCTCCCCTAAAAGCTGGCATCCTCACCATGTTCAGCCCATCAGAAAGTCGATATTTCCCGCTGATCTAGGGAGAAGCATCAGATGTTGAGCGGAGCTCCCGACCTTACATGCGTACCGCGCTTCTCACACTCCTGGAGAAAGAGAGAGCGGATCTCCTCCGCTGTTTGAGGATCGAGATCTTCAAAGTCAATCTGGTTCCCGCCTTCCCGAGTGCTGGTGATCGTGCCGTCATGCATGTGGGTGGAAGGGCGCTTGTTGCTGTTGAGCTTGAGAGCCAGGTGTTTAGCCGGTGTAGGGGATATCACACAGTGCTGGTGCCACCACCACGTTGGCGGGACCAACATTGTGCCGGGCTTCCAATCCACTTTCTTTTTGCTCCCTCCATCGGGCCAGGTTAGGGTGTACCCCTCACCCGCAAGCCAAATCACGTGGGCGCCAGGACCATGCCGGTGCAGCTTGGTATAGATACCGCCCGGGATCTCCAGGATATGGGCCGACATGACCCCGCCTGCCAGTTCTATTCCCACATGGCGCGTCCCAGGGCCGCGGCTACCCGTATCGGCTAGAGACAGTTGGTGCACGTTAGGGACGAGATTGGTCTCCAGCATATTGGGGCGCGAGCGCTCAGACCTGATAAAATAGTCGCTGCCGCCGTCGTAGCGTTCGGGGAAGATAGATGGGTTTTCAAACACAAATGCATCCTGTCGGTACAGGCTCAACACAATCGGGGCAGTGTTGACGGACAAAAAGCGGGCCTCCTTCTGGCCATCGGCATTGAAGTGCTGATGCCAGGCGTTCAGGGGCACGGAGAACAGGCTCCCTTCTTCCCACTCGAAGGTTATCTTTGGCCAACCCTCATACCACACGGAAGTTGCCCCCCTTCCCGCAAGGACAAAAACAAGTTCCTCGTAAAGATGCCTCTGGGGCTTAAGCTCCTTCCCTGGATCGATCTGGCAGACGTAAGCTCCCACTAGGTCACCTGTGCCTTCGAGGTCGATATGAACCGCCCAGGCGCCTACCCTCTCCCATCGGCGAAAGGGTAAATGCCCCAGATCTTCGATAAAAAAGCCGCGGATGATCTCCAGTCCTTCCCGCTCGACCCATTCCTCGTAATAGGTTTTTCGGCGCGGCGCCATATCCCCTCCTTAAGAAAGCTGGTCTAACCCCGATCCATCTATGGTATTGTAACGGCTTGGCGATCGAGATGATTCGAGCCGTGATCTCACGCCTACCCTACCTGACTACTCTTTTGGATCGGGGCTAAACGGAAAAATTCTACGGCATTGCTGAGCAGCATCTTATGCCTTTCTTCTTCCGGCACTCCCTTAAGCATCTCCTCCAGCACGCGCTCAGAGCAAGGCCAATCGCCTGCGGCGTGGGGAAAATCATTGCCCCACATGATCTTGTCGACGCCAATCTCGTGGCGCAATCTTACTCCAAGAGGGTCGTAGACAAAACCCCAGTAGCAATGCTCCCGGATGTACTCGCTTGGATTGCGTTTCAGGGGCTCGATGCCGAAGTAGCGTTCCATCCAGTGGCGGCTGCGCCTATAGGTATCATCGAGCTGTTCATAAAAGTAGGGAAGCCAGCCGATTTGAGTCTCAGCCCAGAAGATCTTGAGCTTGGGAAAACGATCAAAGACACCCGCCAAGATGAACTGGATCGTGTTCAGGCCGCTCGTCCCCCCAAATCGAGTCAGCACCCGGATCGGATCGCCTCCGAAGGCGACTTCCCCAGGGTCACGCTTATACCTAAATGTTGGTCCCTCCGTCATAAACCCCACATGGACCGTGATCGGCATGCCAAGATCCAACGCGGCACTCCAGAAGCGATCGTCCTCCGCTGTCGGATAGCTTTTGCCGCTGGGAAACGTGTTGAGAGCAACCCCCTTCAAACCCGCCCGGGAGCAGTACTCGAGCTCCGCCACCGCTGCCTCCACCGACAGGCTCGGAATCACCCCCATCGCTAAAAGCCGATCCCGATCCGCTGCGCAATACTCCTCAGCCAGAAACTCATTGTAGGCGTGAACGACTGCCCTGTAGGCTTCGTCGTCGTGTATTCCCCGCCAAAATCTGAGGTTGCCCGCAGAGGTAAAGAGCACCTCTGCATCGACCCTATCCTGGTCCTGCTCCCGCAAACGCTGGTCCGGACTTCCGGTGCCAGGATTACCTTCATAGGTTACACCCGTGAGCGCATGGTGCTCATAGGGTTTTCCCGTCACCGCGAGTCCGACCACATAGAGCGGACAATTCTCAACGATGATTCCATCGCCTCCGGTGGGAAGCTTGACCAGGCGCGGGGCGCGATCCCGGTACTTGGCCGGTACGCGCCTGGTCCAACAGTCCGGCGAGATCTCCAGGTGAGAATCGGCCGAGATCACACGATACTTACGTGCCATAGGAAATGAACTCCTTCCGAGACTTCACCGGCTGGGCGGAAGAGGCCCAGCGCCAATCAACTGCTGCATGACGGTCTTGACCTTAGGATCTTTCGGAACCTGCTGAAAAAATCGCTCGATCTCTTCGCCGGTCAATGGCTCCGCCGGCTCTGCGGTCATGCGCTCATAATCCCTGGCAAATTGAGGGTCGCTCCAAATCCTGTTAAAGGCCCCACGGAGCGCCTCCAACGCCGGCTCCGGGATGCCCTTAGGGGCGAAGTAGACCGAGCTACCTGGCTTGCTGTTATAGTAGAGGCGTAGAACCTCTTTCTTTATTTCCGTGTCAGCATAATGGTCCACGGTGGGAGTGCCTTTGGGAAACCCAGGAGCGGCCTCCGGCCCTCGTCCCTTGATATTCTTTAGCACAATGGGAACGGTGAACCCGGACCTCAGCCATTGCGACTTATTCTTCATAAAATCGTACAATACCTCCGATTGGGCATCAGCCTCCCCGCGCTCTAGCGCAAGGTCGATCTCCGGGCTCGCGTATCCCACAACCCACTTCGGCCCCTGAAGCTCGAGGACAAAAGCGATGAGCCGGCTGATGTTGTACATGGTATGTCCCACGCTCCTCTCGGCAATCCGCAGTCCCTTATGGGCCCTGAGTTTCTCCACGGTGTCCAGCCTCAAAGGTCGCACGACCAATCCATAGGGGCCTCCTGCACTGGGCGCGCCGAGGAAGGCAAAGTCGCTCAGCTCATAACGAACTCCAGGGTCTGCGAAGATGGCTTTGGCGAAAATGCTCGTCGCAATGTTGGCTATGGTAAGTCCGTCCCGCCTGACTACTTTTGCCATGTGATTGGCTGCTTGGAGACCACCGCCACCGGACATAAATTCGAAAACGACCTGAGGATTTCCGGGCAGGTATTTTTGTAAATACGGCGCCAAAGCGCGTACGCGCAAATCGCCCAAACCCCCAGCCGATCGCCCCTGGATCACAGTCAGAGTCTTACCCTGGTAAAACGGCGCCGTCAAACCATTCGCGGCACTCAATAGGAATGCGTTCAAACATAAACCAATCAGCCATCCTCTTTTCAGCAGCATAGCACCCTACTTGTTGGGTTTATTCCCCGTCGTGGCCGCCACGTAGAGCATTATCTCATCGCTCGTGTTCACATGCCGGTGCCACGCGAAAATCGGCACGCAGATAAAATCCCCAGGCTCCCAGTCGTAGCGAACACCATCAATAACGCTGTAGCCATGCCCCCGCAGAATGTAAATGACTGCCTCGATGTTGTGCCGATGACCTAGAGTCCTTTTCTTCTTGGTTTGGTTATCTGGAAGATGGCTGCCGATCCAGAACCGGAAAGAGCGTTGATTGAACCCGATGCGGGGATCGATGATATAGACCTTTCCTCTCTGCGCATATTGAGCTTCAATATCCTCGGCCGGCACGTGGATGGGCGACTTCTGTCGCCGGGCCACCTCCTCCTTGGCATAGGTCTGGTGCTGCCAGTTCAAGCGGTCATGTTCTTCCGGTCGAAGAACGGGCATAGAACCCTCCCTTTAAAAAAACCCAGGGCGCAAACTAGGACGACGCCTTGGAGCGCGCGTAAAGCCTGTTGATATACCCGGAGTTGTCCAGCTCCCTTAAATAGTGCAGATCCCAGAGGGCGAGGGGGCTCAGCTCCTTGGCCTCCGGCGACTTCATGCAGCCGAGCTCGTAAGCATTGATCACGCCTTGAGGGTCGGGGTAGGGCTTCCCCGGCATCCGCTCCAAGGTCCTGTAATGAAACGAACGCCCTTCCCTTTTGCTCAAATCCTCGAGAATCCTTTCGGCCTTCTCTCTGCGCGTCCGCGCAAAATGGATCCCAAGCACTAAGGCATGCACGAGCCGCTCCCCAAGCGTTTTCTTTTTTTGCAAAACCGTATAAGAGGTCGTGAGCGTCGGGCCGTTGATCATCGGCAGCGGACCCAAAGGGTGAACGTGAAAGCCCTCCTGGCGATATCTCTCACCGCTGCCTGAGACGAAGATGGCGTCCGCCTCGCCGGACTTGAAGGCTTCGAGCTGGGCATCAGAGTCCTCCATTTCCACCCAACGAACCTCACTTAAGCTCACTCCGGACCGAATGAGGTACATCATGTGATTTCCCCGTCCGTGATGGAATCCCCCGTCTCTCCCCTCAAGGGGTGTGTCAGCGATGCGCCGACCGCGCAAGTCACGAAGGGACGAAATCGGCTCCCGGGAGACAATGGTCGCAGTCGTAGCATTGACCGGCGAGGCCAAACTCACGATCGGCTTACCTCGGGCCACCAGACCATAAGGCGTCAGATGGTCGCCTGAGATGAAATCGATCTCACCCTTGAAAAGCGCTGCCTCAGCATCCGGCGGCTTGGCACAGTACTCGAAAGAAGCGAGTTCGATGCCTGCCCGCTCCCAGATGCCGGCCTTTTCGATGACGGCCCATATGGGCAAATGAGAATGAGACCTGTAAACACCTCGAACTTTAATTTTATTCGTTCTCGCCATCAGAAGCCCCTCTCTACCTTACTAGAATTTCTTTCATGATTTTTTCCATCGGCTTTGCCACTTCTTCTGCCTTTTCCGGCGAGACCATGAGAATGGGAACCCCCTTCTCCTCCAGGTTTGAAAGCTCTTCATACATCAAAATGCCTCCCGTTATTTCTGCGCACAGGACGGATGATAGCTTCCCATTTGGCACCGGGCGCCGGCTTTGGCTAAAGCCGCCTCAAAGTCCGCGTGAATCTTCGGCTCCTCATCCTCGTACTCGATTTGATCCCCGCCTTCTTTGACGCTCTTATAAACATAGCTCTTGCCGCCGCTTTTGGGCTTATCGCTTCCCCACCCGATGGCGAGGAAGAAAACAGGGTCTGCCCCGGTATTAAAGTGCTGGTGAAACCACATCTCGGGTGGGACAAACATGCTTCCCGGTCCCCAGTCGATTCGCTCCATGGGCTTTCCCTCCTGCCACATTAGCGAGTAGCCATGCCCGCGCAGGATCACGATATGGATGCCGGGACCGTGCCGGTGGGCCTTCTTGTACGACCCTACTGCCCACTGCGAGACATGAGATTTTACCGTGTTGTTCACCATGCGGAAGACCGTGCTGGTGGCGCCCGCGCCTCGGTTGAAGCCCCCCGAAAAGGTCTGGCACACTCTCACGTCGGCGACAAAATTCGTCGACCACTGCTTGGCAGGTTCTGTCTGCTTAAAGTAGCCTTGTTCGCCATTAAAGCGATCGCGGAAGACAAAGGGATTTTCTGAGACAAATTCGAGGTTATTGAAGGTGTCGATGACTCGAGGAGCGCTCGTCATCGCGATGTAACGCGCCGGCTCGCTTCCGGACACGTTGAAATGCTGGTGCCAAGCATTCATTGGGATCGAAAAAAAACTCCCCTCCTGCCACTCGAAGCTCTGCTTCTTGTCCTCCGCAATCCACACCGAAGTCGCCCCTTGCCCCCTGAGAATATAGATAGTTTCCTCGAACAGGTGCCTGTGAGGCCTAAGCGACTTTCCCGGTGGGATCTCGCATACGTAAGCGTCATTGAACCCTCCTGTCCCTTCCAAGTTGACGAATACGGCTAGACCGTCACCGCTGGACTTCCATGGGGAGAGCTCGAGATCAAAGAGGTTTTCGACAAAGTATCCGCGAAGTGTCGGCAGACCTTCTGATCCCTTCCACTGCTCGTAAGGAGATTTGTAAGAGATCCTCTCCCTAACCTCATTCTGGACTGCCATTTCGGCTTTGGCCATGATCCCAACCCTCCTTATGTGTTTTTGAACTGTGTGTTTGAAACCTGATAGTCCTTAGCCGGGGATGCCTCCCCTTGGCCCCGTTTCAGTACCCAGCGGTGGCCCCTCGACCTCTAGCATCGCTCCTGCGATCGCTCCACGCAAAGCGCGGTCGATTAGGAGTCCATCGCGGGCTGCTTCGACAACGGCCCGCGCGCTGGTCTCATCGACGACATAGCGTTCAAAAATTGGCTCAAAAATGTCTGAGTGCTCCCTATCAGCGACCGCGTGGACTTGGGTCTGAACGTCGAGTTCGGCCTCCGATTTCCCGAGCTCTGCCATCTGCTTTCGGGCCCATCTCTCTGTTAACCCACCACCCCTGACGATCGCTCCGTTGTTTCTCCGCTCCAGGATGTGCGAATAGACCAGACCCTCTAGCCACGGCTTTTCCCTCGCACAGTAGAGCCACGCGTAAAAAGCAGCCCTGGCTCCAGGGGAAAGCCCGGACTCGTCGAACTCCTTCAGGTCCTCTTCCGTCACATGCGCCTTGCCCATTCGCTCGTCGTGGATCAGCTCGTCCTTCTCGTGCTCCCAGATCGCTCGCTTGACACCGAGCGGCGCCTTAGACATGACCATCGCCCAGCAGTCGCGGCGGTTACTGCCGTAGTACGTCATATGGTGCCGGTAGACCTCCAACCGGCGCGGCGTAAGAGGCACAGCGAAAAGCCGCTTAAACTCAGGCGTCTCGAACTGCCGGTTCACCATCTCGTCGATCTCTACTCGCACCCTTGGCCAGTAGGGCATGGAAAACCCTCCTTTCTCCTGAACGGCCCATCTGCTTTTATTGGTCTTTGGTTTACTCTTCTATACAGACTGCGCTTCCTCCCGATATAGCCCCAACGCTTTCATCACGGGCCAGTCATTAATGCAAAACAAAATCACATCCCGATCTAGACTATTCTCGTGATGGTGCCAGTGCCAAGGGGGTACGACGAAGAGATCTCCTTGCTCCCACTCCATTCTAGTCCCCTCAACCACGGTCGTCCCCTTACCCCGAAACGCTTGGTAGACCGTCGTGCTGGTGTGACGGTGAGAGCGTGTTTTTTCCCTCGGCCTTAGGAGCTGCACTTCACAAGAATAGGTCGGGAGCGTCGGACCTCCGCTGAACGGGTTCACGTATTCGAGCTTGATACCGTCAAACGGGTCTCCCTCGCTTTCCTTGAGGGTCAAAAGTGTCGCGTAGGTTTCCTCCCAACGATAGCGGAAAGGCGGGCTGGAAAACCCTGTTTTCATCCACGTGGGCCTGGCAGTGCCCAAGATCTTCGACGCATAACCGTCAGGTTTCTCCACCGGCTGTTGTTCCTGGGGAAAATTTTCTGTGAACTGCGCGCCCAGATAAGCGACCAAACGGGCATCCAGCCCGTCCAGCCACATGACTGGCTCATCCGACCCGTTGTAATGGTCGTGCCAGGTCCAGTTGGGCGTCGTAATCAGATCCCCTTCTTCCATCGGAAACCTCTCCCCCTCGACAATGGTCCAGGCCTTCGGGGACCCCTTAATCACGTAACGAATTGCTGCTGCCACATGCCGATGGGCTCGAGCGATCTCACCAGGTTTAACGAGCTGGACAGACAAGTGGATCGTATGGGTCATCCCCGCCGGCAAACTCGGATTCCGCATCTGAACAGTCCTTCTGCCCGTCTTGTCCATGGGAACCACCTCTCCCGCACTCCGCAGGCCCTCATAGATATCAGCCCATCTCCAGAGATACGGTTGGACTTTTGGCGGTCCGGGCTGGTGGTCCCAGTGACCTTTCAAGTACCGTTGCGCCAACCACCGATCCAGATCAGACATCTCCATAACACCCTCCTTTCCTTCAAGTGCCAATCCAGAACTGGAGTAATGGAGTGGCGGAGTGATGCGGTAATGAGGAATGACCCATCATACCAGTACTCCAATACTCCCGTATTCCATTCTTGTATCTACTCGTAGTCAGCAAGTTCACCTTGTTGGGTATGAATGTAGCCCGTGCTCTCCATCGCCACGCGGCTCGTGTGAACTAAGAAGCGAGCGGTCTCTTTCCCCGTGTTGAAGTGCTGGTGCCAACTGAAAACCGGGGGAACCAAGACATCTCCTTTTTTCCATTCGTACTTCTTATCCTCGATGATGCTGTAGCCGCTCCCCGAAAGGACGTAGTTCACCTCCTCGTAGACGTGGCGGTGGGCGCCGGATCGCTTTCCCGGCGGGATCTCCGCGGCCAAGGTTGAAAGGAGCTTCACGTTAAACCCCAGACGCGGATCGACCACATAGGCCAGACGACCCATCGCTGTCGAGCCAAATTCGAGATCCTTTCCCTTCACCAAAACCCTCCCTTGACGCCGTCTCACCTCTTCCTGCTGCGAGTAGATCACCTGCCCGTAATACAGGCTTCCCGGTGACCTGGCGTCTTTATCAGTCTTTGACCTCCAGCGTTCCATGTTGATTTGAAAGGCTTTGGATTCTTCCGCAGTGATTTCGGCTCCGCCTGGAATCAGCGTCTTTTCGGCCTCGGGCTCCTTCTGCGCAAAGACCCAATGCTCCGGGTAACGCTCGTCCTCGTAGATCGCGATACCCATCGCCATAGAGAAGGGCCCTGTAGTCGCCGCGACATCGACCCATTCCTGCGACTCATCAGGGAAATGGACGTGCCAAGCAAAAACGGGCACGCAGAGAAAATCCCCTGCTTCCCAATCATATCTTTGGCCGTCAATCACACTGTATCCACGGCCCTTAATCATATGGATCACTGCCTCGACGGTATGCCGATGGCCCAATTTCTTCTTTCTCGGTTCTGTCGCAGGAGGAAGCCTGTTGATCCAAAATCGGAATGTCCGCTGGTTAAAGCCCAGACGGGGATCCACGATGTAAACATGGTGATGTTCTCTAAACTGCTTGTCGATATCTTCGGCCTTCACATGGACGGGGGCACTTTTTCTTCTTTCAATCTCCTCTTTGGCAAAAAGGATGTGCTGCATCCCCATTCGCTCGTGTTCCTCGGGTCGCAAAATCGGCATGGCAATCTCCTCTCACTCAAATATCATGGTCAACGCACTCACTGCAGGAGCTCTTTCATGCGCAGCCGAATCTTTTCCCGCACATGGAGCTGAAAGTCCCAATTCGCACTATCGAAACGATATTCCACGCCAGGGCGCGGTATCGTATCCGGATCCAGGAAGGATTTATCGATGTCGTCCCGCAGCGGATTGTCGAGCTGGGCGCGCGCGTAAGTTTCGACCCCCTCGCGAGAAGCGAGCCAGTTGACAAAAAGCCGGGCGGCATTCGGATGCGGGGCCTTGGCTAGAAGGGAGATCAGGCCGCTACCGGCCGACAGATAACCTGCGGCATCAGGCAAGTTGTTAAGCTGCATGACCGGAAAGCCCTCTTTCCTGAGGTGTTCCACCTCCTCGCTTTGCGCTCCGATTGCGATCGGATAGGTGCCCCGCGCCAGCCAATCGCCCATCTGCCGTCGGTCTCGGGTAATGACCGGCCTCTGCTCGATGTAGAGCTTCTTAATGAATGCCTCGCCAAAAAGTAAGTAAAAATAAGTGGCGCGAGAGTTTCCGGTCCCGCTGATCGTCGGGTCATAAGCAGAGATCTTGCCCTTCCACTTCGGATCGAGGAAATACTGGACTGATCTGATCTCTTCGGGCCTCACATAGCGGGTATTAATGTCGAAGACCGCAACCAGATTATTGAACAAGCGCAAAACATATTTTTCCTCTGGATCCATGAACCAGAGCTTCCCTTTTTCCCATTTCGTCGGATCCACCACCTCAGGCAAAATGAGCTCGGGCTTGAGCGGCGCGAGAACCTTCGCACGGTAGAGCAAAGGGTCGCCTCCCAAATAGACGTCGATCGTGTAGATGCCGGCGTTATGTTCGCGGATGATTCTCTGCCGCATCTCCCCACCCCGACCTCCCAGGTACTCGACCGGAATACCAAGTCTGGCGGTAAACTTTGTCGGCAGCGCCTGTCGTATCGAAGCTTCGGGCGGGCCGGCCACGACGACCTTGCGCTCCTTCCGCGCCACCTGAAGCGTCTCGTGCCATCGACTCTCCCACCCCTCGGCCTGTACAGGCAGGCAAAAAAGAATGAGCCCAAAAAATAAAGCGCGCGCTTCAGTCGATCTCAATGTGATACAGCCTCGCCGCGTTCTCCCAAAGTATTTTCCGACAGTCCTCTTCCGGCACTCCTTCAAAGCTCCGCTCTATGGTCTCCTGGCTTCTCGGCCAATTAGACGTGGCTAAGGGAAACTGAGTAGACCACAGAATATTTTCCGTCCCAATGTAACGGCGGGTCCGAATGCTGGCTCGATCATACCATCCGACAAGAAAACACTGCCGTCTGAACATCTCCGAAGGCGTGAGATGATAGCCCTGCTCATGGAGCCGGTCACCCTTAAACTGAAAATCTGTATACTCCAAGAGGTAAGCGCCCCAACCGAGCCCACTTTCGGCAAAAATAACCTTTAGGCCCGGAAACCGTAAAAGGATGCGCGAGATCAGCAGATTCACGACCACAGACACGGTGCTTACGGGCTGGGTTATCGCCTGGAACGCCGCAGCAAGCGTAGCGGCATAGCCTTTATAAGGCGGGACCTGAATCGCCGTAGAGGCACCGGCATGAAAACAGATCGGCACTTCGAGCTCCTCGCAAACGGCCCAGAGGGGATCATAGAGAGGGTCGTTGATATGGGGAACCCCCCGGAGTTCCATGGGAACCGCAGGATAGATGACACCTCGATGCCCCTGAGCCACAGCCCGTCGGATCTCTTTAACGGTCGCCTCCACAGGAAAGATGGGCACGCTGCATTGGGGAATGAATCTTTCGCTGACGCTGGCCCATTCCTCGATCAACCAGTCGTTGTAGGCCTGCACACAAGCCAGCTCTAACTCGGTGTCCTCAATCCGCCCAAAGGTCTCCCCCGCGACTCCAGCAACCGTCGGATAGAGAACCGAATATTGCACGCCATCCGTGTCCATGGCCTTAAGCCGCTCTCGGGGATCATATACCATCTTGGGCACATCCTCCCAACGCTGAGGTTCCGCACCCCGATCAGGCATCGCAGCGCCCGCTCCCGCAACGCCATTCAGCCGCAGTTTCACTCCGTCAACAATCCACCTTTCCGTGCCATCGCCTTGTCGTTCGACCCGAGGGATCCTGTTCCCAAACTTGGACTTCGATAGCCGCTTAGTCCAAACCTCAGGGTGCTCTTGGACGTGATCGTCGACGCTGATTAATGGACCCTGCATAGAGAAACCACTCCTTCGCCGAAAATCATCGGAATTGGCGCTGCGTCAGTCCTGTCCGCTTCAGCCCAAGCCATAGAGCCGCAGCGCGTTTTCATAAAGAATCTTCCTGCGCTCCCCTTGAGCGACTCCGTTCAAGGTCTTCTCTACGAACTTCCAGGATCTAGGATAGGTGGAGGCGATATGGGGATAATCCGACTCCCACATGATGTTTTCCACGCCCACGATGTGGCGGAGTTCAATGCCAGCCATCTCATACCAGAAATCGACGTAGATCTGCCGCCGGAAAAGCTCGCTGGGCCTCGTGAGCACCCCCTCTGTCCACAGATGCCGGCGTTCCCACTCATGATCGCAGGCCTCAATGACATAGCTGACCCAACCCAACCCGGTCTCAGCACATACCCACTTAAGGCGCGGATAACGATCCAGGATTCCCGACAAAATCAGGTTTGGTATCAACTGAGCCGGGGTGGCACACAGCCGAGAGGTGGAAACCGTGTGAAACTCGTTCCGGGTAAATCCTTTCCACCGAGGCAGGGAGAGCTGCTCGGCCAGTCCGGCGGATCCGTGCCAGTGGACCGGAATCCCCAAGTCCTGGCAGGCAGCCCAAAGAGGATACCAATAGGGATCGTTTAGAGAGCGCAGCCCTTTCTTGGTCATGCTGGGCTCAGCCAACATCACGATCCCCCGGTGCCCTCTCTTCACCGCCCTCTCCACCTCGGCCACAACCACGTCGATCTCGCTGAGATAAGGGATGATGGCCACTGGAATGTAGCGATCGCTCACCTGCCGCCACTCGGCGAGGGCGTCGTTGTGCGCCTGGACGCATTCCAACTCAAAGGCAGCGTCACCCTGAAGAAAGGCGAAGTTCTGGATCGGAGTATTGGGAAAAAGCACTTCCCCGTCCACTCCGTCCTCGTCCAGGGCCTTCAACCGCTCCCTGGGATCATAAACTTTTGGCGGCACCTCGTCCCAGCGCCGGGGATAATATCCTCTCTCGACCCCTCCCTCCATCGCTGCTGGACAGTTGCAAACAGAATCCCCCCGAGCTTTGCCGTTGATCGTCCATCTCTCAACCGGAAAGTCGAAGCCCTCTTCTCTCACCTCGACGACCTGGGGGATCCGATCACCCCACCGAGCCTTCGACATTCTGCTCGTCCAAGCGTCCCGGTCCAATTGGGCATGAGAATCGCAACTGATCAGGCCATATTTGACTTCCATTTTTGCTCTCTCCCTGTTTGCCTTCTGGACTCAGAAGGCAAGGCCATTTATCAGCATGGACAAAGCCGGTACAGATTCAACCGTTAGTACGCTAGTAGAAAGAATTCAAAAGCACAGAGGGGTGGCTCATGGCGCACGTGCCTTGCCAATAACCATGGGTCCAAGCCGGCTATTCGGATTTTGGCTTCCTTACATGATACCCATGGGCGGGTTCTTAAGGGTTTTATAAATCAGGCCGCTGTTCGCTTCCTTGCCGCGTCGACCAGTGGGCGGTACTTTTCACAGATTTTCATCCAATGTTCAGCTCGCCTCTTGGCCTTCTCTAGTTGCGCCTCGGGGAAGTGGAGAAAGGGCACACGGGTCGGCCCGACCTTACAATAATCAGCAAATTCCTGCGGGCGTTTGTTTCCGGCACCGGGTATCGGCCTGCCGCCAGATCCGTCACCAACTAAGTCGGCAATCACCTCCGCCGCCTTTTCATCTTCACCACGTTTAACGAGGTCCAGTAGATACAAAACCGGCCACGGCCCCATCCATACCTCGGTCGACCAGCAGCCCGCCGCTCCGAGCCGGTAATAAGGATACAATTGGGTTTGATTTACGAAGACGCTGATCTTTCCCTTGACTATTTTCTGCAGTTGCATGAAGGCCTGAGTAGTTCTGTGACTATCTTTCATGCCGATAATGTTGGAGCTCTTCGTGATCTCCTTAAACGCTGCTACAGGCATCGTGAACTTATGGTTCTCGGGATTATGGTAGATGACAATACTGAGTGTCGGGAACAGTTGCGCTATGTCGCGATAGAATTGAATCGCATCCGGTACCGGAAGAGTCTCATAATAGGGTACCCCCAGAAGGACTCCGTCGGCTCCTGAGTCCTTGACGAAGTTCATCTTCTGCATAACCTCTCGTGGGTTCGGGCTGGTACAACCGATAAAAAGCGGAGCCCTTTTCTTCACTGCTTCAACCGTAGCCACCGTGAGGGTTTTAAATTCCTCCCAGAGCAAGCTGTAACACTCTCCGTATGTCCCGGTGGTCGCGATGTTGTGAGCCCCGTCCTTGATGATTCGGTCAACCCCCTCCCTAAGGTTATCGACCGCGATTGTTTGCGTCGCCCGAATGTCGACCGCATCTGGCGTGGCAAAGGCCGGCATCATAGCCAACACTCCACTCAGGTCTTTAGCAGATAGCATGGGACACCTCCCTGTTATACGTTAGGCTGACTTTGCTTGGGCGCGACAGTGCGCCCGGAGCATATGGCACAACCCTTTGATCTTCTTGCGCTTTTGTCTCGGACACATCTATGCATGTCCTTACCTACCCCATTCATTCGTACCTTGTCAAATACAATAGTGCTACAGTTTATGGGAGCCCGAACGCGAGACTTTTCACGACCACGGGGACGAAACTCTCTCCCTCCACGACCTCACCCACATCGATAAAATCAAGCTCGGATAGGCTGACCTCATCAACGCATGGGATATTCCATTTCAACGCGAGAATCTCCCCCACCACACGACCCACGTTCTGTTCGAAGACCAGCGCTTGAGGCCTGTCTTCCAGTTTCAGCGTAGCCAAAGCCTGGCCGATCCCTCGCGCCAATTCCTGCGCAACCCCATAGCCGAAAAAAGGAGGCGAGGAAAAAACCAGCACGAAAGGCGTGCCCCGCACTTCCGCGTCCCGTTCGCTCAAGGTATCTTTGACCGCCTTCTCTGCCCTTTCCGCAACCGGTGGCTCCCAACCGACTTGCACCATAAATACTCTCAAATTACGCAGCGGCAGCCTTGCCCCTTCCGGAATAAAAATCGTCTCTCCGCTTAACTGAACCGTATACTGCGAAGCCCCAATAACCGTAGCCCGAATCCCTTCCATGGCATCGAAAATGCGCAAGCCCCTTTTCTCTGCCTGCTCCTTAACTTCCTGTCCCATCTGAGGGCCTAAATCGCCGAAGGTCGCTCGCTCGCGCCCGTAGATATATTCAGAGACCCCGCCGGAAAAAAGGACTCCGTCCAGCACGGGTAAATTCCGCAGCGGCGGCGTGATAAACAAATTTTCCCATGGGGGCTTAGCTCCAGCCAGAACATCAAATAAGACACGCGCCATCCTTGCCGCCAAACGCGCTCGAACCTCTTCTTCGATCTTCTCCCCTGGCTTCAGCTCATGCCCAAGATCCGCAAGAAAGCGATCGCCGGCATTCTCCACCCGGGTGAGCTCATCGGCTCCGTTAAAGGCCACTAATCTCGCCCCGATATTGACAGCCGCCGTTCCCTGAATTCTCCCTCTGTCGATGACGCTGATCTTCGTGGTTCCGCCCCCAAGATCGATATTCAGAATCGTCAGCCCTTCCTCCCGGCTCTTGTGAACCGCTCCCGAGCCGTGGGCCGCCATCATGGCCTCGAGAGTCGGCCCGGCCGTTGCACAAACAAAACGGCCGGCTTCGTTAGAGAAAAGCTCAGCGATCCTTCTGGCGTTGTCTCGTCTTGCGGCTTCTCCGGTGATGATTACCGCCCCTGTGTCCACTTGTTCCCGGGTTAACCCGGCTTCCCGGAAAGTCGAGTCAATCAGTTCCTTCAGAGGTCCCGCCTCGATGCTCCAGTCCCCAGAGAAGGGAGTGAGAAGAACGGGCGAACGGCTAATGACTTTGCGCTCAAGCACCTGCGGGCGGCGATCATGGAAAGAGGGATAGCCCACCCTTAGTTGCGAAAACATCAAATGCGAAGTCGATGACCCAATATCGATGCCGACGCTAGTGAGATGTGTATGCGGCCCCGCGGAGATCTCATCATGGTCGTGGTCGTGATGCTGATGCGTGATCATGAAAACACACCCTCCAAGAAAGAGTCTTCAAATCCCAACCCGGTACTGAAATGCTGGCGCCAGGCAAAAATCGGCATGAGATCAGACCTTAGCCTCCTAGAGATATTTTATCGCGTCAACTTAACGCAACTCTTTAGTGCGTCAATGTTGTGTGCGTACTCGTCGATATGTCGCGTTTGAAGCGCCCCAGAAAATTCATGGAAATTGCAGGCGTTAAGAGTCAAGCAGCCTCACAAACAACCACTCCTGCAAATGTCAAACTCTGGGAGTCCCCCAGCAAAGCTGGGGTTTTACCCGCGATTAATTATTTCCACCTTAGTTCTCTCAATGCCTGTTTTAAGTAGCTCATATCTACGTATTTTTCTGGACTGGGGACCGGGCCCTTCATCCCGGTCTGCTCTGTGTAAATCTCCACCACCGTCTTTAACCCATCCAAGTCAATGTCTAGCTCTGGATGCCACGCTTGGTTCGTGAGGTAGTAGTCGAGTCCCTTCTCTGCGAGGCTGGGCTTGAGCTGAAATTCCTTGGCTAAAAATTCTGTTGCAGCCTTTCTGTCCTCCCCGAGCCATCTCTTGGCCAAGAGGACGGCCTTCAAAAAACGGACCACCTGAGGCCGATTTTTCTCTGCCCAACGGCGCCTTACGGAATAGGCCGACAGAAGATAGTTGGGGAAGACATCTGGCACTCGCCCGATCAGATTAAATCCCGCCTCTTGGGCCTGAAAGGCAACCGGAACCGCGAGAATTGCTGCCGCAATCTGGCCGGCAGTTAGGGCCGCAAAGGCTGGACCGGTTCCCCCCACACTAAGGAGCTTGTAATCCCGCGGATACTCAAGGCCCTTGGTCTTCAGCACCCTTCTTAAAAGAAAGGCCGTGCCTGAAGTCAGAGTAGAAGAGCCGATGGTCGCCCCGCGCAGATCCTCGTAGGTTTTATAATTCTTCCCTCCCAAGATCATATGCGTCGTCTTGCTCCCTCCAGCAACCATTGCAAGGTCCATTCCTTGTTCTACGGCCGCTATGGGTCCGTCATTTGCAACAAGCCCCACATGGATCGATCCTGCAATAAGGGCTTGCACACCTGGAGCTGTTCCACGAATCAGCACAACATCTACGTCTAGTCCTTCGCGCTCAAAAAATCCCTGCCTCCATGCTGCCCATAAGTGTCCGTAGCCAAGGACCTTAGAGGAAACCCCCGCAGGGAACTTGATTCTCTCCTGAGCCAGTCCCAGAACTGGAAGCAAAAACACCAGGAAAATCGCCGGCAATGTTCGCTTCATTCCATTTCTCCCGCTTTCGCGACTAGCTATAGCACCCGCAAGTCCGATGTCAAGCTGAGTTCTATGATTAGATTCAACGGAGTAGCCGAAAAGGTGGCTGTCCCCTTTTCGCGCCCCTCAGATCCATTCACTTTCGAGCCAGCGGATTTGCTTTTTCATTAGGTGCAGTGCTCAACGCCTTTCGGCATCTCAGATCCATTCACTCTACGCCGTCGAGATCAACGCGATAACGGGGTCAGGCATGCCTTATTGACCTTTTTGGCCGTTTCCCTTTTCTAAGCAGATTACAGAGCTGCTCCACTCCGGTACGCAAATCACGCTCTCTTGCCAATTCATCCGCCAACTTGCCCAACCCCCGGCTCAATACCGCCGGATCTTGCCCCAACTCTTTGGCCATCTCTTGATTGCTAAATCCACCGACCTCTCGCCCAACCCAAGCCATAACCCGCTTGAGGCGAGCGTTCTCTCTTCCTCGACCTCGATGGATCACCGCAGCAGGCGCAATGCCGAACTGTTTACAGACACTCTCTCTTACCTCTGCCCACCCGATCTCCACCACCCGGGGAGGTTCGTGCTCTGTAACTCGCCGCTCCACCTGCTCCACAAACGCCTCATCCCCCAAATAGAGCTGCTCCACTACGTCGTAGAGGTCCTCACGATGTCCCTCCACTAGCCCGTCCTGCACAAAGCGTCCATAGGCTCTAACGGCCTGGCTGCGACTTCTCCCCCATAGCGGCAGTACCTCCTCTACCGCAATCCACCCCTTTCCGTCTCCCTCCAAGTAAGCCTTATGGCTGCTCCAGCCGTACCGACCAGGATCTCTGACCATCTTGCTGCGCACCGGATTTAGATGAAGGTATCGGATCAGTTCCAATAAGTAGCTCTCCTTCTCGCACAAGATTGCTTTGTAGCGACCCTGAAATAGATGCCCAATCTTGCGATACCTTGCGTTCCAGTACCGGGTGTAACGGAACAGTATGTTTTGCATCACCTTGGACAGGGGCGTCTGACCGATCTCGATCAGTTGGTGGACGTGATTCCCCATCAGCACGTAGGCATACAGCCGGTAGCCGAATCGCTGCCGGCTCTCTTTAAGCAACTCCACATAGCGCTGGCGGTCCCGATCGTCTCTAAAAATGGACTGCCCCTGATTGCCCCGACACATGACATGATAGAGCGCCCCTGCAAAATGCACCCTCGGCTTCCTGGCCATGCAGCATCGTTACCCCGGACCTACCATAATGTCAATAAGGCATGCCTGACCCCATTTCTGACCCCATTTCATCTCTCATAACTTGCGTAGCTTCGATGGCTCGATTTTGGTATTTTCGGATCGACTCCTCCAACATCTCGGAAACCAATTTCGCCTGCACAACGTTCTTTCGACGCCGTACGTGGATCTCTCCTGAAAGAAGTTTCCTTAATAGCTCCACCGCCAGATTCCGCTGCGGCATGCCGCGCACTTCCGCTAAGAATTCATCAGATAGAATCGAAATGTCGGGCTTCTGCAATCCCGCCGCCGCGAAGATATCCACGACGCCCTCAGGCGCGACTGCACGCGATACGATTTGGCGCACGGCGAAATCCAGCTCTTCCTCGGTCTTCGACTCTCCCGGCGCGTGCTTGGTCAGAACCGCGCGCACCGCCTGAAAGAAACCGACACCGTTGCGGATACGCAACGCCTTTTCGTGGGGCACAGCAAGGGCGAAGGCATACGACAACTCCCGTACCACCTGGAGCAACCGTTCTTTGCCATTCTCTTGCGCCAAGATGTGTTCCTGGGCCGCAGGCAAGAGCGACACTCTCTCCTCTGCTTTTTGCGAAAGCCACTTGGAACGATCAAAGCCGTGAAAGAGCCCGCAGCAC
>JAHFAO010000262.1 GCA_023250515.1 Deltaproteobacteria bacterium | reverse complement strand
CATTGAAGTGACCGGCGACGTGGACAAGGTCGAGGCGCTGATCAACTTACTAAAACCACTTGGCATCAAGGAACTCATCCGCACCGGTCGAATCGCTATTGCCCGTGAGGCTGCGAAAGCACCAGCCCGGCGCGAGCCCCAGGCAGCCAAAGCTTAGCACGACATACCTCAGCTCCATCTTAATCCTTTTTACACCACATAGCTTTATGTTCCAACATGCTCCTCCGTTAAGCCATGCCTATCGTTCTAACAAGGCCGCTTGGGGGATTGAGTTTTTCGACAACAGTGCCTATCCTAAACTAGCCTAAGAGGGGCCATGAATAGAATTTATTCCTTAGGATTGTTTTCAGCGTTCATCTTCCTCTTCGGTTGTACCTCCTTTCAGCTTGGAGGCGAGATCCAATTAGGACGTGGAGCCCTGCTAACAGGAAAGCCCGACATAGCCTTGGCCCATTTCCAGCGGGTAGCCCAGGCGGACCCCAACTATCTCCTGGACTTCAGCCCCCTTCGGCAGGCAGTGTGGACTTATGTCGGACGGTCTTACTATGCGGCGGGAAGACTCTCAGAGGCGCATCAGACCTTAGGGCAAGCGCTCTCTCGTCACCCATATGATTTCATGGCGAAACTCTATTTGGGGCTGATGCTTATTCGTCAACAGGGAGACCTGAAGATTGAGAACCCGTTTTCATTGAACGATATCGTGTACGCATTAAGAGAAGGGATTTCACCGGCGCGAGTAGCCACTTTAGTTAAGCAGAAGGGAATTAGTTTTGAGTGGACGAAGGATGGGGAGACTTCACTTAAAATGGTAGGAGCCGACGATCAACTGATTGCGCAACTAAAGAAGCTAACCTCGGAGGATTCAAAGAAAGGCGGCATGGGAAGTTCCCAAGGAGAACAGGGCTTGAGAGAGCTCGAAGGGGCACTGAGAGAAATACATGACTGGCTTGAATATATTTCTCACAACACTTCTTACGGACGATTCTGGGATCCAGGTAGAGAAATTCGCTCCCATATCCAGACTGACCTCGCTATGATTTCGGGAAGGCAGGTTGACTGGCAGAAACTGATTGCCAACGGAGAATGGCTGGGACACAAAATGGAGGAAATCGATCTCGCCCGGCAGCAAGAACAGGAGGAGCTTAGGCGCAGACTAACGCGATAATTGTCTACCTTGAAGTAGCGTACGGATCAAACCGGCCAGCAAGACTCAAATGATTTTTTAGCTCCCGGATCAGAGAGACAGATAGGCTTGCAAAAATTGTCTACCCTTGAAAGCTTTTCACCCTAGATATTCAATTCAAAGATTGCCTTGGCATTGTCTTCGGCTGCACCTACTTGCTTGCGACGAGCTAAAAATATCCCCGAAGGGACATCATAGTCAATAGACCCCGAAGACTCCCCACCAAAAGTGTGACAAGCGCTTGCCTCGGGGAAGAAAGGTGAAGGCCCTCAGCAGTTTGGCCTGGACGAACGGCAGGAAAAAGTGGTAAAAGAAAACCAATGGAAAGGAGGAGAACGCATGGCAATCAGCGCAGTGAAGGAAGCTAACTCGTTAGAGAGGTACATCGACGAGATTCGCTCCATCTGGGGTGATGGGAAAGACCCTCAACTCCCCTTTAAGGTTAAATCCCTCATGGAAAAGCTCTTCGCCTCAACCAGCCCGAATGATCCGTGGATGGCAGAACTGATCCGAGAGGCTAAACCGGCAAGAGAGCTTTACCGCGACCCGGACTATGGCTTTATTCAGATGGGGCACGTGCATAAGCAGGGGCACGGCAACCTGCCGCATGACCACGGTCCTTGTTGGGTCGTCTATGGCGCCTATACCGGACTGACTGAGATTACCCTCTATCGGCGCACCGACGACGGTAAAGAACCCGGACGGGCTAGACTAGAAAAAAAAGAGCTGCATCGGCTTTCCCCGGGCATCGTCTATCCTTACCTTCGGGGAGACATCCATTCGACGCACGCTACCGAGACTCCGGCAGTAGTCTTCCGCTTTCTCAGTTATGATCTGGAGCAGGTGGAGAGACATCGCTATAATCTCGAAAAGGGAACTATCAGTCGGGCCTAGCTTCGTGGCTCGTGTTCGTGATTCGTGATCGGAGCGAGCACGAGCGATCACGGTTTTCAAGGGTCAAGTCGCAATGGAGGACCAGGAAATCTTTTTCGAGCAGATACGCTCAGGCGGCTGTCTTTCCTACATTCTCGGGAGCATAAAAGAGAAACTCTGTGTGGTTATCGACCCTGAGATAGATAAGACTGAGGAATACCTCCGGATGGCGGAAGGCTTATCTTCTCGCCTCCTCTATGCGATAGACACTCATACCCATGCCGATCATAGTTCTGCCTGCAAGATTTTAAGAGATAGGGTCGGCGCCAAGGTCGTGATGCACCGTGCTTGCGAGGCCCCTTACGTGGATCTGAGGGTTGATGAGGGGGAGACAATCCAGTTTGGCGGCATTTCCATTCAAGTCCTCCATACCCCGGGCCATACAGAGGACAGTACTTGCCTCCTCGCCGGAGACCGCATCTTTACTGGGGATACTCTCTTGATCGGAGGATGTGGAAGAACAGATCTACCAGGAGGGAATGCCGAGAAACAATACGAGAGTCTGCGGAGATTGGTCTCTCTGGGTGATCAGATCCACGTCTTTCCTGCGCACGATTACCGCCCAGCCTTTTCTACTTTGGGCGATGAGAAGAAAACGAATCCCCGGATGCTCGTCGGCTCGAAAGAAGAATTTATCCATTTCATGACTTCCCGCAAACCTCCCCTTCCGCGCAAGTTCCATTCTGCACTGGAATGGAACCGCTCCCCTATTCAAGGGACCCAGCGCGGTATGGGTGAGGGGATCTAGCTCGAGAGGGGTATCCAGGCTCTCACCGCGAACCCGCCCGATCCCCGAAAGGACAGCTAAGGTCGTGACCAGCGTCAGGCTCATCGGCCGTCCCCGACCACTGCCAGATCATAAACCCATCCGTCTTTCAGCCTGGGCGTGATCCGCGCCTCAATTCGACGGCGTTCCCCCGCGCGGGTAGTCGGCCTTATCGGGGATGATCTGCCGAACTCCACCTTGAGGCCGCGGGTGATCCCCGTGGTATCGAGGGATCAGATGAATATGCACGTGAAAAACGCTCTGTCCTGCCGCCTTGCCGACATTGATGCCAACGTTGTACCCGTCGGGCCTAAGCTCCTCCTTGATGGCGTCTCGCTCTGCCACCAACAGCTCCATACAGGCGTTCATTTCTTCTGAAGTGAGGTCGAAGAAGTCGGCACAGTGCCGTAGCGGGACGATCAGCGAGTGCCCGGGACTGATGGGATAGCTGTCTCGCGTGCAATAGGCGAGCTCATTGCGTCTGGTTACCCGACGGGGACCGCAAAACAGGCAGGGGTTATTAGGGTCATTCATTCCTTCGTTCAACTGCGGGACGATGTTGTGCTACTTGAGTAAAGCATAGCCACAAACCGATACGCTAAGTGAGCGAATTTGGAATAGGGAATATAGACCAGCAGGAA
>JAHFAO010000015.1 GCA_023250515.1 Deltaproteobacteria bacterium | reverse complement strand
AAAAAGAGATTGGCTGAGAAGCGCGAAGCCTTGGTCGAGGGAGCCATGGATTTGCGGGTTTTTCTGGAGTCGGAGGGACTCTATTGTGACCTAGGCCGTCCAGTTTATTTCTCTCACCGGGTAACACCAGAGAAGTATTCGATTCGGTTTGATACGCGCTTCTATCTTGCCCGTCTGCCATCGGATCAAAGTCCGCTTTTCTCCTCGCAGGAGGTGGCCGAGAGCTTTTGGATGACGCCGGAGTTGGCACTGAATCACGCCCAGAATGATTCACTCCCCCTGCTGCCCCCTACTCTTGCTGCACTTCGGACCCTTGCTTCTTTTGACTCTTGGCAGAGTCTCTGCGCTCAGTATCAGCTACGATAAATAGCTTAATCGGTCTGCAGCCACTCGAGCCATTCGCCGTGGTTTTCACACTTCGCCGCGGATTATTAGGCATATCAGTGAGCGTCTTAACGTAGATGAGCCGGGGAGACGCTAGAGTCTTATGTTCTGAGCGTAAAACAAATCCTATTTTATACCCGGCCTGGATTCAACAATGCTCATGGACATTAACTCGACCTTCGGGTAAGGAAGGTTGCAATTGGGCAGAAGACGGAGGTACGTATGGAGCCTCAGCTTGCCGAAGCGCTTGCAGCGCTAACGACAGGAATTTATGTGCTAACCGCGCGATGCGGTAATCGCCAGCACGGCATGAGTTCATCCTGGGCCACACAGGTCTCAGGAAATCCCATCCTGTTAATGATCGCCGTGGATAGGGAGCACTTCACCCATCAGATGATCCTGGAAAGCGGCGCATTTGCGCTAAACGTTGTGGGAATACAGGACAAGCGTCTGGAAGATTACTTCTATTCTTCGGCGTCTCGCCAGCCTGATAACCTTGAACCCTTTGCGCTAGAAACTGGCGCTACTGGCACGCCTCTACTAAGGGACGCGCTTGCGTCGCTTGACTGCCGCGTGGTGTCCAGCCACGCAGCCGGAGACCATACACTATTCATCGGGGAGGTTGTCGAAGCCCGCATGCGAGCAACGGACCGTCCTTTGACCAGCCACGATCTACCCTACGTTTATTTGGGAGGTAAGGTCCTTTTTGATCGGGCTAGTCGGCGTCCTTTGGAGTTAGTTAAAAGCTAGAAGGTCTTTCCTCGTTGTAACAGACGCCAAGCATGCTTGGCTCAGGGAGTGAAGACTTCGTTGGCGGAAGAGAACGAACCACCCGGGGTGGGGCCACCAGAGAGAATGTAGATGCTTTGCCCCACTACTGCTGCTCCCAGCCCATGTCGGGCGGTTGGCATTGGAGTCCAGGTGGCCCAGGTGTCTGTGACAGGATCGTAGGACTCGGTCTGATTGAATGTCCCGGAGGTGGACTCGCCACCAAAAACAAAGATCTTCCCACCCAAGGGTGCAGCGGCAATACCGCTTCGTGGCGTAGGTATTGAGGCGCGCGGCCGCCACCGGTCGGCGGCAGGGTCATATTCTTCGGTGACCGCCAGATTTCGTGCGTGGTTGCCGTCTATTCGTCCACCGATGGCGTAGAGCCTGCCGCTTACCACGCCGATAGCTAGGTGATCCCTCGGCGTGGGGATTGATGCGCGTTTCGTCCACTGGTCTTTTAGAGGGTCATAGACCTCGTTAGCGCTTGAGTTTCGTCGATTCGCTCCGACTCCACCCACGGCGTAAATCTTCTCACCAATGACTCCTACTGCCAGGGCTCCTCGTGCAGTCGGCATTGGAGCTCGAGCCCCCCACTGGTCTGAAGATGGATCGTACTCATAGACTGTATTAACCGCGCCCCAACCGGAGGCGTAACCACCGATAACGTAGATCTTCCCCGCCACGGCGGCTGCCCCGACATGATGGAGGGACTGGGGAAGAGATGCCCGGCGGCGCCAGCTATCTTTCGCTGGATCATACTCTTCAACCAGATCTCCACCTTTTCCGAAGCCACCGATCACATAGATCTTTCCTCCAAGCTCAACTGCTGCCACCTCAGTCCGTGACGAGGGCATCGACGCACGTGTGAGCCACTTTCCGCCGCTCTGCCCAAAGCTGTCCAGTGAAATACCAACGAACAGGACGAGCAAAAGGCAAAGCGTAAGAAACCACTTAAACGTCACGGCAATACCTCATCTTCCCTTACACCACCTTTTTCCCTTGGCATCCCTGCTGGCTCAGGCGGGGGTAAACCTGTGGCATGGCACCAGGGACGAGCATCGTAGAAGCGCCCGGCAGGAGAGAAGGGAGGCTTATAGACGCCCATCTCAATTCGTAGCTCCAGTACGCGCAGAATCGAGACAGGATTGATTCGGGCCTTAGGGACGATTCGGTTGAGAGAGTTTTGCGCCGCCGCGGGTGTTAGGCCTTGCTCTTTGATGAGGAGTTCCAGGGTCTCTTTGCGGTTTGCGGCATTTAAGATCCAATCGGTCGCAGCCACCCATGCACGGATAAAGCGCACGACCAGGTCGCGATGGGCTTCTAGCCACGCACGTCGGCTCCAGCCGCAGGTTAAGGGCCAGTTAGGTACATAGTCTGCGGCGCAGGCGAGGATCTTTCCTCCCGCAGCAACGGCCTCTTCACTGGATGGTGGCGTCAACATAGCGGCGATCACCCGTCCTTTTTTAAAGGCCTCAAGTCGCTGCGGTGAAGCCCCGATGATCTCTACTGCGTATTCTCTCTCCTCGATACCGTGCTGATGAAGAATCTTCTTGCGGATGAGATCCAAATTGGAATCACCCGGATCGCCGGCCAAGAGCCTACCGCGCAGATCGTCAATGGATTCTACTTCAGGCCGCCCTATCAGATAAGCGTCCAACCCTTCCTCAGCTTGCATGAAGAGCACGTAATCGACACCGTCCGTGGTCGTGCGGGCAATCATGGTATCAGCGCTGCTCAAGGTAAAGTCCCACCGTCCCTCTGCCATCCCCTGGTTATGATCGGGCGCATAGGTTGCCTTGTGGAAGAGAACCTCCAGTCCTTCCCTGGCGAAGAAGCCGCGCTTTTCTGCAACCAGGTGAGGCGGTCGGCAGTGATACCCGGTAACCTTTAATACATCCAAAATAGTTCCCTCCTCTGGCTCAATCCTGAATAGTTTCCCTATTCCGGGTAGGGGTTTTCCAGGGCGTTTTTTTCTATGAGCGAGTGGAGATCTACCATGGTGAAAGCGCAGTATTTCAAATCGTAGCCCAGCCTAGTGCTGGTCAACCCCTGCTCTAGAATCCGCTGCAGGATCATGCGATTCAGTGGTCCGTGGCCCATATGTCCTTCGTGCCGCACCAGATCGGCCTCTGAGTGGGCAGTGAAGTAGACAGTTTGGTTGGGGTTAAAGCCATAATGAGAGGTAAGGGCTTCGGCCCACTCCTTGGACCAGTAGCCCAATGTCTCCTCATAGACATGGAGTCCCCATAACTCAGCCACAGAACCGTCCTGGAAGATCCTGCGGCAGTAGTCACTGATAGCCCTCCCCGCCGCAGAAGCCGGCTGCTCAAACAGCTCTTCCCTGCTGAGTCCCAAGGCATTGGCTGTCTCGACTAAGAGGAGGGTATGGCCTGGAGGCTTCGGAGAGATTAGCTCCTCGGCAACCTTATCTGTAAAAGCTGGCAGGAGGTCGAAATTGCGGATGAAAAACGGCAGGTGAACATAATATGAGACTGCATTTAAAGCCACCACCTCTACTGAGAAAATCCCCCAATCCTTGAAAAAACGCCGCATCGAAGATAAGGGCAGCGTTCCTTCTCTTAACTGTTTCATGAAAGGCCCATCGTGGATCTTTTCCTCCCAATGGTGGCAAAGCTCCTCATAAAGATGATCTACGTAAGCCTTAGCTTCGGTTGAGTCCACTAGAGTTCGCTGCCAGCCTAAAAGCAGAGTTTTCAGTGCCCTGCACAGGGCTTTACATTAGAAAAAATTCCTGTAATGTTTAAACCTAAAACTTCGCCTATGTCAAACAACTAATTCAAATTCCCAGGAGGAAAGCAATGGAGGCTCTAAGATCTGACGCCTTTTTAAAGAGACTGGCTGAGCAGAGGGAAGAGATGTGGGCTAAGATGACCGCCGAGAAAAAGAGTTATGGGGCCGAGAAACCTCTCACCCAAGAAGTGGTGGTACGCCGCCTTCAATTTGGTGTAGTTATGGAGCGTAAGGCCGCAGAGGTGACGGCGAGGTGGATACCTCACATCCCTGATTTGGATATCCAGCGCTCCCTCTCAGAGTATGTCGCCAATGAGCTCAAGCATGCCGCCATTCTGCGCGAAAGAATCGCAGAGCTTAAGGGGGATGCAGACGCACTCTGGAAAAACCCCCTTAGGGAGCTCAAGGAGCTTTGGGATTACCACGCTTCCCTGGGCTCTTTCTGTGAGCTCGTGGCCAGCGTGCAGTACGGACATGAGGAGTTCTTCCCGCGCACTTCACGGTCCTTCATACAACGCGTTGAGTCGATCGACCCCATGACGGCTTCCATTTACCGTGATACCCTTCTAGTGGATGAAGAGGCCCATGAATGGCTTGCACCTGAAGCACTCAGGCGCTACGCCTTAGATGCCGAAACGCAGAGGCGATGCCTGGAGGCCTTACAGAAAGGCTGTGAGCTCTTTGCCCGGGCAATCCAGAGCTTCAACCGAACCACCATCCATTGAAATTGCATACCACGTTAAAAAATAAAAAAGGGGGGAACCTATCTTTTCCCCCCCCTTATTTTGAAATTCAGCAAAGGGATGACTAGTGTTTGGGTTCTATCTTCTTCCCGTAGGTTACCTCGCCTTTATCGACCCTGAGAGAAAAACCACACTCCGGGTTGGTACAGGCCCAGGCCTTGAATGTCACGGAAGCCCCATCCTGACCGTAGTCAGATAGGGGGATGAGAAGCCCATTATTACACTTCTGGCATTTCGGCAGGTCCATCTCCACTCCTCCTTTCGGCTCAACACTCCCGATAAAACAATAGTTTATAAAATATCAGGGGTGAAATCAAGCAAGGTTTTTACCTTTGGAGGGGGAAACATGGAGTGGTTTATCTACTATTTAAGGGCGAGAGGAGAGGGATAGCTACGTAAGAAAGCTACCCCTCTCCCAAGGTGAGAAATTTCAATACTACTTGGTATCGCCCGTCTTTTCCTTCTTCTCCTCAGCCTTGGACTTTCCTTTTGCTTTTGCTTTGCCTTCCCCCTTCTTCCGAACCTTCTTCTGAACCTTCTTACCTTTCTCGTCGACATTCTTTTCCGTCTTCTCCAACGCCGGACTGGCCGGAGTGGCTGGAGTTGCCGGTTTCGCCTGGGCAAAGCTAACTCCGCTAAAGGCTAAAGTAATCAAGGCGACAAGGATTAGCCTGAGTATAGTCTTCATAGAATCACCTCCTTTTTTTCTTAGACGCGGGAATCTATGATCTCTTCAATCAGAGAAGGTAACTTGCTGATTTTAATGTTGATAAGAGCGGTACCCATCCCTTAGAGGCCGTAAAAACGTTGGGCGTTTTCCTCCATGATCTTCCTCTTGGCAGATTCGGAGAGATCATTGCGCCCCTTCAGAATGCTCGCCGTTCCTTCGGTCCGGTCCGCGTGAGGGAAATCCGAGGAGTACATGAGTTTGTCCTCGCCGATCTCCCGGACTAAACGGCTGAGCGATGCCTCATTACCCTCGCATCCGAAGAAGATTCTTCCCGAATGTAGGTACTCGCTGGGCGGGCGGCTGATAAGTTGGCGCGCGTTATAGCGCGGGTTTTCAAAATGGTCGTCCATTCGCTCGACATAGGCCGGTACCCAGTTGGAGCCGGCCTCGAGGAAAGCAAAGCGTAAGTTGGGGTAACGCTCCATAAGCCCGGAGCAAAGCACGCTCGTGAAGCCGGCCATGATGGGGAAAATGCCTGCCAAAACCCGGGCAGGGAAAAAATGGGGAAAGAGTTCCCTCACCCCGGGAAATTCAAAACTGAAGTGAACGGCAATGGGTAAACGCAGCCGGTCCGCCTCGGCAAAAAAAGGTTCGTGATCCGGATGGTCCAACCGGGTTAGTCCCACTGTTCCATTGATCATAACCGCGGCCAGGCCGGTCTCCTTGATGCGCTGGACTTCACGCGTGGCCCCCTCAGGGTCCTGAAGGCAGACCACTCCGACACCTTTCAAGCGATCGGGGGCCTCGGCACAGACTTTTGCAAGCCAAGCATTGTAGGCGCGGCAGACTCCATTTCCTAGGACTCCGTCCCCCCATGAGTTGATGTGTAGAAGGAAACTGGGATAGAGAAACTGCACATCAATCCCCTCCGCATCGAGATCCTGCAAGCGCTCCTTGACATTAGACAAGGTCTGACTGCCGACCGAGGCCCGGCGAGCGCCTGCTAATTTGCCCCCGGGGGGAGCTGCTGTTCCAGGAGTAAAAGCGCCGGGAATACTGGGTCGTCGATAGCGGGTGGCTCCATCCACCACCCAAAAATTGTGCCCCTCATCATCCGCCACCAATCGGGGCCGGTAATTCCGTAGAGGCGGCTCCATGTATTTCTCAAAAACCTCTTCGGTTTCAAAAAGGTGACCATCGGCATCAATGATCATGCTTTCTCCCTCTTTCTTATTGAAAATTTATCCTGCCAAACCGACCTTGACGAGATCGACGTCTACTCCCAACCCTGGCCCCGGCGGGGGGCGAGAAATCCCCTCAACAATTTCCAATCCTCTACAAGGATCGTTGGCCATACGCTCGAACTCACCGATCTCACACGGAAGCGTGAGATTTCTGAGACTTACTGCCAGGTGGACATTGGCAGCATCCAGGAGACGACTGCCTGGAGCCGTCCCCACGAGATATTCGATGCCGGCAGCCTCGCACACCGCGGCGACCTTTCTGGCCTTAAAGATACCGCCCATCTTGGGAATTTTTAAGCTAATGATATCCGCTGCGCCGTTTTCGATAATTCTTAAGGCCTCTGCGGAGCTATTGACACTTTCATCGGCCATGACTCGGGGTCGGACAGCCTGCCTGACCAAGGCCATTCCTCGTAGGTCGGCGGCCTTGACTGGCTGCTCGACGATCGCCACATCATAAGGCTCCATCTTTTGAATTCGCTGGATCGCCTCTTTTGGGGAACAGGCCATGTTAAAGTCAATCGTAATCGTCACCTCCGGCCCGACCGCCTCGCGTACTCTCTGTACCCGTTCGACATCTTCCTTGAGGGTAGTTCCGACCTTGAGCTTTAGAGCTGTATAGCCTCTCTGCACCACTGATTTTGATTTTTCCGCCATCTCCTGCGGTTCATACATCCCCATGAGGCGGGTCACACGCACTGCCGAATGGACGGCACCACCGAAGAGTCTGTTGGCTGGCACTCCCAAAGCCTTTCCCATAAGATCGTGCAGGGCGAGGTCGATTCCTGCCTTCGCCCGCTCTGCTCCTCTTACCAGGGAGTCGAGTTTGTGGGTAATCGCTTCGAGGCTAAACGGATCGGCTCCGGCGATCGCCGGACCCAGTCTATTATTGATCAGCTCGAGATGGTGGATTTGGGTGTCACCGCTGATAAAGGTCGCGCCCGGACTCGCCACACCGACGCCAAAGATTCTTTCATCCGTATCGATTCGCACAAAAATCAACTCATGGAGATCGCTGCTGCCGGTAGAAATTTTCCATCCAGTCATAGCATTGTGCACTTTATAGGCGACCGCGCGGACTTGAGTGATCTTCATCTTCCATCCTCCAGTAGCTGTTCTTCAGCCCTGAATTAAACTCATTTCTTTTCTTGGACTTATCCCCTTTCCCAGAGTTTTGCAACGCCGTTCATCATCGCCCGCTCCAGCGGTGGCTCGGATAATACTATTACTACTCAGTCCTGCAGTCCGGATTACTCTACAATCCTAAGTGATACAGTCTGCTAACATTCTCCCGGCTGATCTTCCTCTTCACCACAGGGTCAATTCCTTCACAGTTGCGATCCACGGTCTCCCGGGAGAAGGGCCACGTGGTTACGCCGTGGGGATAGTCGCTGGCCCACATGAAATTATCCGCACCAAAGACCGGCGTCGTCAGTACCCCAGCCCGGTCATCCTGGTAGGTGAAAAAAACATTCCGCTTGAAATATTCGCTTGGGGGCAGCCTGTTCACGTATAGATCAGCGTCATACGTGCTTTTGCGACCAAACCAGTAGTCCACCTGCTGCACCAAGTTGGCCACCCAACCCACGTCAAACTCGGCGCATACTACCCTCAGTTTCGGGTGCCGGTCGAATACACCGGAGAAGATCAACTGGCCGAGGAACTGCTGGGCCGGCGCCTGCTTGGAGGCGAATCCCGCGCTTTGCTTGCGCGGGTCCACGGGCCGAGGTCCTTCGAAATGGGTGCGCGCTACTCCCTGTGTGGCGCTGGTGTGCACATTGATGACTACCCCCGCCTCTTCCGCAGCCGCCCACATAGGCTCATACTTGGACTCGTAGTACCCGCTGTCCTTGATCCGGGTTGGAATAAGCACTCCGCGAAATCCTAGCTTCGCATACTGCTTAATGTCTTCCACCGCATGTCCCACCTCCAAAATGGAGATCAGCGGCAGGCCCACAAGTCGCTTGGGATTGTAGCTACAGAACTCGTGCAGCCAGGCATTGTAAGAATGAAAGATGGCCTGCTGAAACGGTTGCTCCGTAAGGCCATAAAAGAAACGAGCGGGGCTAGGAAAGAGGACCTCGGCCTCCACGCCGTCCTCATCTTGATCCTTGAGCCGCGCTGAGGGATCCCAGCCACCCGGATAGTCTTCATAACGGAAGTTCTCGTTGAAGCCGATCGTATCGGCGTGCTTGGCCATATCGACCTGCGAAATGCCCATCTCCTTGCCTACCACCCGGCCGATGGCGAAGTGAGAGCAACCTATGGGGGGTAAGCCCTCGGTTATGAGCCACCTGCCCTTAGGAACTCCAGGAGGGTCTTTTACTATTTTGGGCGCCCTATCACCGTATTCCCTCTGGACCCGTTCCCAAGCTGCCGGGGATTCGTTGACGTGGCTATCTGCTGAAATCAACTTAAACTCTGGCATCAACTCCCTCCTTATTTTAGGGTTAGAGCAATCGGCTCGAAGCGCTTATGCAGTCCGAATAAAACCCCGGCCGTTGACTTCCCGGTCCGCAGCGCCGGTGACCCTTCACCGTAATGGATCACCAAGCTTTCCAGGTTGGCGAAAGAAGCGTCTGCTCCCCGTAAGAGGTCGCGGAGGGCCAGGAATTCAGGCTCGCGGTAAACCGCCAGCCTCCGGGAAGGCATAATATCCCCGCTAAGTGCCAGGGTAATGTGGCCTTGTTCCGATTCGTAAGGCATGACGGTTCTCCTGACCTTCCGCGGCCGGATCGCCGCGCGGCAGGTTGATAAGCGTTCCGGGCTATTAGCGCGAAAGATAAGGAAAAGGCCACTTCCTTGTCAAATGGCGCAATACGACTGCTTGACAAGGAAAGAGAAGTGATGCCTAATCCCGCTCACTCCATTCAGTAACAGGAGGGTATATGTTTTCAACCCCAAAATCCTTTAGAGGCTCTCTTTTCTTGGCACTATTTTGTCTCACTTTCTTGACTACTTTAAGTGTAAGTTTTCAAGCACAGGGTGCATCCACAGAAAAAGAAAAGATATTGGAAGGCGCAAAAAAAGAGGGAAAGCTAGTTTTGTATACCGGGATGGATATAGAAGAGGCAGGCATTTTCCTCAGTGAATTTGGGAAGAAATATCCGTTTATAAAGCCAGAAATGTTCCGGTCTAGTGGGGAGAAAGTTTTAACCAGATTTATGATAGAAAGCCGCGCCAATACGCATAGAGCGGATATATTTCAGACGAGTATCATCCAGGTTTATCAACTCAAGAACGAAGGCCTGCTCAAAAAATATATCTCAGCAGAAAGCGCCGTCTATCCGGAGGGCTTCAAAGATCCTGAGGGCTATTGGAATGCCTTTTATCTCCTTACCTATGTCATCGGTTATAATACGAACCTTGTTTCTCCAAAGGAAGCTCCCACAAGTTATGGGGATCTTTTAAACCCAAAATGGAAAGGTAAGATAGGATTGGAAACGGAAGAATATCAGTGGTTCTATCATTTGCTGAAGATCATGGGTAAGGAAAAAGGAATGGAGTATATGAAAAATCTTGCCAGACAAGATTTACAATTACGAAAGGGCCACACTTTGCTTGCTCAATTAATCGCTGCTGGTGAGATAGCCATGGCAGTGGTCGTATATGGAAGTCGCGTTGATAGAATGATGAGCCGAGGGGCACCTATTGATTGGGTAAGGTTTAAAGGCCCGACTATTACTTCCATAAATGCAATCTCGATACCAGATAAAGCTCCTCATTCAAATACGGCCAGGCTTTTCGTTGATTTCGTCTTATCCAAAGAAGGACAGCAGATTCTCAGCGGTCTGAGAAGGATCCCTGCGCGACCAGATGTCTACCCGGATCCACCCAGGCTGACAAAAGGTTTGAATCTTTATCCAGCCCGCCCTGAAGGATTAATTGAGACTTATAATGATACAGTGGCGCAGTTTGATAAAATATTTATTAAGTAGAGGTAACCCGCAAAGTCTATGTAGCCGTATTTACTTCCGTCGACCCAATCCCATCTTTAAACTGGTAATTTTTATCCAGGTATCAGAAGCCCTAAGAAATTTCATTCCCGATGACTGGAGCGGCGGGAGACATCCTCAGGGCTGAGCCCGGGAGACCAGGGGTAGGCCTTCTGGCTGTGGGTCATGTTACTGCTCACCATCAACTCGGCGAAACGAATTCCTACCGCTTTCGTATTGATGACCGGGACCCCGATCTCAGGCTCCAGCTCCTCCGGGGTAACCTCGTACGGGACGAGGCGTCCTCCTATGGGAATAATGACTTGAGCCCCGCAAGCTACCATTTCACGACCGACTGCGATCGTGCGCTCCAAGATAAGGTTGTGATGTTTAGACAAGTCGCCGCTCTCGTAAAGGTTGACCGCTTTGATGGCGGAGACAAAGTGTCCCATACGATAGGTTTCGATAATACGGGAAACGTAGGGAACATGGCTTTCCAGCGGTACGATCAGGCCGAAGCGATCACCGAGGCAGGCAGCAAAATGACACGAGGAGCGCAGCACGCCCACCACCGGAATCCTCACTGCCAAACGGCCAGCCTCTACCCCCGGATCGAATGTGTTGCTCTGGACCACCGCATCGAAGCCGGAACGCTCAGCCTCAATGATCTTTTTGACTAGCGCCGGAGTCTCCAGGATGTGGTGCAACCCTGAAAGGGCCTTACGCTGCTCGAGCTGGCGCAACACCTCGCCTCCTCCCAGGTCGTCGGGATAGTGAAGCTCCACAGTGGTCCCAGAGGAGGCATAACCGTTAAGGAGAGAGACAATCCGCGCCTCGCGTTGTGGGTTAGCTTCTTGCCTAGAGGAGTGATTCAGGAACATGATCCGCATAAAGGTCCTCCTTTTGCTTCTTAGGCGTCCTTCTGTTGAGACTGCTCTTATCTACCTCGCAAAGATTCCTCTCAATTGTTTCGCGTAGTCATCCATTTTATCAGCCAAGGCAGGGTTGACAGGTGCTATTTGGACCCCTTTAATCGCCGCAGCTTGTTCCTGGGCAAAATCCGAGCGCGCAACCAATCTGCCGAAACCCCGCATCAGCCTTTGTCCCTCCCTAGACAGGGCGAAGTCCACATAGAGCCTCGCCGCATGGGGATGCGGTGTTTGAGAGGCTATGCCGATTCCAACCATGATGGCGGGCGCAGGACCCAATGCTGTCCAGTCAATGGGGGCGCCATTCTCTTTCAATCGGTCCACAGAGGAGGCAGGAATATTAATGTCAAATAGAGCTTCTCCAGCGGCAACTAATTGGGCTATGAGATTGTGACCGGTCCGGAGCATGAGATCTTGCCTGGAGAGGTCTCTCATGTATTTCAGCCCTTTTTCTCTCCCCATGATCTGGAGCATACCGGCAAACCAATCTACTTTTGTCCCCTCCATCATCATTTTCCCTTTCCACAGAGGGTTCAAAAGATCTTCATAACTTTTGGGAAGCCTTTCGCGGGGGACTAGCTTGGTATTGTAGGCGACGACATAAGGATTGTAGTAGACGGTTGTCCAATATCCGTCTTCTTTGAACTCTTTGGGGTAAAGACCCTCCTCGGGTGAGAGGTAGCGGCCCAAGATTCCCTTGTTCCTGAGGATATGCATACTGAACTCCACAGTCTGGATGACATCGGCAAAGTGTTTTTTTGCCCTAGCCTCTGTGAGTGCTTTGGCGAGGAGCTTCTCACTTCCTGTGCGGGCCAACTTCACCTTTAGAAAGGGGTATTTCTCTTCGAATTTGGCGATCGTGGTATTCGCCTCTTCGATGTTCATGGAGGCGTATAAGATCACCTCGCCCTCTTTTTTTGCCCCCTGAATCAGATCATCTTTGCTTGCCGCTTTGCTAATTGGAGGAAATCCAAAAAGGGCTAACAGGACCACGGGTAAGGCAAACGAAACAAGTCCGAACCCGTGGGTTCTTGCTAGGCTTCTTTCAGTATGCATCCGCTCTCCCAAATAGCCACAAGGCTTTTTCTTTGATCTCTTTATTATTTTTAAGTCTTACTGTAAAGAGGGTGAACCGAGGGTTGACATCGACCCAGGTTTAGAAAAATGAAGATCGAACGACTGACATTTATACCCCATCGCTTAAAGCGGCGATTCCCCTGGCAGACAGCTAGCTATTCCGCGGACATGGTAGAAGCCTTCTATGTCAAGATAGAGACGGACAGCGGTTTGATCGGAATAGGCGCTGCTTCAGTGATGCCTTCCTCTCGGAGCGATCCATTCGAGGCAGGCCTTGAAGTGATTCAGTCTGCCACTACTGCGCTCTTCTTAGGAAAGGATCCGCTTTTCATCGAAGCCCTGATGTTGGCTTTGGAAAGAAGCGTGCAAGGATATGGACGTCATAAAGTTGCGGTTGAGTTGGCCCTTTACGACCTCGCCGGGAAGGCGCACAATGTGCCGGTCTCAACGCTGCTTGGCGGCAGAACGCGTGAGCTTATTCCAGTGCTGAAGATGCTTGGCATGGGAACTCCGGAGTGGATGGCGGAGCGCGCCGGGCTTTTTGTAAGTCAAGGCTATCGATACCTCAAGGTGAAGCTGGGAGCCGGTCTGGAGAGAGATCGAGAACGTTTCAGCGCGGTCCGTAAAACGGTTGGTTCTGACGTCATCCTCACCGGAGACTTCAACGGTGCCTACGATGCCGCCACGGCTATCAAGGTAATTGAGGCGTTGGCGCCGGATGGATTGGCCATGGCTGAACAGCCGGTCCCGGCAGGCGACCTGGTTGGCATGGCTGCCGTCACGCAGGCGGTGAGGCCGATTGTTCTGGCGGATCAGTCCGTGCGTTCTCCCAAAGATGTCTTCGAGGTTGCCCGTGCCGGTGCAGCCAAAGCGGTCAGCATCAAGCTGCTTAAATTTGGCGGGATCCGGGGTAGCCTGGCCGTGGCGGAGGTCTGCCAGTCGGCCGGACTTACCTGCCATGTTGGCGGCACGGCTACCTCCCGCTTGGTTGAAGCAGCCCAGGCCCATTTCGTCAGCGCAACCCCCGCTATAGTTACCCCGTGTGAGATTGGCGAATTCGAAGAATTAGACGGCGATCCTGTGGAAGGGCTGGAGGTTATTGACGGAGCCGTCCGCGTTCCTACCGGTCCTGGCCTCGGGGTGCAGCTAAAAATTTAATCCTCTATCGAACAGGATGGCTCGCACCCCCTAGTTTGGTGGCTTGGTGGAAAAAATTTCGTGAAACTGTCTCTGGTAGTCACCGAACTTGTCACCGATTTCAGGGCTATTGACGTAGAGCTTCAGGCCTTTGGGAAACCAGGGCGCGTAGATTCCCTTGCGTGCCGGCTGATTACCTTCCGAGAGGTAAATTTTTTGCCCATCCTCCGAAAGAAGGTAATCCATGAATAGCTTAGCGGCATTCGGGTGAGGAGCGTTCTTGTTGATACCTCCCAAGACGGTGTGGACGATGGCGGGCTCGACCGCCAGCCAATCTATGGGCGCGCCACTCTTTTTTGCCCGCTCCACTTGATAGGCATACAAGTCGATAGCAAGGGGGATCTCCCCGGCCGCCACCAAGTTGCCCAGCAATGTGCTGCCAGAGCGCAGGCTTACATCCTGGCGCGCGAGCCCTTTCATGAACTCAAGGCCTTGTTTTTCACCTTTTAACTTCAATAGATTGACGAACCAAACGTAGGCAGCATCTTCAAGCCCCAACTTACCCTTCCACTTGGGGTCTAGAAGATCGTCATAAGAACGGGGCACTTCTTCTTTAGATATCAGTCTTGTGTTGTAGGCCATCACGTGAAGGAAGATATAGAGAGCTGTGTAATAGCCGTCAGGATCCCTTAACCCGTCGGGATAATATTTCCTTTCTGGAGACTCATATTTCATCAGGAGGCCTTTTTTCTTAAAGATGTCAATGTACCAATCGGTGGTCCGAACAATATCGGCTATATGCTTTCCAGCCCTGCTTTCTGCCTCGAATCGTACCAGAAGCTTCTGACTCTGGATGCGAAATTTCTTGGCCTGGATGAACGGATATTTTCTCATAAAGCCTTTGTTGATAGCTTCGTCTATCTCGCCAGATCCACCACCATACCAGATGACCTCTCCCTCCCTTTTCGCCCTCTCAATTATTTCTGGACTGCTGGCCAGCGGTTCTCCGGGAATGAACCCAGCCATCCAAATCGCTGCTAGGACCACAAGGACCGCGCGCTTTCTAAGCATTTTTCCCTCCTTGGAATGGCTCTCTGATTTTAGAGAGTTTTAAGAATTTGTCTCTTGGTTTACTCGATATATCCTATTCGCGCCCCGATCCTGCGGGCCCCCCAGGTAACCACCATTAAAAAAAGAACCATAAGGACTCCGAGAGCCGAGACGCTACTGTAAAGACCCGACTCCCAGAGGTCGAAAACAAGAATCGAGAGCACAATGCTTTCCTGAGTATAAAGCAGGATGGAGGTGGAAAGTTCCCTCAGAGACACGACCGCAATGTATATCCATCCCGCGACAAAACCCGGCATGAGTAAGGGAAGGAGGATTTTTCTGAAGGTCTGTAGCCAGCCAGCCCCGCTGACCACGGATGCCTCCTCGAGTTCTTTGCCAATCTGGATCATTGAGGCCGACGTTGCACGAATCCCATAGGGCAGGTATTTGGTCATATAGGCGATAAAAAGGATCCACAGGGTGCCGTAGATCGGGATCGGGATCGTGAGATAGAGAACAAGAAGGCTGACACCAAGCACAATACCGGGTATAGCAATAGGGAGGAAGGCAAGGTTGTCGATAAGAGAACGCCCTCGGATCTGAGACTTAACGGTGATCCACGAAATGCATGAAGTGAGGAGCATGACTGCTGTCGCGCTGCCAAAGGAAAGAAGCATGCTGTTGAGGAATGCCTTGCGGGCAAAAGGAAATTGGAAAAGTTCCTGGTAGCTTTTGAGGGATAGCTTGGGCACCATCTCAAGGGAGGGAACCGCCATATAAGGGGTGAGAGATGACCAGATCAGGTTAGTCAGGGGAAAGATGACGGTTAACCCGACGATTAGCAAGCAGGAAAAACCGATTAGATATTTCCAGGCCCCCATGTCGATACGTCTAGGTCGATAACCCTTTCCGGTGATTGTAGCAAACCTCTCTGCTGCTTTGGTCATCCGGTAGTAAAAAAATACTCCGATAATGCTCAGGAGAAGAAGCGTCACGGAATAAGCCCCGGCGATGCCATAATGCGGCCTCAGTCTTTGGAGGGCGCTATAGATCTTGGTAGTGAAGACAAAGATCCCGGCCCGGACACCTATAAGGGCCGGCACCTCAAAGGACTCAACGGCACGGATAAAGGTGATAAGCACCACGGAGAGCATGGCCGGGGTAACCAGTCTCAGCGTAATCTTGCGGAGCGTGGCGAAATTCCCTGCCCCACAGGTCAGGGAGGCCTCCTCCATGGCGACATCCTGAGACCTGAATGCCGCGGACATGAGAAGAAAGACCAATGGATAGAGGTTCATAGATTCCGCCCAGATCATCCCTTCGAGAGAGTAGACGTTGAGTGAAAAGTCTGGCAGCCACTTGAACTGTCTCACTCCCAAATTGATGAGGCCGATCTGGGGGGAGAGGAGGAGTATCCAGGCAACTGTCTCCAAGACGCCGGGAATGATGAATAAAACAATCACCAGCATTGTGGTGAGCCCGCGAAGGGGAGCGTTTGTCCTTTCACAGACCCAGGCGAGATACGTTCCCAGGAGGAAGGACAATAGAGAACTGCCCAAGGCGAATTTCAGCGTGTTCCAGATGAGAGGATAAAACTCAGGGTCTAAATAGGCCCTGGTATAATTGATCAGCGTGATATTCCCAACCGTCCCAGGAGGGGCGTCGCTGAGGCTGCCATAGAGGAGTATGAGGAGGGGGGTCAGCGCGAAGTAAGCGACTAAGAGGACAGCCACCAGGAGGACAAGGACCAAGATCATCTCCCCATCTGTGGTTTGTCAGCGATTCAACTTACCGCAGACCGAAGGTCTTTCTGAATTCCGCTTCGAGATCATCGCCCTTTCCACTCATGGCGATGATATTGATATGGAATATATTCACGCCTTTGATTAGGTGCGGTGGGTTTGATTCCATGCCGGTGCGCGCAGGGATACGCGGAATCTCCCTGAGTACCCTCTGCCCATCTTCTGAGAGCACAAAGTCGGCTAACAGCTTTCCGCTGTTCGGAGATTTCGTATGGGAAGAGACTGAAACCAGAATGGGGTAAGTCGGGAGGGCATTCATCCGCACCCAATCCACAGGGGCTCCCTTTTTTTTAATCCGTTCCGTATTTCCCGGAGCAGCATTCGCAAAGAGAGGATATTCGCCTGCAGCCAGTAATTCGTCGGCAAGTGTGGCGCTCTCAAGGGGAATAGTCTTCAAATCGGCCAAGGACTTCATGTACTTCCGTCCCTCCTCTTCCCCCATCATCTGCAAAAGCCCGATGTACCACTCCGGTCTATTCGCATTGATGGCGGTCTTACCTCTCCACTTCGGGTTCAGAAGGTCCCGCCAGTGCTTTGGCAACTCCTCTTTCTTGACTAGCTTGGCGTTGTAAGCGACGGACATCGTATTGATCTGAGCCCCTGTCCAGTATCCCTCCGGGTCTCTAAGATCCGCTCGGAAGTGGACTCTCTCGGGGGACTCATATTTCGCCAGGAGTTTTTGCAATTTCATCTCCAGAGTGGTGAAGGCGCTCGAGAGGAGGACATCGAATTGGTGCTTTCCGGCGCGGGCCTCGGTGACGATTCGCTGGGCCAGTCTGATCTTGCCGGCCCGGTAGGTCTCTACTTTGATCCAGGGATACTTTTTCTCGAATGCCTTGGCTAAAATGGTAAGGTCCTCAAGGGATACAGAAGAGTAGATGGTTACCTTTCCTTCTCTCCGGGCTGCCTCCATATCGATGTGACCTAAGGCCCAGAGGGGGGAGCAGAAAGAAAAGATGCTCAGCACTAGGGCCGCAAAGAGGCCCGCCCGTTCGGTCACGATCCCTAGCCCGATCGTAGCATACCCTGCGATGAGCCGAACCATAGCTTCCATCTCCTCCTTAGTCTGGGTCTTTTTAGACGAAGATTCTTTTCGTTATGTCCTCAGGAGAAAACTTCACCTTGCACGGGTAGGCGAGCGGACTTTGACCCATCCGGCATCTCACCAGCATCTCGGCGAACTGAATGCCGATGGCTTTGGTATTAAGGACTGGGATGCCAGCTTCGGCTTCAATCTCCTCGCAGGAAACGGCGGTCGGAAAGACGCGCCCGCCTAAAGGAATCAGAACCTCAGCTCCCTCTTCTTTAAACTCCTTAGCCAGCTCAACCACGCGGGCCTTGATGGAATCCCGGACATTTTCCAAGCCACCCTCCTCATACATGCCGAGGGCCTTGATGCCCACAATGAAGGGGTCGAGGCCGTAACTATGAAGGATCTTCCGTGCGTAGGGAAGCATCGCCTCTACCAGGATAGTGATGCCAATTCTGTTGGCCAGGCAGGCGGCCACATGGCAGGTCGCTCTAAGGAGCCCTACCACCGGGATGCGCACCGCCAGGCGTGCCTCCTCTACACCAGGGTCATAGGTGTTACTCTGCACCACGGCGTTGAATCCCTCTCTCTCCGCCTCGATGGTCTTCTTGATCAGCGCCGGTACCCGGAGGATGTGGTGGAGCCCGTTGATGGCCAGCTCCGCTGACAGCCTCTTGTCGATGACGCCGCCTCCGAGGTCTTCAGGATGGGCCAGGACGACCTGTGTGCCCGGGGAGGCGTAGCTGTTAAGTATGCGCTCGGTCTCCTCGTCGTATTTATCTCTCGGTTTCCCCCTTGGTGAATAGGATAGAAACATGATCTTCATGGCCTTCTCCTTCGTCTCCTTCAAGGCAGGCTAAAATTTTTTCCATCAACTCTCTATCTCCGGCCAAGAAGCTAGAAGTCTTCCGTAGCCAGAAATAGAATACTTATAACCCAAGCGGGACAGGATACACCACAGCATAGCGGGGTTGCTGGCGATCACTGGGACCCCTAGTTTCTCCTCTAGCCTCTGAATGATCGGCAGAGGATCGAGGGAAGCCCCTTGAAAATAGATCGCATCCGCCTCCCGCGCCTCTGTAAAGGCCTTCTCCGCCCTTGTGAAAAGTTCATCAGGACCCACCTTGGAACCGGCACCTACCGTTTGATCTTCAAAAGGAGGACAGGATAGGACCGTAATGCCGGCGTCGAGTAGATGCTTCTTTAGCCTTGTGTTCATTGCCTCATCAAAGGGCGTCATCAGGGTCAACTTTTTCGTGGAAAGTGCCTTCAATGCCGCTATGGCAGCAGAGACCGCTGTAACGACTGGTAGCCCCACGGCCTGGGAAACCTTTGTCTCCAGTCCAGGATTCAGAATAACCATGGGCGCACCGGTGATGATGATGCCATGGACAAGGTTCTTGCGATGAAGTTCTAAGGCCCGCTTTATCACTTCATCGGATTTGCCCTCCAGGTCGTAGCGGGAGGTGCGTAACAGATTAAGGCCCTCGAAAGTCATGCTGATCTCAGGCGGGAGAAGCTTCTTAAAATTCTCAAAGTGAGACCGATTAGCGCTCTCGGGGGTTAATAGGCCGATATGGATTTTAGCAGTTTCGTTCATGGATACCCCTCTTTCGGCCAATTCTTAACGGCCGAAGATCTCTTTATATTCCTGCTCATGTTGTTGGTAGCTTTCGGCCAGTGCCGGCCGCGTTGGAAAGAGTTTGAGTTTGCGGGAATCGATACGCGGATCCATCCCTTGCCGGGGAGATGTCCGACCGACATCCACAATCACCTGCTGGCCTTCTCTTGAAAGTACAAAATCTATCAATAGCTTGCCTGCATTAGGGTGAAGCGGCTTTACGGAGAGGCCGATCGGATGGAGGGAGACAACAATGGGATCTAACGTTGTAATCCATTCTACCGGGGCCCCCGCAACTTTCATCCTCTCAATGGTATGAGCGTTAACCATCCCCATAGGGACCTCGCCAGCGACAACCAGTTGGGCGATCAGATTAGCTCCCCTCCGAAAGGACATCTCTTGCCTGGCCAATGCTTTCATGAATTTTTGGCTCCTCTCCCGCCCCCATCGATCCAAGATCGTCGCATACCACCTGACGTCTTCAAAATCCATAATCAACTTGCCTTTCCACTTCGGCTCCAAGAGCTGCTCCCAATCTTTTGGGGCTTGGCCTATGGGGATAAGCCTTGTGTTATAACCGATGATGGCATAGCTGTCGAAATAGTCTGTCCAGAAACCATTAGGATCTTTGAACATTTCTGGGTAGACCTTACTTTCAGGGGAGACGTAGGGTTGAAGCAGTCCCGATTTGACCACTTGGTGGGTTTCAAAGCCGCTCAACGCTAAAACATCAAACAGATACCTTCCAGCCCTCGTCTCGGTCAGAACTCTGTTCAATAGCTTTGCTGAGTTGGCGCGGAAAAAATCAACTCTTAAAAAAGGGTATTTCTTGCTGAAGGCATCGACCATCTTCTTTGCGTCTTCGATATTCATGGAGGTATACCACATCACCGCGCCCTCTTTTTTTGCCCCCTCTACGAGTTTGGTCATGTGTGCATCTTGGGCCGTGGATCGAGGGATGACTCCGATCAGAAAGAAGACCGTGGTCCACAAGAAAACCCGTAGGATTTTTTTTGCGCTTTCTACTTCCATGGTACCCTCTCAGTTTTTTCTGCTTGAGCTTGTTTCTTAAGCCTCTTTAACCGATCACAAACTAGACGCAGTGGGTTGTTAAACTGGCGAAACATTTCCTCTTTCCCTATTATACGGGACGGGTAAGAAGTCAACTCCCTTTATCCCTCCAGCTCACAGGCCTTTGTTTACGGTTGCACTCGATGAAATAGTTTGCCATTCGCTTCACGAAGAATCTCGTTGACACCACCTGGGTGCAAGGGTATAGTCAAATTCCGTGATGCGCTTTCCACAAAGGCCATTGCGGTTTTTATTTTTAGCGACAGGACTCTAGGTTTTTGCTCTTTAGCCTACGGTCTAGTGCCTGAGTTCTGAGTTTATGGCCGTTGTGGCAATCATCCCAGTCCGCTATGATTCCACTCGTTTCCCCGGAAAGCCCCTGGCAACGATTGGCGGTAAGCCGATGATCCAACATGTCTATGAAAGCGCATCTAAGGCGCGTGGTTTGGATCGGGTGTTAGTGGCTACCGATGACCGTCGGATCCTAGAGACGGTAAAGGATTTTGGCGGAGAAGTAGTGATGACCTCAAAGAGTCACTCTAGCGGGACGGATAGACTGGCAGAGGTGGCAAAGAAGATAAAGGCTGAGTGGGTGGTTAACGTGCAGGGGGATTTGCCTTTTGTCCGAGCTCAAACGATCGCTCGGACCCTCGGGCCGCTCCGGCGTGACCCCTCCATTTTTATGGGAACAGCCGTGACCCCTATCTATCAAAAAGAAGAGTGGCTCAACCCCAATGTGGTCAAGGTTGTCACTGACTCTAAAGGGTTTGCTCTCTATTTCTCCCGCGCACCCATACCTTACATCCGAGAGTATGAGGGGGCCACCAATGGCTGCCCGCCCACTGCTCACTTGGAGGAGGGCAGGATTTTGGGATATCGCCATGTGGGGATTTATGTCTATCGGCGTGACTTCCTCTTAAAGTTCTCCCGTCTTCGGCCAACCGCGCTTGAGCGGACAGAGGGGTTGGAGCAGCTCCGGGCCTTGGCCCATGGGTATCGCATCCGAGTCATGCATGTGGACGAGCCTTCTGTGGAGGTGGATACCCCGGAGGATTTGCAAAAGGCGGAAGACTATTTAAAAAACATCGAGGCTGAAGGAAAGAGATGACTAACGTGAAGACCAAATTCATCTTTGTGACAGGCGGGGTGGTATCCTCCTTGGGCAAGGGCTTGGCCTCCGCCTCTATCGGGGCGCTCATGGAGAGCCGTGGGTTGAAGGTTACCCTGCTCAAAATGGACCCCTACATCAACGTCGATCCAGGGACGATGAGCCCGTACCAGCACGGAGAAGTCTATGTCACGGACGACGGGGCGGAGACCGATCTCGACCTGGGGCATTACGAACGGTATGTCTCCACGCTGATGGGTCGAAAGAATAACTGCACGACCGGGCAGATCTACGAGACAGTCATTGCCAAGGAGCGCCGTGGAGATTACCTGGGTGGAACAGTACAAGTCATTCCCCATATCACGGATGAGATCAAGCGGCGCATCCGCGCTGCGGCAGAAGGCTACGACATAGCGATATGCGAGGTGGGAGGGACCGTAGGAGACATTGAGGGCCTTCCGTTTTTGGAGGCGATTAGACAGTTTGGCTGGGACTCGGGGAAGGAGAACGTTCTCTACGTCCACCTCACTTTGGTCCCCTACATCGCCGCGGGGGGAGAGCTGAAGACAAAGCCAACGCAGCATAGCGTGAAAGAACTCACCGGTGTAGGGATCCAGCCCGATATCCTTCTCTGCCGAACAGATCGTCTCTTGGATAAAAAGTTAAAGTCGAAGATCGCCCATTTTTGCAACGTGGAAGAGAATGCGGTTATTACCGCTAAGGACGTGGAGTGGATCTACGAGGTCCCTCTGATCTTTCACCAAGAGGGGTTGGATGAAAGGATCGTCGAGAAGCTCCATATGTGGACTGGAGCGCCCAATCTTAGGAAGTGGCAGAGGATCGTCCAGATTCTTAAGAACCCTAAGGACTCAGTCCGGATTGCCGTAGTGGGGAAATATATGGACCTCAAGGAATCCTACAAGAGTCTGCTGGAGGCGCTGATTCATGGAGGCATAGCCAACGAGGCAAGGGTTGAATTGAACTGTATTGAGGCGGAGAAGATCGAACAGGAGGGGGTCAGAGGCCTATTAGATCAGGCGGATGGCATCCTAGTCCCAGGGGGGTTTGGGGATCGCGGGAGTGAGGGAAAGATCGAGGCGGTGCGCTATGCACGTGAGAACCGCATTCCCTTCTTCGGCATCTGTCTGGGGATGCAGATGGCGGTAGTGGAGTATGCCCGCAACGTCTGTGGGCTTGCTGGCGCCAACTCGAGTGAGTTTGACGAGAAGAGTTCCCATCCGGTGATCCATCTGATGGAAACGCAGAAAGGGATTGAAAAGAAGGGCGGGACCATGAGGCTCGGCGCATATCCCTGTGGCCTGGGTGAGGACTCCTTAGCCTTGAAGCTCTACGGACGGAGAAAGATCTCCGAGCGCCATCGCCATCGCTATGAATTCAACAATGGGTACCGCGAACTCTTTAGCCGCCAAGGGATGGTTCTGAGCGGGCTTTCTCCAGATGGAAGCCTGGTGGAGATCGTCGAGCTTAAAGACCATCCCTGGTTCGTTGGCTGCCAGTTTCACCCGGAGTTCAAGTCCCGGCCTATGGATTGCCATCCCCTTTACAAAGGCTTTATCAAGGCGGCCTTGCAAAACCGTCTGGCACAAAGAGAGGTCCCCAGAATCAAAGTGGCCCGGACTTGAGTGAATGGTACCTAAAACCGTCAAAGTTGGAGGCTTTGAGATCGGCGCAGGGAAAGCCCTTGCCCTAATCGCCGGCCCCTGCGTTATAGAGGGAAGGGAGTCTGCCTTCCACCATGCCACTTTTCTCAAAGAGGTTGCTGACCGGGTTGGCATCCCATTGATTTATAAGTCCTCATACGATAAAGCCAACCGCACTTCTCTTGAATCCTATCGTGGACCAGGGATTGAAAAGGGTCTTAAGATCCTTGCCGAGGTAAGAGAGAAGGTCGGTGTCCCTATCCTTACCGATGTCCATGAGAAGGAACAGGTTGCTCTGGTCAAAGAAGTTGCGGATGTGCTCCAGATTCCAGCTTTTCTCTGCCGCCAGACCGATTTTGTTATTGCGGTAGCTCAGTCAGGAAAAGCGGTTAATGTCAAGAAAGGGCAATTCCTGGCTCCCTGGGATGTGCGCAACGTAGTAGAGAAGATCGTCTCTACCGGCAATGAGCAGATCATGGTTACTGAGCGGGGAGTCTCCTTTGGATACAACAATCTGGTTTCAGACATGCGTTCCCTGGTAGTGATGCGGGAGTTAGGCTATCCTGTGGTCTTTGACGCGACCCACAGCCTTCAGCTCCCCGGAGGGCTTGGCAAGGCCTCAGGAGGGCAGCGGGGCTTTATTGCCGCTTTGGCCCGAGCCGGGGTGGCCGTCGGTGTAGATGCGCTTTTCATGGAAGTCCACGAGGATCCGGACCGCGCGCTTAGCGACGGGCCCAATTCGCTTCCCTTAAAAGAGGTGGAGGGATTACTCAAGCTGCTTAAGGAGATCGACGCAACGGTAAAGGATGAAAGATGAATTTGCTGAGATTGGCTAGTGTTTTAGAAGATTATGGATCGCTCTAAAATTCTTCAGCGTGCCAGGGATGTCCTGGATATAGAGGCGCAGGGGATTCTCTCTCTGGTCGACCGGCTCGATGAGAGCTTTGTCCAGGCCGTGGATATACTTCATAGCTGCAAGGGAAAAGTGATAGTAACTGGGCTTGGAAAGTCCGGACTTATCTGTCGCAAGATCGCCGCAACTCTTTCCAGCACGGGGACCCCGTCCCTTTTTCTCCATGCCGGCGATGGAATCCACGGTGATCTGGGAATGATTATGGAGGGGGATGTGGTTCTGGCCGTCTCCAATAGCGGCGAGACCGATGAGATCTTGAAGCTTCTCCCTATCATCAAGCGTTTCGGCTTAAAGCTCATCGTGATGACCGGCAATCCCAACTCAACCCTGTCCCGTGCCGGGGATGTGATGCTGAATGTGGCGGTCAAAGAGGAGGCTTGTCCGCTTGGTCTTTCGCCTACGGCAAGCACGACTGCGGCCCTTGCGATGGGCGATGCCCTGGCGGTTGTCCTCTTGGAGAGAAGTGGGTTTAAGGAGGAGGACTTCGCCCTCCGGCATCCGGGCGGGATTCTGGGACGAAAGCTCCTTCTCCAGGTCGAGGATCTGATGCATCGGGATGCAGAGCTGCCGCTTGTCCATGAGGAAACCCCAATGAAGGAGACCCTTCTAGAGATCACTTCTAAGCGGCTGGGCGTGACCGGGGTGCTTGATGGTCGGGGCGACCTGGTTGGGGTGATCACTGACGGAGACTTGAGGAGAGGTCTAGAGAGCAAAGGTGATATCTTCTTCCGTCTCAAGGCGAAGGAGCTGATGAGTCACAACCCAAAGACTATACCTGCCGATGCCCTTGCGGCTCGGGCCGTAGGGTTGATGGAGCAGAACTCGATTACCTCTCTCTTTATCCTGGAGGATGGAGGGCATAGGCCCATGGGCGTCGTTCACCTTCATGATCTATTGAAAGCTGGCATTGTCTAAATCCTACCTGTGAAACGCATCTCTGGAGAGATCCGTAAGAAGGCCAAGAGGATAAAACTCCTACTGCTTGATGTCGATGGCGTCTTAACCGATGGCGGGATCGTTATGGACAACCGGGGAGAGGAGATCAAGCGTTTTGATGTTCGTGATGGACATGGGATCAGAATGCTAATGCGGGCTCGGGTTCAGGTCGGGTTCATAACGGGGCGCTCCTCCAGGGTGGTGACCCATCGCGCCAAAGATCTCGGGATTCGCATAGTGTACCAGAAAGTTTACAACAAGATCGAGGTTTATCAGAAAATTAAGCGGAGAACGGGCCTTCAGGATCAGGAGATAGCCTATGTAGGAGATGATATTGTGGATCTTCCCATCCTAAGAAAGGTTGGCCTGGCTATGACTGTGAGGGACTGCTGGACGGGGTTAAAGCCGCTAGTCGACTATGTAACCATCCGGGAAGGGGGCCGGGGTGCAGTGCGGGAGATTGTTGAGCTTTTGCTAAGGGCCCAAGGAAAATGGGGAGAGATAACCCAGAGATATTACGGCGAATAATCTTGTCCCTTGCTATGATCAAGCAATTGTTCCATGCAAATTCCATGCCTTTTTGCTTTACAGCTCTTCTGAAAAGTGGTATTTTTGCTTGGATTGAGGGTTTATATGAGGCAAAAAAGCCTCAGGGTTGTCTTACTTATTGGAATCTTCGCCTCCCTAGCTGCAATAGCCTATAAGGTGGCCGATAGTGTCTGGCTGGCAAAAGTCAGAGAAGTCCAAAAGAACCCCCGTAAACTTTTAGATTACTTACCCGAGGCCGCCCTCCAGGTGAAGGATTTCCGTCGCTCTCAGGTCGAGGGGGGGCGAAAGGTCTGGGAAGTGACTGGTGACGAGGCCCGTTATCTCAAGGCAGAGAAAGAGGTGGCAATCAAAAAGCCTCGATTCGTTTTTTACGACAAGAACGGAGAGACCATAGAGGCCACGGCGAACGAAGGGCATCTCTTCTTCACGGATCAAGAGACAGAGAAGCATGAGATGATGGAGAAGATGCAAATGCAAGGGGACATCAAGGTTAGCTATCAGGGGTTCGTTTTGCAGACGGATGAGATCGTTTATCTCAAGAGCAAGAATCAAGTGGTCTTACCCGGAAAGGTAACTGTGAAGGGGGACGGAATGGAGTTAGAGGGGGTCGGAATGGAGATCGCCCTAGACGATGAGAAGATGCGATTGCTTCAGAAGGTGAGGACCAACCTCCAGCCGGAGCTGTTCGGAAAGAGGAGAGTAAGATCCAATGAGAAGAAGGAAGGTAGTCCATAGTTTTTTTCATACGATGCATACTTTATGCGTCATAGTGTGCTTTCTCGTTGCTGTTCAATCCTTTGCTACCTCTGGCGAGGCACCACGAGAGATAAAGAAAGAGGCAAAAAAGAAGTCTGAAGGAACTGCCTTCCAGGCCAACAAAAAAGATCCTATCTTCATTACGTCGAACTGGATGGAGGCGGATCGGAAAAGAAACACCATTACCTATAGAGGCCAAGTGGTTGCGATTCAGGCAGATATGACGATGAGAAGCGAGACACTGACTGCTTACTATAATCCAGATATGAAGCAGCTTAAAGAGGTTGTAGCCGAAGGCAAGGTCCATGTCGCCCAGGGGGATCGCGTAGCGACGGGGTCAAAGGCAGTCTTCAACGGTCAGGCTAAGACCATTACGCTTACTGGCGACCCTGTGGTGCGCCAGGGAAACAATGAGGTCTCAGGCCCCCGCATTATCTTCTTCATTGAAGAAGATCGCGCAGTAGCAGAAGGAGGGAGCCAGGGAAGAGTCAGGGCCACCATTTTTCCTGAGGATTTGGAAAGGCGAGATAAGGGAGAGGAGAGTCCGGGTAAGGAGAGATGAGCGTTATTAAGGCCGAAGGGGTAACAAAATCCTATAATGGTCGCCGTGTGGTCGATGGGGTCAACCTGGAAGTGAAGGGAGGAGAGGTGATCGGACTGCTTGGTCCCAATGGGGCGGGAAAAACCACAACCTTCCAAATGATGGTCGGTTTAGTGCGTCCGGACCAGGGAAAGGTTTTTTTGAACGGCGAGGATCTAACATCGGCGCCGATCTATCAACGGGCGCGTGCGGGGATCAGCTATCTCCCTCAGGAATCCTCCGTTTTCCGCCGGCTCACCGTAGAGGAAAATCTTCTTGCGATCCTGGAGACTCTCGATTTAACGGAAGAAGAGCAAGAAGAGCGGTCCAGGGTGCTGATGCAAATGCTCGGGGTCTCCCATCTCGCCAAACACAAAGCCTATAGCCTTTCCGGAGGGGAGCGGCGTAGGGTGGAAATCGCTCGGGCCCTCGTTCTCTCTCCATTCTTTGTCCTTTTGGATGAACCCTTCACGGGGGTGGATCCCCTTGCGGTGGCAGAGATTCAAAAAATTATCCGCAAGCTGACTAGCAGCGGCATCGGCCTCCTCATTACAGACCATAATGTGCGTGACACTTTAGGAATTTGCGATCGCGCCTACATCCTAAATGAAGGGCTGGTCCTGGAAGAAGGAACCCCGGAGAAAATCACAGCTAGCCCTAAGGCGCGTAAGATCTATCTCGGCGAAGGCTTTAGACTCTAGCGATGGCCCTTGAGATTAGACAAGTTCAAAAGCTGGTCCAGCAGCTTGTGATGACGCCTCAGCTGCAGCAGGCGATCAAGCTGCTGCAGCTATCCCGCATCGAATTGGAGGAGATGATTTCCCAGGAACTACAGGAAAATCCGGCGCTGGAAGAAGGGCTCACTGAGGAGACGGAGGGGAAACAAGAGATCGAACTGACAGGCGAAGGAGGAACGCCGGACGGGCCGACGCAACCGTCGGCGAGCCGGGAGCCGTCGGCGGCGGATAAAATCGGCACCCTGGATTGGCAAGAATATATGGAGAGTCATTCCAATGCCATCCACGGCTCCTTGACCGCAGAGGCCTCCCGCGAGGAGGGCGAGGGTCACCTTTCTTGGGAGAATACTCTGACCAAGAAGGCATCCCTAGAAGATCATTTGGTCTGGCAACTCCGTCTTTCGACGCTCACGGAGCGTGAGAAGGCGATCGGCCTTTATATCATCGGCAACCTGGATGAGAACGGTTACCTCGCCCTCCCTATGGATGAAGTCTGTCAGGCTACGGGGACCACGCCAGAAGAGGCGGAGAAAGTTTTAAAGCGTATCCAGTTTTTTGATCCTGTGGGCGTTGCTGCGCGTGACCTTAGAGAGTGCCTCTTGATCCAGTTAGAGAACCTCGATCTCGGTAGCAGTCTGGCGGCACAAATTGTCTCTGATCACCTCTCCCAATTGGAGAACAAACGCTACGAGAAGCTGGCCCGGGAACTTAGTGTCTCTGTGGAAGAAGTGGTCGCAGCATCTCATGTGATTGCCTCTCTGGAGCCCAAGCCAGCTCGGGGTTTTGAGGAAGAAGAGATCCGCACAATTATTCCGGATGTCTACGTGGAGAAGATAGATGATCAATACGTAGTTTTTCTTAACGACGAGGGGGTTCCTCGTCTACGGGTGAGTCCCCTCTACCGCCGCTTGTCCGGCCAGGTGGGGGAAGAGGAAGGGCAAGCTAGGCAGTACCTTCAAGAGAAGGTCCGGGCGGCCACATGGTTAATCAAGAGTATTCATCAAAGACAGCAGACCCTCTACCGCGTAACCCAGAGTATCTTCAAATTTCAGAACGATTTCCTGGAGCATGGGGTGAGCCATCTGAAGCCCATGGTGCTTAGGGATGTGGCACAGGAGATTGGGATGCATGAGTCTACGGTGAGTCGAGCTACGGCCAATAAGTATGTCCATACTCCCCAGGGACTCTTTGAGCTAAAGTATTTTTTCCAAAGCGGTCTTAAGGCGGGTAATGGTGAGGATGTGGCTTCTGAGAGCGTGAGGGAGAAAATCCGAAGTATTATCTCAACAGAGGATCCTCGCAGGCCCTTTAGTGACCAAGACATTGCCGGGTTTCTGGGTAAGGAGGCGATAGATATCGCCCGGCGCACAGTGGCCAAGTACCGTGAGGCGATGGGGATCCTCCCTTCTTCGAAACGGCGGCAGCACTATTTCCCGAAGTAGAGGATAGGAACGGAGGCAGCCATGACAGATGTGAAAGTTTCCGTCACCTTCCGCCATACGGATCCGACCGCTGCCCTGAAGCGCTATGCCGAAGAGAAGGTACACAAGATCGGCAAATATTTTTACCGTCCGTTGGAGGCTCACGTGGTCCTTTCTGTGGATTCGAGGGACAGACAACTTGCCGAGGTGACATTACAAGCGCAGCGGCTAAATATCCATGGACGGGAGGAGACAACAGATCTTTACTCGGCAATCGATCTGGTCATGGACAAGATTGAGCAACAGGTAAGGAAGTATAAAACTAAGACGAGGCTGCGAAGGAGAAGAAAGAAGGATTGAAGATTACGGATTTTTTGGATGCCGACAGGATTATTCCTAACCTCAGAGGCACGGACAAGAACGCGATCCTCAAGGAGATGGCGGAATGGGTAGCGTCTCATGATCAATTTATTGATGCCCAGAAGTTGCTCGAAGTCTTACTTAAAAGGGAGAAGGTCAGCAGCACGGCGATCGGCGAAGGAGTCGCGATACCGCACGGAAAGATGCCTGGGGTCCAACGGGTCTCTGGGGTTTTTGCCCTCAGTCCTCAAGGAGTGAATTTTAATTCCTTAGATGGGGAACTAACTTATCTCTTTTTCCTCCTCATAGCTCCGGAAGACTCAGCGGCAGACCACCTGAAAGCCCTGGCCCGGATTGCCCGTTTGCTTAAAGACAGCGCCTTTCGCGCTCGGCTCATGCAGGGAAAAACCAGAGAAGAGATCTTTAACACAATCAAAGAGGAAGACGAGAAGTTATAATGAGGACTGAGTGCTGAGGGCTGAGGGAAGAGTTTCCCTACTCAGTCCTCACTGCTCATTGCTCAGTCCTAACCACAAATGGCTGATGGTCTGGACATCGTTGTCGTCACCGGACTTTCCGGTTCCGGAAAAAGTGTTGCCATTCGTGCCCTCGAGGATAACGGTTTCTTCTGTATCGATAACCTTCCGGTCCTTTTGATTCCTAAATTTATTGATCTGTGCCAAGGCTATCACGAAGGGATCAAGCGGATCGCGCTGGGCATCGATCTCCGGGGAGGTCACTTCTTTCAGTCCTGGCCCAATGTCTTGGCCGAGATGCGTGCGGCAGGGCACCGGGTGGAGGTACTTTTTTTTGATGCCTCAGATGAGGTCCTTTTGCGTCGCTTTAGCGAGACCCGGCGCCCTCATCCCCTAGCTGGGGAGGCTCCAATCCAAGAGGGAATTGTCCGCGAACGCAAGGCGTTGGAAGGGATGCGGGCCTTGGCCGATAGGATCATTGATACTAGTGACTTCAATGTCCATGAACTCAAGAAAGAGATGGAGCAGTATTTCAGCCAAGTCTTGAGTCCACGCAAGATGACCATTTTCCTGACCTCCTTCGGCTATAAATACGGTATCCCGCACGATACGGATATGATCCTTGACGTGCGTTTTCTCCCTAATCCATTCTTTGTGGACGATCTCAGAGGTAAAAACGGGCTAGAATCCGAGGTGGAAGAGTTTGTCTTAAGGCGGGAGGAGACCCGTGCCTTTTTGGATCGGCTCTATTCCCTTTTGGAATTTACCCTTCCTCAGTATGAACGGGAGGGGAAAAGCAGCCTTACCTTGGCCCTCGGCTGCACCGGGGGAAAACATCGGTCCGTGGTCCTGGTGGAGGAGTTGAAAAAAAAGTTAGACGGAAAGCAGTTTCGGATTCATGTGAAGCATAGGGACATCGATAAGTAGACCCCGTTCCGACCGTATATGTGTGAACAATGCTGACATTGTGCGAAAGCTGCTAGCAGATGGGTCTCCGGAGGATTCCCAGGAGTGAGTCGCATCGGAACGGGGTAGATGGATGGTCAAGGTAGTCAAAAAGCTTGAGATCAGGAACAAGCTTGGGTTACATGCCCGTGCCGCTGCCCTTCTGGTCCAGACGGTAAACCGGTTTTCCGCCGAGGTGAAGATCTCAAAAGACGGTCAGGTGGTGGACGGGAGGAGCATTATGGGGGTGCTCACTTTGGCCGCTACCAAAGGGAGCAAGATCCATGTGGAGGCGAAGGGGGAGGATGCTAAGCAGGCACTGCGTGCGATTGAAAAGCTGATTGAAAAAAAGTTTCATGAGGGCGAGTGACCGTGGCAAACTAATACTGCAACTCTTTGAGGGTTTCAGCTGACTTTGGGACCGAAGTAGTTGGCCCAGGCCACCTCAAGCAGATGAGGTGTGAGCGTGAGCGGAAGCTTCTCGTAGCGGCAGATGTCAAGACAGCGCTCGATGAGGTCGCGCGGCTCGCAGCATTTCAGCTGGCGCTTCTCGCGCTCATAGCGCTGCAAAAGCAGATCGAGAAGTCCC
>JAHFAO010000261.1 GCA_023250515.1 Deltaproteobacteria bacterium | reverse complement strand
CTCTCACCAATTCGCATAGCTTGGTGAAACCTTCTCTCTGCCCCGCTCCGATGGGGATGCTGGTATGTTTGCGCAACTCGGCCAGGAGATGAGCATCGTTATGTACAATAGGCTCCTCGAACCACATCAGATTGTATGGCTCCAAACGCTTGCACCACCTGAGCGCTGCATCATATTTCATAAGACAATTGGCATCCACCATCAACTCCACACCGTCCCCGACGGCCTCCCTCACGGCTTTTACTCGCGCCTCGTCCTCGGACGGGTTATCTTCACGATGTTCTGCGCTCGCGCCCGGCATATCGATCTGACCGTGGATATTAAGCCGGCCCACCATGATCTTGAGTCTGTTTTGGCCTTGAGCGACCCAGTGCTTCGCAGCCTCTACGAGTTCCTCTTTGGAGTAGGTTCTGAGACCGTAAGTGATGTAGGCCGGAACTGATTTTTGTGCGGCTCCTAGCAGGCGCCACACAGGCGTTCTATAATACTTGCCCTTGATGTCCCAAAGGGCCACATCGATCGCGCTTACCCCGAAGTTCCACACGCCGGCGTGGGCCCGCGTGTTAAACTTCCAGAGCATCTGGTGCATCAGCCGCTCTGTCTCCAGGGGATCCTTTCCCTTTAAGAAAGCTGCCAGATCTTTTTCGATAAAGGCCACCGAGGCAGAGGGCATGCTGCCCGCAATCTGCGAGATCCCTACGATGCCATTGTCCGTCTCTATCTTCACTAGTCTGACAGACGAACGGACTGGTTCTCGGAACAATGGTGGCGTCACCGGAATATTGGCCAGCTCGACGGTTTCTATCTCGGCGATCTTCAATGGCTCTCCACCTCCTACCTACAGTTACAATGGCACCAGGGATGCAAGAGGTCTCTGAAAAACCCCTTTCGTCACCACTTCGACGCGCTCAGGCTTCGTCGTGAGCTCAGCCGAACGGGTGACCGGGTAAGTGTCCGAAACCCGCTCGGAAACCGTTTGTGCTGAGCCCTTCGACACGCCAGCCGTTCGACTCTGTCCGTTCGTCCTGAGCGCGTCGAAGGACGGACGGCGCTCAGGGCAGGCTTAATCGAAGGATACGGCTGGCGTACTCAGGACAGGCCCGTCGAAGCACGGACAGACGCTCAGAGATCTCAACCTAATTTCCTAACAGTTTTTTGACCCTCTCGATGACCTCAGGTGGTTGCTCGATGACCTCTTTCGCCAGCGCCTGTAGCTCATCGCCCGAAGTGACCTCCACATCCATTCTTCCCTTCTTCGCCTCGGCCAAAACCTCGGCATCTTTCAAGACCTTGAGATAGGCTTCGCGCAGGATTTTTACCCTCTCCGGTGGAGTCCCCGGAGCAGCTAACATGGGACGACCGAACTCACCAGCCGCTACCATCACCTGGGCCACACGGCGACTGTTCGCCGGAGTCTTATACTCATCGAAGAGTTCATAAATGGTAGGAGCGTCTAATGCCCGCGGGTCTCGTTTGCGCGAGCTCTGAACGATATGCCGATCAAAATTCTTTTTGTGCCACGTATCAAAGGGCTCGCGACCAAAGTGGGCGGACATGCTATGGGCACGGCAAATCACCTCTCCCTTTTCCACCGCCACGTCGATCTCGCTGCCTCCTGGATAGCCCAGTACGGTGTTGAATTTTGCCCCTAGAGCCTCCTCCAACATCTTGGACATGATGTAGTCGCTACTCGCAGTCCCAGTCGAGCCGCACTTGGGTGGTTCCTTGGCCTTAATGATGTCTGCGATGGACTTATAGGGAGCGTCGGCCCGCATGTAGAAGATTACCGATTCAACAGCCGGAGATCCGATCCAGTGGAACTTGCGCAGATCAAACTGGACTTCCTTACGCCCGACAAGTTGGTCCGTATAGATGCTATTAAGGGGCATGGCAACGGTTAAACCGTCGCCTTTGGTCACATTATAGACATAATTGGTAGCCACCAAGGAACTTGCCCCTGGCATGTTCTGAACGATAATTTCAGGATTTCCCGGAATATACTTCCCCATATAACGGGCCAGGAGGCGTGCCCAGCGGTCATAAAATCCTCCCGGAGTAGAACCTACGACAATCCGGATAGTCTTACCTTTATAGAAAGGCTCGGCCTGGGCCCAAAGGCTGGGAACAGACCAGAGATTCCATTGCAGCGAAACGAGCAGAGAAAGGGCCATCGCCATGGCCACAGTTCGTTTTTTCATGATAGCCTCCAGGTACTAACTTTATAAGCCTAACCAAATGAAGAGCTGTCCGTCGGGAAAGGGGAGATGGAGCAGCCGATCAAATAGCCCCCAGAAAAGAAGCCAGGCAGCACCGGTAAGCAGAAGGGATAGGATCCATCTCTCACGTGACTGAACTTTAAGGTAGAGAAAGACCATGAAAGGGATGCTGAGAGAAAAACCGAGCAGCCAGATGCCCATGAGGAAGCCCAAGATCCAGAAGAAGATGTTGAGGGTGCGGCTCCTGGCAAGGGTGCTGTCCATGCTCTGGCCGAACTGGAAGTCGACTGGGGCGTCCCCTGGGGATTTCTTTTTAGCAGCGCCCTTTAATTCCAGGACGAGATGGACCAGAGCGAGGGCCAGCATGGGAATGCCGACGGCCCAAGGGTAAAGTCGCGCCTGGAGGCGCCACTCCCTCGCCTCGTAAATAAAATAAGCAAGAAAAATTAAAACAATGAGAGAAAATATGACTTGCGGTCTGAATTTCATGGCAGTTGCTTCTCCTTTATTCCCAGCCGTAAAGCCTCTTGGCGTTCTGGCAGAGTATCTTTTGTTTGGCTTCCTCCGAGATATCCTTTCGCCCACGCACGGTTGAGACCATGTAGGGAAAATTACCGTCCCAATGAGGATAGTCCGAAGCGAATAAGATCAAATCTTGGCCGACTCGCTCCATGACGTAGGGTAGAGTGCCCTCCTCGGGCTCCGTGGCATAAAACCAGTTTCCTCTGGTCATGTACTCACTCGGCTTCGCCTTCAATAAGGGTGCTTCTGACTCACGCTTCTCCCATTCCTCGTCCATCCGATCCATCCAGTAAGGAACCCATCCGCACCCGCACTCGAGAAATGCGATCCTTAACTTGGGAAACTTTTCCGGCACCCCGCCATACATCAGAGCGGCACAATCCAACAGGGTCTCAAATGGACGGCCAATGGTATGCCTGAAAAGAAAAGTGTCAAAGCGGATTTCCCCTGCAGGTCCCTGGCGAGAGTTGTGAACCAACAGCGGAACGTTGAGTCTCTGGATCTCCTCATAGATTGGCCAGAAGGTTGGGGTGCCAAGATGCTCCTTCATGCCGAAAGAGCCAATCGCAATCCCTACGAGCCCTAGTTTGGTAATCGCCCGATTGACTTCCGCCACGGCCGCAGGCACATCTTGGAAGGGAACCAGACCCACTCCCTTAAGCCGGGGGCTCTCCTTGCAGACGCCGGCAATCCAATTGTTGTAACCGCGGCAAAAGGCAGCCGCGTAGTCCTTTTCTGGAAGGCGTGTGACGCCAAAACCGCCCGTGGGGAATAGCACTGAGATATC
>JAHFAO010000014.1 GCA_023250515.1 Deltaproteobacteria bacterium | reverse complement strand
AACTGCTTCAACTCATCCTGCACGACTTGGGCTTAGCTAATGGCGGAAAGAGCAGGTTGACGATGATTCAGGAACTCAACGACTATCTGATCGAGCAGCTCCAAAAAGGTCACACCGTGTCCTTACTGATCGACGAGGCCCAAAACCTAAGCGATGAGGCGCTCGAAGGGCTACGGCTGCTTTCCAACCTGGAGACAGATAAGGAGAAGCTGCTACAAATCGTATTGATGGGTCAACCGGAGCTTGAGGTAAAGCTCGATCAGCCTCAACTGCGCCAGCTTAAACAGCGCGTTGCCCTTCAGTGCCGGCTTGCCCGGCTTAGCGATCAGGAAGTAGGCCCCTTCATTGATTTTCGGCTTCGGGCAGTCGGCTATGAAGGTGAGGGCGTCTTTAATCTTGATGCGGTCAAGCAGATCGCCTTCTATTCGAAGGGCATTCCCCGGCTCATCAACATCATCTGCGATAATGCCCTGCTGATTGCCTACGGGACCTCCCGGAGAACAGTGTCTGCCGAGATGATCGAGGAGGTTGCTAATGATCTGCGGCTGAAAGAGGGACCCAAGGCTATCCGGGCCGTGGAAGCGCCGGCGATAAAGGTAGCGCCAACAAACGGGAATGAGGGAGCCCCGCGTACGGTGGAGGAAAAGCCTTTACAGTACCAGCCTAGGCAACTAGCCTGGGTGGGGATTGGAATCTTGCTGCTGCTGCTCATGTTTGAGGGCGGCATAGCGATCTACTCAGAGCCAACCGAGAATGAGCTGTCCGATCTGCGCCACAAGATCGGAAACTTTCTAGAAATAAGCGGGAAATATTTCGAATTCTTCGGGCTCTTTGATAATCAAAAAGGCTGGCAGGCGTTTAAGACATCCTCACAGCAGGAGGGAAGAGCTATCGCAGTGGAAAAGCAGCGGCCCTCTCCACAATCTGCTAAGGCACCGGGCGAATCAAAGGCCAGGGAAGGACAACCTTCGGGCAGCAGGGGAGGGTCCATGGAATCTATGGAAAGATTTTATGGTAGAAGTTCGGCCGTGGAGGAGCGTCTTGCATCCGATGACGAGGCGAAGAGAGTCGCCAAACCAGCAGCACTGCCAGAGAAGGGAATAGATGCTGCTTCTATCGTTACATCTGAAAAGAGCACTGCGGAGCTTAAGAGCAAGCGTGAACGGCCCCAGCTAGGGCTGATTCTACAGAAACCCAACTCTAAAGATCAGCATGTGGAAGGGCAAGAGGTAAGGATATCTTTGGGGATGTATAGGGTGGTCAAACCCTCGCCCCTGCACAGCAAACCGCGGCCAGATTCCGATATCATCGCCAGTCTCGAACCCCCCATGCGGGTGAGAGTAGTGAGAGTGGTCGGGAACTATCTAGAGGTGCGGTCTATGCAGGACAGAACAATTCGTGGCTACATTCATCGGGAGGATGCGTTCTTTGTTCCCATAACAAGATGATTTTTTTCTCTTAAGGGTTCCTACCGATGCAGGGCCATGAAGGCAAAGACCTTGGCCGCCTCAAAGACGCTGTTGACCGAGACCAGATCGTGGTCTGTGTGCTGAAAGCGAATGTCTCGTGAACCGTAGTTGATGCCTTGAATGCCTTTTACATTGAGCAGGCCCGTGTCATTCGCAGCCGTGGAGTAACTATATTGGGGTTCCCGGCCAAGCATGACGCGGATGGCTTGACTCAGGGACTTCACGACATCGGCATCCTTCGAAACCTCACTAGGATACATAAAGTCTTTCCGTTTCACTTCCACACTGAACGGCTCGGCAGTGCCAATAGCCTTCTCTAACTGTCTAATGGCCTCGTCTGGATCATCGCCCGGAAGCAACCTCCGGTCGAAGACCATTCGACATTCGCTCTGGATCGTGTGCGTGGCCTTAGGGAAGCTCTCTATGGAAGTACTGGTTAAGCTAACCTTCCCGAGTTCAGGATGCGCCCTATCCGAGGGAAAGGGCATCAAAGGCTTCAGCCGCTCTAAAACTTTAACCGCTCCCTCAATGGCATTGATCCCTTCCCAAGGTCTGCTGCTGTGTGACTGCTTGCCTTTAACAATCACAAGAATATCGATGCGACCTTTATTCCCAAGCTGTATTTCCGGGGGACCGTCTATAATCCCCCAATCGGCTTGAACGTTGCCGTGCTCCAGGATATGGGCGAGAGAATCATGCCGGCCAGTCTCGCCGGCGGTGCTGGTGACAAAAAAAAGATCTCCCCGCAGGCCTGCCTTGCAGGTGGCGACGAGTTTCATCGCCGCCATCATCGCCGCAAGGCTCCCCTTTTGCTCGCATGCGCCTCTTCCCCAAACACACTCACCTTGAACCCCGTAAGCGGCACCGTCAATGAGTGCGCCTGAATAGGGACTCTGCATGGTGCTAGGTGCGGCGTTCATGGCATAGGCTACGAGCAGAAGCCGTCTGCCCCCACCCTTCCCCTTGAGCGAAGCGATCAGATTCCCCTTATCGTCAATAATCGGATGAATCCCTGATTGTTCCAGCTCAGGCCTGATCACCTCGCTGATCAATGACAAGACCTTAGGCTCTTCCTCAAGCAGATCTGTCTGTGGACTCGGAGCCTGAACTAGTTTGATGAGGAGCTGCTTCACGTCCTCGTAACGAAGGTTTTCTTCGACAAATCTCTTAGCTTGTCCTGAATCCATGCAATGCAAAAGGCAAAGTGCAAAATGAAAAATGCAAAATCACAAAGACAGAGAGTGGGTAACGGTCTCTATCTCGCACCTCTGTCTGTTATTTTGAGTTTTGCAATTTCAATTTTCATTTTGAATTGTTAAAGTCTAGCCGCTTTCAAAGCTCTCCCCGATCTTTCCGACCCGTCGCGCGGCCACGATAAGCACCACGGAAATCACGCTCACGATCATGGCCAGTGAACTCATGGGGCCAAGGTTCCCATCAATATAAAAGTGATAGAGCAGCGGACCAATAGGCTCCGCTCCAGGGGAATAGAGAAAGACAGACGTGCTGAACTCCCTCAAATAGATGGTTGCCAGGATGATCCATCCGGCGATGAAACCCGGTCTCATGAGGGGAAGGAGAATGCGGCGAAAAGTAGAGAGAAATCCTGCACCGCAGGCCTTGGAGGCATCCTCTAACTCATCGTGGATCTGGACTATGGTGCTAGTCATGGATCGAAGGCCGTAAGGCAAAAAGCGCGTGATATAACCGATCATAAGGATCCAGATTGAGCCATAGATGGGTAACGGAATATAAACATAAGTCCAGAGGAGACCGATGGCGAGGGCCGTCCCGGGAAAAGCCCAAGGGATAAAGGTGAGGCCCTCTATCACTCCCCTCCCTGCGGCCTTGGTCTTGGCAGTGATATAAGAAGTAACTGAGGCAAGAAGCATACAAAACGTGGCACCTATCACTGCAAGAAATATACTGTTTTTCAGAGCTCTGTAGGTGCGACTATCTACTAAATTGGTCCAGTAGTGATCCAAGGTGAGTAAACCCAACGTTTTTTTTCCGGGGACATGAACATAAGTTACAAACGAGGCATAGAGCAACACAACGAAAGGAAGGACAACGATGAGAAATAAGATCAAACCCGCAATCGCCGAGGCCAGATAGCGCCATTTTCCCAGGTCAATGATAGTGGGCCGATAGCCGCGTCCAGTGACAGTAACGTAACGCTCAGACCTAATGGTGAGTCTGCGGTAAAGGTAAACGAAGAGCAAGGTGATCACAAGCAGCGAGACAGCATAAGTAGCCGCTAAGTTGTGGTTGGGGGGAAAGGCGGCAATGGCCTCGCGGTAGATCTTGGTCGTAAAGACTTCGATCCGTGCAGGTAGCGCAATGATGGCGGGCGTATCGAAACTCTCAATAGCGCGGACAAAGTTAAGCGTAGCTGCCGCGAGGACGGCAGGCCTGATAATAGGGAAAGTGATGCGCCAGGCAACCTGCATATTCCCTGAACCGGCAACTCTGGCTGACTCCTCAAGCGCGGGGTCCATGGAATAAAGACCGGCAGAGATGATCAAAAACGCCAAGGGGGCCGTAATCAACCCCTCAACAAAAATCATCCCCGACATCGAGTAAATGTTTAAAGGAGCACTCTCCAGTCCAAAGAGGTCCATCAGAAGAAGATTGATCAAACCAACGCGAGGACTAAGGAGTACCGTCCAAGATACGGCCAGCATAACAGGGGGAAAAATATTGGGGATAATGGCCGTGAGTTCGAAAAACCTCCTGAAAGGAGCATTAGTGCGCACGGCGATCCAGGCCAGTGTGGCTGCCAGAATTGTGGCGAGCAGAGCGGAACCGGCTGCAAATATAAAAGAGTTGACCAGGAGCTGATAGGTCAAAGAGTCCGAATAGGCGGCAACGTAGTGGGCAAGAGTAAAATCTCCTGGCACTCCGAGCGGTTTACTCACAAAGCTTCCATAAAACAGCATGAGAGTTGGGGAAAGGCTGAGATAGGCGATCAGAACACCTACGCACACCACCACTATGATCTGAGGATCCTGGCGAACTGCCCTGAGAGGCCAGTCGCGAATGCGAGTGATGCGGCTCAGGACCGCGGTGTGATTCATGTCTATTCTTCTTTTTGCTCGACCCTAAAAACAAAAAGGCTGGTCCATTGAGGTGCTTTGCGGACCAGCCCAAGAGTCCATAGCTTTTATCGAGAGGCTTCGGTCTATTTGGCGAAAAAGATTTGCCGAAACTCGGCCATTAGCTTCTTGTATTCTTCCTCGGTCGGGTTATCCATAAAGACCATGTTCGGGGCCACCTTCTCTGCATCTTTGATAGGTGGGTAGATTCCCGGGTAGAGAACAAACTCCCCATCCTCAGCGATGGCCTTCTGGCCCTCTGCCGAAGCAGCATAATCGATATAGAGCTTCGCCGCATTCGGATGGGCCGCCTTCGCTCCCAGACCCATGTAGTTAGGGTCAGTCAGGTATTTGTCCATGAGGACATAGGCTACCGGGCCTTTATACTGTTTGACATATTTAATGTACGTTATGCCGACGTGAGCCTCCCCCTTGATGATGGCATTGGTTACCGGAGCGAGAGACTCCACCATGTGCGGCTGCTGCTTGGCCAGTGCCTTGACAAAATCACGCCATTTGTCACCCTTAAATTTTTCCAGGTTTTGGAGAAACTGGGCCGTAGTCGTGTGCTGAGAAGGATCGGGCATGCTGATCTTCCCCTTCCACTTCGGGCTCAAGAGTTCATCAAAAGTCTTGGGGGCTTCTGCCGCTTTGACCAGCTCCGTGTTATAGAGGATGCTGATCGGAAGAACACGCCAGGGAGTGATGAGTCCGTCTTTCTCCTTGAACTTTTCGGGAAACTTCTCCGACGAAGGAGAGATAAACCTGATAAAAAGACCCTCTTTCTTCATGATGAACTGAACCCCCCGGTTCCCCTCGACTACATCAAATCCTGGGCGACCGGCCCGCCATTCGGTTAGGGCACGGTCCGCAACCTTGGTTGATGAGCCGCGCCAGTACTCAACCTTAATGCCATACTTCTTCTCAAAACCCTTATGGAGATCATCCATCGCCTGGGGCACCACCGAACCATAGACAATTACCTTGCCTTCCTTCTTGGCTGCTTCAACGTTGACCGACTGTGCCTGAGCGTTGTTTGAGAGGATGCAGACAAAGAAAGCGAGCAGGCTCAGAGTTCGTAACCAGGTTTCAAAAAAAGTCATACCTTTCACCTCCGAATGATCGAGATCTGCGTCAAAGACTATAAGGCGAGTATGCCTGTGTCAAGTCTATGGCTTAACCCTTTGCCCTACTTGGCGAAAAAGATCTGCCTGAACTCTGCGCTCAGCTTTTTGAGTTGCTCTTCAGTCGGGTTATCCATAAAGACCATATTGGAGACGACTTTATCTGCATCCTTCATCACCGGATAAATTCCGGAGTAGAGAACGAACTCGCCCGCCTCAGCGACCGTTTTTTGGCCCTCGAGCGAGCAGGCGTATTCCATAAAGACCTTCGCCGCATTTGGATTGGCTGCTCTGGAGCTTAGGGCCATGTCGTTGGTGTCGGTTAAAATTTTGTCCATAAGCGCAAATCCGAGCGGACCCTTAACCTGTGTCACATATTGAAGGTAGGTGATACCTAGATGCCCCTCTCCTTTGGCAAGGGTATTCGGCACGGGGGCCATGGATTCCAGCAAGTGAGGCTGCTGTTTGGCAAGTGCTCTGACATACTCGAGCCATCTTTCACCTTTGATCTTTTCCAGATTCCACAAAAACTGGGCGGTGCTGGTGTGCTGAGTCGGATCAGGCATGACAATTTTCTTCTTCCATTTTGGATCCAGCAGATCATCCAGAGTCTTGGGCGCTTCTCCCGGTTTGACCAGTTCTGTGTTGTAGAGGATGCCCACCGGCGTAACACGCCAGGCTGTGAGAATTCCGTCTTTATCCTTAAACTTTGCTGGAAAATTCTCCGATGAGGGGGGCACATATCTGGTAAAGAGGCCCTCCTTCTTCATGAGAAGCTGTGCCCCACGGATCGCGATCACGACATCAAATCCTGGCCGACCAGCCCTCCACTCGGTCAAGGCACGGTCCATAACCTTAGTTGCGGAGGCGCGCCAGTAATCAACCTTGATGCCATATTTTTTCTCAAAACCTCTTTGGAGCAGGTTCATGATTTGCGGCACCACAGTTCCATAGATGACTACCTTGCCGTCTTTCTTCGCTGCTTCAACATCGGGCGATTGAGCCTGAGCGTGGGCACATAGGAAAAAAAACAGGGAAGAAAGCAAACCAAAGCTAAAGAGAGACCGATTTCCAAAAGTTTTCATAATCGTAGCCTCCATTAAGTTGATCCTGAACCCATAGGAACAGTTTCTATGTCATCTCCCGCGTCATCTCCACGACTTTTTTTCTCGCCTCCTGCGTTCCCATTGGCAGAAGGATAGGAAGATTAAGCCCTCCCCTGATAAATTCCTCAAGACGCCTGCGACACTCCGACGACGACCCTGTTATGGAATGGGCGAAAACAACCTCATCACTGATCAATTTTTTCGCCCCTTCCCAATCTCTCGTTCCAATCGCTGCAGCCAGACTCTCCTGATCTACCTTTCCACCCCCCAGCCGGATATTCTCTGCGTGGTGCTTGTTGCGGAAGATATAGGCCAAAAAAGTCTTACTGGCCTCGATAGCTTCTCTGGCGTTTTCTGACACGGAGGCGGTGATGAAGCCTGCGATATCCCTCTCCCGGAGCGATTTTCCACCCCGCCCTGCTCCCCTTCTGATCTCCTCCACGCATTGCGCGATGTATTTCGGCGCGCAACCGGCTGAGAGGAGCACGCCATCACCGATCTCGCCGGCGAGACGCAGCATCTTGGGTTTCACTGCGGTCATGTAGATGCGGATGGGAGAGGATGGCTTAAAGCCCATCTTGGCCGCGTTGATGTTGAAGATCTCGCCGTGAAAGCTAACGGTCTCCCCAGTGAGAAAGCTCCGCAGGACTTCCATATATTCGCGCATGGTCTTAAGTGGTCGCGTTACTTTGATTCCAACCTCCTCCAGAGCCGTGGCGTTCCCTGTGCCCGCCGTTGCCCATACCCTCCCTGGAGCCAGCTCCTCCATGGTAGCAATTGCCATTGCGGAGATGATGGGATGCCTGGAGTAAGGGCTCAGAGGCGCGGGTACAACAGTTATTTTCTTTGTTGTCGTAAGAAAGGCCATGGCAGAAGAGAGAGAATCCCGAAAGCATAGATGATCAGACATCCAGATCGACTCCATGCCCACTTCATCTGCAAACCGGGCTAATGCGATCATCTCGTTGATCGAATAGAAACCATCGAAACATAACCCCAAGCGCATACCAACCTCCAAGCTGAAGGAATGGAGTGTTGGAGTGATGGAGCAAAGGCCATTATCTCATCATTCCACACTCCAATACTCCAGTATTCCATTACTCCAATTCTTTATAGTTCGCCCTCGTAGAGGAGCCCTTTCAGTTCTTTGAGCTTAACTCCCGCCAGACCCATTTTCTCTAGCGTAAGCCCCTCGCTCCTGTAAGGGATCTGGTTGATTTCAGAGGCAACGGTGATGAGGGCATCAATCACAGGTGTCTGGACCCCCACTAACCTACCTATCTCTGCCATGGGCACGAGACCGTAGCCGACATCCTCGTTAAGATAACGGTGCTTCAGACTCGCAGGCGACTTGATGGTTTGGTTCGGGACACTCTCCTTGATCGCCTGGTAAACCGATCCACTTGCGCGAGCGGAATCCGATGTAAGTCCAGCCTGGTAGAAGATCTCAACAAAAGTTGTAGGATTCAATTCTAACTGCCTGACGATGTTGAGTCTTTCCCGGTCTACCGCGCTGATAAGACGGGCGACACTAGGCGTGATGGCGTCACGGTAAAAATAGAATTCGCCGGCGGTCTTTTCAATCCACCCGGCATTGCCAATCATTCCTGCCGGGTGCATGATCGCGTTGATATTGGAAAGGCCTGTCTCCAGCACATTCTCTGCCTGAAGGAGGTTAGGATAAATCTTACGGATCTCACCGACCAGCTCGGTCGTGAATTTGCCCGGAAAGGCAGCACAGCGGAGATGCGTCGTTCGACGATAAACCTCAACTCGGGCTAACCCGTTTAAGCGGCAGATGTACGTGAGCGTCACGGTTTCACAAATGCGCACCTTTACCTTAAGACCGCTCTTCCTCAACGCAGCCGCCAGATGCAATGAACCTCCGGTGTGGCCAGGGTTGAGAAAAATGATCTGCCCATCGCGCAGAACCGGAACTAATCTGTGAGCGAAATATTCATGTGCGACAGAAGGTGCCGCAATCATGATGAGGTCGGCCTCCGCTGTCGCCTCCGCTATGCTCGTGGTCAGAAGATGTGGCCGGCAAAAACTGTTTTTTCCTGCCTCGACCATCTCAATGCCACGCCGCTCTAAAATCGGCTGAAGTGTATTTTGGGACCGAGAATAGAGGCGGACCTCATAGCCTCTGAGGGTCAGATCTGCTGCCGCCGCGCAGCCGCCATTACCTGCACCCAAGACAGCGATCTTATGAATTGCCATAAGAACTGGCGATGAGACAGAGCCCCCACCTCCCGTCACCATCTCTGTCCCTGTCTCTGTCAATCTGCCCGGTAGTACCTTAGCTTCTCCTCGTCTAGCTCCACTCCCAGTCCCGGTTGAGAGGAAACAAGGAGATCACCGTCGACATAATCGAAAGGCTCGGTCACTATGTCGTCCTGATAATATATTCCGGCAATCCCTTTTTTACCTTTTCCTTTCGGGGTCGAAACTGGTATCACGCACGCGAGCGACGCCACCGCAGTAGAGGCAGCCAGATGAAGATTGGCACCATTTCCCACCCCCGTTTCCACTGAGCCATTGACGTTGCACTGAAGACCTCCCGCCTCCGCGATGGCCGCCACCTTTTTTGCCTTAAAGAGGCCGCCTGGTTTTGTCGTATAAATCGAGATGATGTCCGAGGCCCTTTTCCGGATTATCTCTAAGATGTCCTGAGGAGTCCACGCGCTCTCATCTGCCATAATCGAGGTATCGACCCCCCGGGCCACCTCAGCCATCGAGTCAATACCCTCCACCGGCTGTTCCATATAGTGGATGCCGTACTCCTCCATCTCCTTTATTGTCTCTACAGCGACCTTGGGTGTGGGATAGCCCTGGTTTGCATCCACGGCGATCTGGATATCCGGCCCCACTGCTTTCCTGATCTGTTTTACAAGCTCTACGTCTCGCTTGCGCTCTTGGCCTCCCTTCAGCTTGATAGTTTTTATTCCCTCCTCCTTCACCAGCAGCGCTTCTTCTACAGCCTTGTCGATTTCCATCAGCCCGATGCTGTGTGCCACGGTCACCCGTTGCCGGTAGCACCCGCCCAGGAGCTGATAGGCAGGGACCTCCAAGGCTTTCCCAACGACATCATAAAGGGCCATGTCGATGGCAGCCTTACAATATGGATATCCCTTTATGGCTTTATCCATAAGAGAATGGAGGGCCGCAATCTGATAAGGATCCTGCCCAATCAGGGCTGGAGCCAGTATATCGTTAATAACGTGGACTGTCGTCTTCGGCGTCTCACCGTAGTATTTCATATGGTCGCCGCCCCAGTCCTTCAACACCGGAGCCTCCCCCAGACCAACCAGTCCCTCATCCGTAACCAATTTGATGATGACATAGACACCGATGGATGTAGTCAGGCTCGCCCATTGGTGGACCCGCCGCGTAGGCAGCCGGATCGGAAGCGTTTCGATTTTGGTGATCTTCATCGTGCTTTAAGCGACTCGAATGAGCTTGTCTGTGTGGGTGGTGTCTGAAAGGAGCTCACAGCCGCCCTTGCTGACCGAGACCATATCTTTGTTCTGCAGTCCCATCCTTCCAGGAATGAAAACCAAAGGCTCAATGCCAAGAACCATCCCCTCCTCCAAGACTTCACTACTGGTGCGTGCGAGATAAGGCTCTTCATGGAGAAAAAGACCGATCCCGTGGCCGACAAAGCTGATTGGCTCAAAACCCAGTTGGCTGAATTTCTTTATAAACTTCTCATAGATCTCCCTACAGCTAGCTCCGGGTCTGATCAGACCCGTAACCAGATATTTGCACTCGATTAAGTTGTCCCAAATCTTCTCCTGTTCCGGAGTGGGGCTCCCGACAACGGCGGTCCGACAGACACCCGCGTGATAGCCGTTCTTCACACCGAAGATCTCCATCCGAATAAGATCTCCGCTATTAAGGACCCGCTGCGTCGGGCCCACATTCGGGTACTGACTTCTCTCCCCGGAAGCGATGATCATGAGCTTGAAATTTTCTGCCCCGGCGGAGAAGATGCCTCTCGTTAGCATTCCAGCCAGCTCCATCTCGGTCATTCCTGCCCTGGCACTCTGAAGCGTGTCTCCGATGGCCTTGTCTGTAATTCTGCTTAAGGAGCGCAAAAGATCCAGTTCCTCACGAGTCTTAACTTGACGCAGCTTATTGAAGAGGCCGTCGGCAGCTACAAAATCAGCTACGGGGAGCTTGCTCTTTAAGGTCATAAGGTCCCTAGCCGGGAGATATTCCATCTCCATTCCAAGCTTGGCGTGGTCGAGTTTGAGGTTCACCAAAGCCTCACACAGTCTATCCATAGGATCTTCTGTGAACTCGCGGTAAACTCTGACCTCATCGATGCCTCCATGCGCTTTCACTGTAGTTTCTTCCATGTCGATCACGATCATCGAGACCCGACCATCGCACGTGACGATGCATATGGCGTGTCTCCAGCGCATGAGAGGTTGGGAGGGAACTACAAAGCCCGCAGTATAAGTCACGTTTTCAGGGGAAATCGAAATCAGGGCGTCCAGGCCCTCCTCTGCCATTGCCTTTCTCTGTCTATCGATAATCTCTGGATTCATGTTCCCATTTTCGATTTTAGATTTTTGACTTCGTCGTGAGCTCAGTCGAACGATTGAATCCAAAATCGGCAATCCAAAATCCAAAATTTAAACAACTAGCACCAATAGGTCGTCCGATCCACGGGTATCGCGTCGAGTAGTTCCTTTGGAACAAAGTCTTCCAGCCGAACCCTGGCCAGGGCTTCGTCCGGACACTTGGAAACCGGTGAGAAGGGACGGTCCAGCGGACGGGTCGCATCGATGATCATCGCTGAGGTCTTACGAGGAGAAATCATCGAAGGGTCCACAAGACTTCCGCGCATGATCTCCTCAATGATCGAGACTTGGCAGTGGGGCTGGACCCTTGTTGCCAGGGCCCAAAGGATCTCGGTCGGGTTATAGACGTCGATGTCCTCATCAAAAATGAAAACATTCTTGCACCAATCATACGTGAGCGCCGCCGCGGCTGCCCGACCCGGATCTCCCTCGGACATCTTTTTCATCGAGATAAATACATTCAAAAGAGCATGCCGACCGCTGGTGCACACAGCTTGGACCCCGTGAACCGCCTCCTGACAGCGGCGCAGGTAGGCGCCTTCACGCGCCAGGTCCAACCACGGCTTATCTCCCTCGGGGGTGATGATGGACTGGTGCATCGCATCCCTCCGGTGGGTAATCGCTCTGACCTCATACAGGGCAGATCGCTCAAACTCTTGGGGTCCCAGGTAGCCGTTCACTTCTCCGAATGGCCCCTCGACTACTCGCCTTCCAGGTATCAAACCACCCTCAATCACGATTTCCGCGTCGGCGGGAACGAGAAGCCTCTCCCCATAAGTCTCAGAGGGGGTAAGACGCAGAGGCTCCTGGAGATAGCCACCGATCACCTCGTACTCATCCACCTGAAAGGGTCCACTGTAGCAGGCGCCCATTTGATATGCGGGATGATGACCGGTAACGGTAGCCACCGGGCATTCCTCACCGTGCTCCTCGTAGCCTCTAAAAATTCTCCACATGTGTTGCAAGGTGAGAACGAAGCCCGTATGGTTTCGGTCTTTAACCTCCATCCGGTGGTAGGAAACATTATAAACACCGGTATCACGATCTCTACTGACACTGGACATATCGATATAGGGACCACCGTCCATGTAGTGGTGACGCATGATCGGGAGCTTTAAGAGATCCGCCTCCGATCCCTTGTGAATCACCTCTTTGACTGGGGCTTCGCTCTTGTCCACGACAATCGGCTTAGGTCTCTTTGCTTCTCTCCTCCGACATTCGCGGGCCAATTCCGCGCGATCCATATCCCGAGGGGCTCCCAAAGCGATCTGGATCTTTCTTTGAGAGATCTCACAGTTCATGACCAACTTGATATCGCTGACCTGACCATGGAGATTGAGCGGTCGGTCGAAGATCAAGATGGGGAATTTCTTTTGTGCCCCGAGATGCTTGATAATCGCAGTGACATCGTAGTTGGAAGGATTGACACCTTTAGTGACATGAACCAGTTCCTCCGGCGCCTCCCTGCGGACATCCTCGAGAAAAGTTCTCAGGCTTTTGGGCATGTCGGGTCTCAGTGAAGAATGCTGCCGCCGTCCACGACGATAGTCTGACCTGTTACGAAGTCACTGTCCGATGAGGCGAGATAGATCAGGGTCCCAGCCAAGTCTTCTGGGGTCTCAAGCCTTTTGATGGCCCTCGCCTTGAGCTGAAATTCAGTGAACTCTTTGGGCGCAGTCTGTCCCTCGTGCTGCACCAAACCAGGGGCAATGGCGTTCACACAGATTCCGTACTCGCCCATCTCCCTGGCTAGTGCTCGGGTCATTCCGATAAGCGCCGCCTTAGAAGCCACATAGTGGAGGAAGAGCGGCGTGCCGGCCAATGCGGTTGTGGACGAGATGTTGATGATCTTGCCGCTTCTCTGTTTTTTCATCTGCGGAAAGACCGCCTTGGCACAGAGGAAAGGTCCCTTAATGTTAACTGAACTTACTTGATCCCATTCTTCCGCCGAGATCTGGTCGAAGGATCGACGCCGGATACTTAGGAAGATTGCAGCGTTATTGACCAGGATATCGATGCGCCCGAACCTTTTCAGCGTCTCATCCGCCATCCGGAGCGTATCCTCTTCCTTGGACACATCGACTCTTAAGGCAATGGCTGCACCGCGTCCTGCACCAATCTCTCGCGCCACTCCATCTCCGTCGAGAATGTCGGCAATGACAACGCGCGCCCCCTCCGCAGCGAGCCGCTTGGCATAAACGGCGCCAATATGGCGCGCCCCGCCGGTAACGATCGCCACTTTGCCTTCAAGTCTCATAAGCTATCGTGAAAGATATACCCCATTCTTCTCACCTGAGTTTTTCCAGATGTTCCTTGAAGTCGAGAGGCCTCCACCATAGATCGATCCCTAAGTCTTCGGCGATGATCCTGGCTGCATTGTAACCTGGCGCGCCGGTGATGTTGCCTCCGGGATGGCAGGAGGAACCACAAAGATAGAGACCTTTAATGGGCATCCGGTACCGCGACCAGCCCGGGAACGGTCGGTTTTCCAACGCCTGATCCCCACTGTACTCCCCCACCATCCAATCGCCGCAATACATGTTGCGGTCATGACGCTCGATGTCCAGGGGCGTGCCCGAATCCCTAGAGAGGATATTGTCCTCAGTCAGATTCGGTGCGTAGCTGCGCCAGACGGCAAGCTGCTTCTCAAACCACTCGTCCCGTACCTTGTCCCAGTTCAGCGAGTTCGCCCAGAGGTTGTATGGGGCCAGCTGCCACATGAAAGCCGTCGCCTTGCCTGGAGGCGCCTGTGTCGGGTCATGGTACGAGGGGGTAGCCCCGTTCATAAAGGGCTTTCGAGGAAGCTGGCCGGTCCGGCAGTCTTCGAAGAGATTCTGCAAATCCTCAAAAGTCTCCAGACCGACGATGTGCATGAATGAGCCGATCACCTCTGGATGTTTCTCCTCGGTGATGTATTTGGGACGCTCGTTTAAGGCAAGATTCGTGGCAAAGATCGGCGTTGTCTTGGAGAAGCGGAAATTCGCTGCCCTCTCGGCAAACTTCGGATCGAGATTCTCCCGTCCAACGAGCTTGATGAATGTCTCAACCGGATTCACGTTCGAGGCAATGAACCTTCGCGCCTTGACGATGGTCCCATCCTCCAGGATGACACCGGTGGCCCGGCCATTTTGAACCAGGATGCGCTCGACGCCATTCGCCTCGATATAGTCGATGCCGTTGTGCGACAGCATATGGGCGAGGTTATCGCCCAGCGCATGCGAGGTGCCGCGGCAGAGTTGTGGGTTCACGCCCCAGGCGATCATGGCCGGGATCAAATAGCCTGTCTTAGGAGCGTCGAGTTCGTAGCCCCGCATGACACCGAGGAAACCAATGAAGGCCTGAACCCGCGGATGTTCGAAGTGTTCGAGGACGAACTGCTCTGGAGTTGTATCGAAGTACCTAAGGTATTCACGCCCCTCCGGTATCTTCTCTAGCAGCGGCCGCTTCTCTTCAATGGGTACTGGCACCGCGTAGGTCTCGGGGAAAACGATGTTCTTGACTACCGGCTGCCAGCGGGTCCAAATCTCTTTGAAGGTAGCGGCGTCTTTCTTCGAGAACTGTCGGATCGTCTCCGCTGTCCGCTCCACATCCGCAAACCAGCCGAGGCAGCTCTTGTCCAAGAAGTGATGGACAACGCCGGGATCCGGCCTGTAGTAGTGAATGCCAAATTTTTCCAATTCCAAATCCTTGTACCACGGGAGCATCATGAGGCCGCGGTGAAAAACCGAATGGATGTTGTGCCAGAAGCCGGGGTAGTTCCGGTCTTCATGGGAATCCAAACCGCCTCCGACCTCCATGTTCTTCTCCAGCACCATGATCTTCTGGCGAGACTTACCCAAATAAGCGGCGCAGATCATCCCGTTGTGGCCGGCGCCAATCACTACGCCATCGTACTCGAGGACTTTGCCCATGGTTCAATCTTTTACCGGGCCGTCACCGATCGGTTGATTTCGAGTTTCAAGTCTTCTTTGATAATCTGCCAGGCGTTCCGTCCCGATCCCCCTATCACTGCATCTGCCGGGTGGGTAGCAACACCCACTTGGTAGAGCCTCTCAATCGGTGTCCGGTAGTGCGCGAGTTCCGGGATCGGCCTTTTCTCTCCCATCTGGGCAGGGACCTTGCGCGCCACCCAGACTGATCCGAGCCGCATGTTCTGCCACCTCCCAGAGATATAGAACGGGTCCAGGGCGACCTTCATCTGAATGTTTTCATCCGTCAGATTGGTCGCGTACTTGCGCCATTCATAAAGAACCCGCTCCATAAAACCGTTCTTCAGCTTTACCCATTCCTCCGCCTTTTTCTCTTTCAGTTGAAAAGGTACCGGCATAAAAAGCGTAGCGGTATGTTTCCCCATCGGGGCCTGAAGCGGATCGAACTGGGTCGGGCAAGAGATGTGGAAACAGGGATGACTCGGAAACTCGCCAGCGCGAATCTCCTTCCACATCTCTTCAAGGTCAGCAGGTTTCTCCGGCCCGATATTGACATTCAACGCCTGGCGGACGGTTGGATCTTTGGCTTCGTGAAAGGCATAGCGCACCGGGACCCTTAGCGCGAGATGGACCTGAAAGTAGGAAAACTCATCGAGTTGAATCGCGCTTACCTTCTCAACAAACTCCTTAGCGAGTTTATCCTCGCCAATCATCTCGATGAACGTTGAGTAGGGATCGACACTGGAGACCACTGCGAGCTTAGCTTTCCATTCGCGGCCATCGCGCAGCCTGACGCCGACCGCGCGGCCGTTTTCGACCAGGATTTTCTCAACGTGATGCACCGCACGGATCTGCCCACCCCTCCATACATAGGCCCGCTGCAGTACTTGCGCGATCGAGTGCGATCCGCCACGGGCGAGTTCCGGCTTCTCGTCCCCAGCGATCATCTTAAGGACCTCAACGCCGCCGCCCTGGTAATCGATGCCAACGCCGCGCGGGATCGCCATTTGAGATAGGACTAAGGTCTTGACAACGTCATGCTCAAAGAGCTCGTCGACCACCTGCTTAGGGGTCCTGGCAGAGCGGCGCTTGAAATCGGCCGCCGCTGGATCCCTTTGAAGTATCTTGGAGAGTGAACCGTTCTTTCCAGGCGGCTGGTAGTAGGATGGGATCAGGTAGTTGCGGATGAGGTTGTGGTACTTATCGTGAGTCTGCCACCAGCTCTCGGCATCCTTAGCAGAAAACTTCGAGACAGACGCGACCGTGGCATCCAGAGACTGGTGGTGAGAAACCGATCTGCCATCAGACAGCAGCAGGGAGCTAACGACCGGCGGAGAGACGAACTCGGCATGGTGCCCATCCTCCCATTTCAGCTCCTTCCAAACCGGTGAAATTTCCCGATTGTCCTGGAAGTAGGCCAGCGTGTTGTGCCAGTAGCCGGGCAAGGTAATTTCTTCACTAAAGAGCCGGCCGCCATTCTCGAGCCGACTCTCGCAGATGACTGTCTTCAATCCAGCGAGGCCGAGGTAGGTACCGAGGGCGAAGTTGTTCTGCCCCGCGCCAACTAGAATGACATCCCATTCCTGATCGACCAAAAGGGACAATCCTCCGGTAATGCGAAAATCAGGTGCGTAAGAAAGACACGGAAACGCAAAAAGACTATCCGATCAGAAGCATTTGGTCAACCGAACGATAGAACCTTTCTTTTCAAAAACGCAAATTTTGTTCGCGTTTTTTTCGTCAGAACCATACTTGCGAAAGTCATAATTCCTAGCTTCTGACTTCAGGGGATTTCAAGGGGCACAGCCCCTTGGCTAGGAACTTGCTTTTGAGCGCGGCCGCTTGAGCAAATCTTTCATTGACACACCTACCAGCTTTAGTGTAGAAGATCGCGACCTCATGCTCTCTGAAGGCGCTGAAATGAGACGCCGACCTCAGTTGGAACAGGAATAAGTTAGGCTTGACATCACCTCGAGGAGGCAACTATGAAACCGCAAGACATCATTCATCTGGATTTCAAACCTGCATCGCTGAAGCTCATCGTTGTTTTGTTGCTAGCCTTCGGCCTAACGGTTGCCGGTGGGCGGCTGCTCTGCAATATTGCCTTAGCCAATGCAGCGGAGTCCCTAACTTGCCAAACGGCAATAACGTTGGAGGAACTCATCGACTGCATAGTAGGGCAAATGCCGCAGCGTGACTCCGAGGGATTCGTAGTGCCCAATGACACTGAACAGAGTGACTGGCACAGTGTAGTAGCGCAGATGCTTGCGGGCGATTGCGACGGCATTAGCTTACCTCCCAGCCTTAGCGATATCTATGAGGTCAGAACATTCATCGATGAAGGCAACGGCCAAGGTTACTGCGTCCTGATGGAGATCTTGGACGAAGACGGCAACGGGGTGGTGGATCGAGGCTGGGGTACATTTGTCGTCAATCCCAATCCGAGCCGGGAGCTTAGTATCCACATTGCTCACCCATTCGCTGATAGTAGGACCGAAGATCAGGGGATAGGCGTTTTTAAGGGAACCAACTCCCGAAGCTTTTTGATGGCTGGTACTCATCGCGATGCCAACAGCACACCTAGTACCTGCCAACCTTCGGAGGTGGAGGCAGATGTCGCGCACAACGTCGCGAACATGTTTCAGCCAACAGTGCAGGAGCTGATAAACTTTTACGACTTCTTTGGAGGGGACTTCGTTGCCATTCAATTCCATGGTATGGGGGCATCAAGTTGTCCAGGCGTGGATGTCTATATGACCTATGGCCTAGACACACCACCCATAGAAGGCGATAAGCTGCTGGAGCTGAAATCGAATCTTTTGACGCACAACCCAGACTGGGTGGTAACGGTGCCAGGTGATGAACCGTCCTGCAACTTCCATGGCAGCACCAACGTTCAGGGTCGCCTGCTTAACAATGTGGCCGCACACGATGTCTGTACCATACCCGCTTCGAGCTATAGCGGCAGGTTTATCCATATCGAGCAAAAATCTGCCTTCCGTGAACCTAACAACTGGATCGATGCCATCAATGACACCTGGCTATCTATAGTGGAAATGATGTGAGCCATCAGCGCAAACTTTGTCAGGGAGAAGCCCCTGCCGCCAGTGCAGCTCTTGGTGAGAGCTAGGTCTCCGGCAACTGTACGGGCACAGGTGAGATGACAAAGATCTTGCCTTCTATGATGGAGAGGAGGTAGAGCAGACCATCCGGCCCCACCTTCAGATCGGTGATCCCGCCAAACCCTGTGCCGAAGATGAGCTCCTCAAACTCGGCTTCACTGTCAGCAACGAGGTCGGCGAGGTCCGGGTTGTCAAAGAGAAAACCATCACGCGTTGCATTAAGCTTGAAGCGATACAGGATGCCTTGATTAAAGTCTCCGACAAAGAGGTCGTTCTCGTACTGGTCGCCCAACTGCGTCGAGTCAAGAAATACCATTCCCGTAGGCGCAACTGTAGTGAACCAGGAAAACTCGGGGTCGCTATACTGCGAACCAGGGACATGAAACAAGTCTTCGATCCCCTGTGGGTCACGCTCATCGGGTCCCATGATCTGTTTCCAGCCGCTGTTAAATCCAGGCTCAACTAAATTGATCTCATCAAAGGTGTCGGGGCCATTCTCGCTCGCCCATAGCTTTCCCGTCACAGGATCAAAGGCCATGCCGAAAGAATTCCGAATGCCATAGGCATAATACTTTTCTAGGTTCCCACCCTCGGCAAAGAAGGGATTGTCGTCTGGAGCGGTGCCATCGTCGTTGAGCCGTAAGATCACCCCCGTATCATCGGGCGGTGGACCGTCAGGGAAGTTCTGGAGTTGGCCCTCGCGATTTAGGTCCCCAATCACCACATAGAGTTTGCCGTCAGGGCCGAAGGCGATGATGCCGCCGTCATGATTCGGCCCAGGGGTCACCGGTAAATCCAAAACGAGAGTCTGGTCGATAAGGGCGCTGCCATCCCAAGTAAAGCGATAGACTCGGTTCCCCAGAGGATCAGGGAAGCCCGAGGTGTCATCCCCCGTGCTGCTCTCGGTATAGAAGAGATAGACAAACGGCGTCGCGGGAAACTCCGGATGAATGGCGATCCCCAACAATCCGCGCTCCGATGCATTATCGACGGCCACGTCCAAAACCGGCTCAGGCTGCAACCCTCCGCCAAGGACACGCCGGACCTTCCCATCGTCCTTCTGCAGGACGATGATGTCGTCTGGGCCAATGAAGGCCATGGTCGTCGGTAAGCTCAACCCGGCCACGACCTCACTCACCTGTAGTCCAGGATCTCTGAGCGTCTGGGCAACTGCGAGGGGGGCAACAGCCAAAAGCCAGATGATGCTGACCCAGAGCAAGGTAATTTTGTTCCCTAACACTGCTCCTTTCATAGATTGCTTATTTGTATCAGCGCGGCATCTTGAGTGCCGGCATTCACTGTCATCGTACCGTGGTTGTCCCATGCCAAACCGTTCAGGCCGACCGACTTCAGGGACGTCGCCATGTTATCGGCTGGATTGGGATCCCTCTCATTGCCTGCAACCGTCGCCGTGTTGCTAATCTCGCCTTCGGCCATCGGTGTCACCTCAATCGTCACCATAGCGCTGGCACCATTGGCCAAGGAGCCAAGATCGCAGGTGACGGTGCCACCGAATTCGTTACACGTGCCCTGCGTGGAAATGATAGAACCTTTCTTTTCGAAAACGCAAATTTTGTTCGCGTTTTTTTCGTCAGAACCATACTTGTGAAAGTCATAATTCCTAGCTTCTGACTTCAGGGGATTTCAAGGGGCACAGCCCCTTGGCTAGGAACTTGTTTTTGAGCGCGCGTTTCCGGAACTGAACAATTAAGCTCCTGTGGCGACAGCCGGACCGCCTTCACCGGCCCAAGGCCGCTACCGCAGAGGCCGCACCGGCGCCGGATCGCTATCTTTAGCGTGGAAAGTATCCGATAGCGGGATATTCTGTCAACCTCAAATCGGCTCCAGGTGATGTATCGATCTGTGTGTGAATTATAGAGGAAAGAAGAAAGGGAGTTTGGACCGGAGCTAACAGCGCCGGATTCTATAGGTAAGGCTAAAGAAGAGATTGTTTCTCACCAACCCATTTGCTACCGTAGGGCATAGTGGCTTTATTATGACAGCACGAGAGAAACTCAAAAAAATCCGCGAGGAACTAAAACAGACCTTTCTGGAACGCAGTGATTCGATCGATGGCGCCCTCTCTGCCCTTCTCTCCTCCCAGCACGTGCTGATCATCGGTCCACCGGGAACGGCAAAATCGATGCTCGCCGATGAGATCTGCCGCCGCATCCAGGGTGCAAATTACTTCCAGTGGCTCCTGACCCGCTTTAGCACGCCAGAGGAGGTCTTTGGGGCGGTAAGCCTTAAAGCACTAGAGCAAGACGACTACCGCAGGGTCACCTCCCACAAACTTCCCGAGGCCCACATCGCCTTCCTGGACGAAATCTTCAAGGCCAATTCCTCGATTTTGAATGCCATCCTCGCGCTCATCAACGAACGCATCTTTCACAATGGCAAGGAGATCGTCCCTGTCCCCCTGCTTACCCTCTTCGGTGCCAGCAACGAGCTGCCCGAGGACGACGAGCTTATGGCCCTTTACGACCGTTTCCTCCTTCGCTTTGTGGTGAAATACATCGAGGAGGATTTTCGTTTCCTCAGGATGCTGGAGGCCGCTCCACAGACGGAGCGGACCACCATCAACCTCCAGGAACTCAACGAGTTGCAAACGCAGGTCCGAAACACCAAGATCCCCGGTTTTATCTACCGCACTATTGCTGACATCCGGCGCGAGCTTGGGAAGAAAAACATCGTCGCCTCGGACCGACGCTACCGACAATCACTTCCTCTGCTTCAAGCCCATGCCTTTCTCACGGGAGAGAGCGAGGTGATGGAAAAGGATCTTTTCTTCCTCGAACACGTTCTTTGGCGCGATCCAGGAGAGCAAACCGAGGTCAGCGCTACGATCCGCGAACTCCTTCTGGGCTACGAAGAAGAGATCAAAGAGCTACTTTATGAGTCGCGGGAGATCCGGGATTCTGCCCTGCGCCCCTGGAAGACCAGTGACGAGCGCGCCCGGGCATTGATCGAATTCCACACCAAGCTCCGCAACATCCTCACCAAGGTCGAGCAGATCGTGGAGAAGGCGAAAAAGCTTGGCCGGCCCTTGGAGCAGGTGGGGGCCATCAAGGAAGAGATCGAAGAAATCCAAAAGCAGATGCTGGAAAGATTCTAGTGCCCGCAAAGCGAAAAAAAAGCGTCCCCCAAAAAAGGATCCTCCAACCTCTCCCGCAAAACTCCTGCTGGATCGAAAGCGATGCCTATGACCGCAGAGCCTATGGCAATCTGCGCTCCGAGTCTCCCTCCCTACGTAAAATAGAGGAAGAGGGTAGCACTCTCCTTCCTCATTTTCCCTCGCTTCTTCAGGACCTTTTCTGCTTGCTCTTCAAGTACAACATTATCTTCCTGAAGGAAATGGAAGTCCTGCCCAGTGCACTCCTTAACCGCATCTTTTTAAACGCTCTGCAACAGGGCAATCTTTATCGCATCCTCCGAGAGCTAACGCTGCTAGACGAGGCCAAGGCCGGGCTCTGCACCCTTCTTCTGGGCGAGGGAATCCTCTCCCTGCTCAAATCGGAAAAGGTCATAAACCGGCGCGATATGCTCGATCTATGGGACTTGAAGAAACAAGAGGAGATCGTAGAGGAAAAGAAGGAAGAGCTGATCGATGCGGAGAAGCTCTCTGAAGAGGATCTATCCGATGAAGGGAAGAAGAACTTGGCAAAGGCAAAGGACAGGCTGGAGGGCGAATTTGACGGTGCCGAGGCCCTCCTGCGTCGGAAGGCGGAAAGGCTAAAAGAAGAGCTTCAGCAACTCGAATCGCAAGCGACGACCCGCTTTCAAGCAGAGGCGATCAAGGTAGCCCAGCAGCTTGAGGACGCCGCCGAGGAGGCAGAGCACTGGGGGTTGACCCTAGGGACCGGCTATCGCTCTCCTCCCGGACAAAAGCTGGAACTAGGCAAGAGACTTGCGGGGAATGAGAAGCTCAAAAAGCTCGCACGGATGGTAGGCCGGATGAAGTTTCATGCCCTGGCGCTGCGGAAGAAGATCTTCGAGCGCTCCAGCGAGGAGGTCCTGGAAGTAGAGAGAGGCGATTTGGTTCAACGCCTTCTTCCCCACGAACTCCTGACCCTTTATCATCCGATCCTGCGGAAAGATTTCTACCGCCGCTTCCTGGATCAGGAACTCCTCCAATATTCGCTCAGGGGAATCGAAGAGAAAGGTAAAGGACCGATGGTCGTCTGTTTGGACGGCAGCTCTTCAATGGCCGGGGAAAAGGAGATCTGGTCCAAGGCCGTAACTCTGACCTTGCTGGAGATCGCTCGGCGTCAGCGGAGACTCTTCCGCTCCATCTGCTTTTCCTCAGAGGATACGCCTCTTCAGATCCTCGACATGAATCCGAGGGAACGCTATGGGGTGGAAATGGAAAAGGTCATGGATCTTGCGGAATATTTTCCCGGGGGGGGCACTGACTTTCAAAAACCCTTGGACGCAGCCCTCGACTGCCTCAAAAAATCACGCTACAAAAAAGGAGACATCGTTTTTATCACCGACGGCGAGTGCCAGGTGACGCCTCAGTGGGCCGAAAAGTTCCGCGACGAAAAGGAGAGGCTCGGCTTTTCGCTTTTCTCGATCCTCATCGATGTCGGTCCCAGCTCTTTGGGAACGCTGAAGGAATTCAGCGACAGAATCACAACTATCAAACAGCTCACGGGCGATGAGGCCCGGGATATCTTTGTAAAGTTCTGAGCGTTCTGATCGCAAGATAGGTGGCTACAGAAGGTCCAGACCGTTATCTAAGGAGAGAAGGCTGCCGGGGCCGGGGAGGCACTTGAATAGAATATCGAGATGCTAAAGAAAAAAAACGGCTTGGTCGTTCTAGCCTTGATAAGCCTCTATGCCGTCGCCTGCAGACGACCTGATACCGTCGTGAAAGATCTGGATAAGGCGAAGCTCGTGTGGCAGTGGCAAGCACAAGGGAAAAGCGATCAAGCCTCAGAATTTCTAATCAGGTGCGGGACCGTGAGCGGAAGATATGAATTTCCTGCTGTGCGTGTTCCTTTTCCAAACCTCGAGGTACTCATAAAGCAGGTAGTAACAAAGCCTGGACGATATTTCTGTGTGGTGACGGCTGCCAATGAATTCGGCGAGAGCAGTCCTTCCAATGAAATCAGTTTCAAGATCGACCCTCACCCTTCCCTCTCCCCGTCGGGGAGAGGGTTAGAGAGAGGGGATATAGAAGCAAACCGAAGTTTAGTAGCATGATTCGATGTAACTAAGGATGCGCTTGGTGCGTTATGGCAATCACTACAAGGTACGTGACCATAGAAGAGCTTCTTCGCGAACTGCAATCCCTGGTGGATCAAGGGTTCAAAACATCTGAGGTCCATGGCTATCTCCTTGAAACCTTGATCGAGCCGGAATCTCTTGAGACTTATCTAAGCTTCCGTCCCGACCGCTACGCCCGTAACCTGATTTACAAGAGCGACGCTTTTGAGCTTTTAGCAATCTGCTGGGAAGTAGGACAGAAGGCTCCTATCCATGGGCACGAGGGCGAGCTCTGCTGGAGCAGAGTGGAGAGGGGTACTCTACGCTTTACCAACTACCGGGAAGTCTCAGAGAAGCCGCTCGTCCTGGAGCGGCTTGCAGAACCTCTTAACGGCAAGCAGGGCCATCTCGATGGTCCGGCCGATATCCATGAGGTAGAGAACCTTCTCTCTTTCGGCGAGAAGGCCGTGAGCCTTCACCTCTACTCCCGCCCCTACTCAGAGTGCGACATTTATGATCTTCCCCAGGGGAAAAAAGAGCGGGTGCGGCTTAGCTATGACACCATGTTCGGAAGGCCGGTAACCCTCTTACCCTAAGCCCAAATGTCGAAGGATTTTTTAGTCTGCGTCCCCGAAGGTCTGATCGCTACTTCTGCCGTGGATCTCTCAGCGACGCATCGGGCAACTTGAGATCCCCGCGGCGCAGCAAGCGAACCGCGTTCACAAGGCTTCGCGCCGCATTGCGCACCTCGTCGTGCAGGTCCTTCTCACGGTCCAGGTCATCGTGGCTAGTCGCGTACGGCTGATAGCCCCTTGAGCCATAGTGACGAGACGGAAGGTCTTCGACATCTCTCCCGGGCAGCTCTGGTCGCTCCGCGACGAGCCGTTGATGAGCAGAACGCGCGAGGGAGCCTTGCGGTCCTTTTGCCGCTTCTGGGCTCCCCGGATGGCCTTTCGGGTCTCAAGCCATTCGACGGGGAGTTGAAATTCGGGGTCGGTGAAGTCCGGCCCCGCCCGCCTCGTGCGGGGACTTTTTCGATACTTGTCATATCCTTCCCAGGCCTTTTCGATGATCCTTTCGATCTCCTCATCCACCGCTTCGAAGGCAGGATCGTAGAAGCGCCTTCGGAACCGCTTCGCAAACTCCTTCTTTATCAGTTGCACGCTGGGCATTCCCTTTCGAACCTTCAGCTTTGCCATGGATGCGCACCTCCTCGGAAAAATTGTTAAGCGGGACTATTCAAGACCGAGATGCTACATTAGAGAAAAGAGCTTTTATTTCTTTTCCGCCGTGCCCAGGGCATCTTCGACAAGCTTTAGAACCGGTTTCATGGCATACCACTGGCTGTCAGTAAGGTACTTCCCCGCCCGCCTTTCTGTCATGATTCGCGCTACGACATCACTGCAGGACACCGAAACGATGGCGGTCTTTATCTTCGGAAATTTTTTCTTAAATTCGTTCACAAAGGCGTAGCTTCCGCAGCCGGAGTAGGCGACCTGCCCTTCTTGCTCTGCGGCCTTAAGCGTTTTCTCCCATTCCGCCTGCCAGGATTCCGGCGTCTCTCCGGAGCCGGCGCCACTTGCGAGTATGGCCTGGAAGCCGAAGAGAAACAAAGCAACAAAGATGATTCTGCGGGCGCACCTTTGTCCGACCATAAAGGTCCTTTCGGTCCTTTGACGATCCGTCTCCGTTCAGGCTTGCGCTAGGTGGAAGAACTCAACGGCGTTGCCGCACACCATTTTGTATTTTTCCTCCTCCGGCACGCCGACGAAGTTTCTTTCAATGACACCCATGGAATCGGGCCAGTCGGATTCCTGGTGCGGAAAATCGGAACCCCAGATGAGACGATCCACGTTGATTTTGTGGCGCAGCTCAACTCCAACCCGATCGAATTGAAAGCCCCACAAGCAGTGCTCGCGGATGTACTCACTGGGCAAACGACTCAGAGGGTTGAAGCCCAGAAGCCGCTGAGCCCACCGGTAATGGCGGTCATAACGCACGTCCGCCGCCTGCAGGAAGAAGGGAATCCAGCCAATCTGGTTTTCGGCGAAGAAAATCCGCAGGTTTGGAAACCGATCAAAGAGTCCAGATAAAACCCACTGAGCGGCGGCGACCGAACCGCTTCCTCGCACGGGGCCAAAGCGCGCCACCTGATCGACCAGCCCAGGACCGATCTTTTCCATCATCCCTTCGGGTTCCTGCGGGAACTTGAAAAGAGGACTGGCGCGTTCGCCCGAGCGATCGAGATCAACGTGAACGCTTACCGGCATATTCAAGTCGAGCGCTGCCGCCCAGAATCGATCATCTTCTTCCGAAGGGTAACTTTTTCCGCTGGGAAATCCCTGGAGAAGAACGGTCTTGAGACCCATCTTGGCGCAGTACTCCATCTCTTCAATGGTATCTGCCACATCGTGCGTCAACGGCAAGATCCCCACGCCGATGAGACGGTCTGGGTTTACCGCGCAGTACTCCTCCGCCAACCAACCGTTGTACGCACGAACAACTGCCTTGTAAGCAACATCCTCCTGGATGCGGCGCCACAGCTTGGGCCCTCCCTGCTGCGAAGGAAACAATACTTCGGCGTCGATACCGTCTTGATCTTGCTCTCGGACCCGTTGGTCAGGACTGCCCGTCCCCGGCGTTCCTTCGTACTTAGCGCCGAAGGGGACATATTGGTCCCGACCCTTGCCACCGTAGAGGTCTGCTGCGGCGGCAGGTCGAGCCAGCTTGTTATTGATGGTCCATGCGTCACTCCCGTCCGGCAGGCGCACAAGACGTGGCGCCAGGTCGCGATATTGGGCGGGAACGCGGCCTATCCAACGCTTCGAGTCGATCTCCAGGTGAGAATCACCCGAAATGTAACGATAATTTCTTTGCACTGTATCCATCCATCTATGGAAGTACCCCGAGCCGTGACCTCGGTGTAGCGACTCTGTACCAGGGTTCCATGACATCATCTCAAGGAATTCGACTAAACCGTACCCGACCTGGTTGAACGACAGCGAACTTCCCTTTAAGCATTTTCGCCCCTCGGCCCGTCATTTGTGCAAGCTCCGAAGGAGTCAATGGCCCTTGCTCCGCCAACAACACGGCCACGCGGTAAACGACCGGATTCCCGAGCAAACGGCATACCCGAGATCCCCGGTACTTAATCTCTTCCAAGATTCATTTCCATGTTTTGAGAATTCTCAAAAGATCGAAAGATGAGCAACCTTAGCCCCGGCCATTTCACTCAGCCATTGATTTGTCACAAGGCTGCGCGGGCGAAGGTGCGAAACTTGCCAATTTTACAACGATTTTGGGCTTTGGGAAAGGCAAAAAAGTGCTCGTGTTCGTGCTCGTGGAACGTGAGTGGGAAAAGAAAGTACGAAGCAATAGGCGGGGGTCGTGGATGACGGGAGGCTACCTTTTGCTACTGTGATGATGCTCCTTTGCTTTCTTGTAGATCTGGTCTAGGTCCATCCCTTTAAAGATCTTCTCCTGGATAACAACGTAATCCCCCTCCCCTTTCGAAAAGTAACGGAGGAATCTGACTGCTCCACTATACCCCAGGGCGTCAACCAAGGCCTTGATGCCGCTATCCACAAGAGCGCGGTCACTCTTAACTTTGGCCATACTTCTCACCCTCACTTCTTATAAACTCCACAGGATTGATAGCCTTTACCTTTAACTTGGGCACGTGCCTGCCTCTCTGAAAAGTCCTAATAAGGATATCGTCACAAGTTACGAAATAATCACATCCCGCAGTTTCAACGCAGGCTAGATGCAGCGCATCTCTGTGGTCACTCCCGGACTGTACGTGATCTATCTGAATTTATTCAGGCCCTTCCACTTGCTAATAGCAAAACAGATTTGAAGCTTAAGGCGGCTCGAAAGACCGCACTAAGGCATCTCTTCCAACAGGCGTCCATAGCCTTTGACGGGCTGCCTCACGTGCAGTCTCTTCTGGATGGCCCAGACCCTCACGGGCACCGGGTGAACCACCGGGACTTGGAGGTCTTGTTCCAGGAGGCTAATGATATCCAAGGTGCGCCAGCCGGAGCCCAGCATGTAGACCGCCTCTACTCCCGGATGCCGCAAAAAGGCCTTCCGGGTATGAGCATAGACCTCCTGCGAGGAAAGTCTTCCCACGTCTTCAAAGGCAACAGAGATCCCCTCCATGGCTACGACGTCAAACCCAGCCTCAACAAAGTAGCGGGAGAAAGTATCGTTGATCTTTCCCGTAAAATAGGTCACCCCCACAATTTTTTTCACCTTTAGAACCTTTAAAGCCTCCACCTGGGTCATGCCCGCCGTGACAATCGGGATCTTATGTTTTTTCTCCCACTGTCTGATAACTTCCTCTTCCCCTTTATAGCCATGAACCATAAAGGGCGGCGCCCCCTCGGGATGGATGAGATCGACTTTGTGTTCTGCCAGCTCATCGACCTTCTCTTCATATGCCGATAGAACCTGGCGAAATTCATCTTCGGTCCCCCGCTGAATCCTGAGAAACAGGGGCAGCACTCCGATACCCTCAGGCAGAAGGCGAATAAGCTCTTCCAGAGATCCTGTTCTCATGGTCGGCTTGATCAAACCCACCACTCCTCTCCAACTCGTGTAAGACATGGCTCCCTCCTTCTTTAGTTAGATGGATCAGGATATTAACGCAAAGTCGACAGAGAGTTAAAGGGGCTAGCTTTCAAATTGGTTTAAAAAATTCTATATTGGCGGACCATATCTGCTTAGACCAACATCTGGAGTCAAATTGACTGGCGCAAGTCCGACTACGCAAGAAAGCTCCTTTGAGCGCAAGGCCGTCTTTAGCATTATCTGCGGCTCTCATCTCATCAACCATTTTCAGTCATCTATGCTTGGGGTCCTATACCCCCTCATGATGAAAGATCTCGGCTTTGGCTATGTGGAGATTGGATTTATAACCGCTGCCCATAATACAGTCGGCAATCTGCTTCAGGCGACCTACGGTTTTATCGTACCGCGCATAAAAAGGGCTGTCATCCTGGGTGTCGGCAATATTGCGTTAGGCCTTTCCGTCCTAGCCACAGGACTTGCCACTAACTATCCTTTCGTCCTGTTCACTCGCCTCCTTGGTGGCGTGGGTTCCAGCCCACAGCACCCAGTAGGATCAACGATGCTAGCCACATACTATGGAGAGGCCCGGGGACGGGTCTTAGCCCTCCATACCATTGTCGGAAATATTGGCACCCTTCTGGCACCAATCTTGGCAGGCGTACTTTTAGTCTACATGGGCTGGAGAGCTGTCTTCTGGATCGTTGGGGTTCCAAGCATCCTGATAGGAATCGCCTACTTCCTCTTTAGCGACATCGTGCGGCCCTCTGCCGCCCATATAAGAAAGTCAAAACTCTCTTACGAGGGCTGGGAGGCTTATAAGAAATGTTTGCAGAACAGGAATATACTTGTCGTCTCTCTCGTTCTGATGGCTGGAGCGGCGGGTCGAGGACAAGGGATCAATGTTACATACCTCGTGCCCCACTTTGTGAACGACCTTCATGTAGATATCACCTACTCGGCCTTTCTCTTCACCCTGCTCCAACTAGGAGGATTGGTGGGCCCAATCATTTGGGGTTGGGTCTCGGATCGCTTTAACAGGGCACGCACTATTCAGGCCTCTCTTCTTTTATCCGCCCTCTCAACCTTATGGCTCGGCTGGCAATCCAGTGTCTCCCCTTGGTTGCTCGCCAATCTCCTCCTTTACGGCACGGTAGTTACGTCACGCCAAACACTAACCCAGGCGCTACTAAGCGATATAGCCGACGAAAAAACTCTCGATGCAGCCTTCAGCCTCTATTACTTCATCGGCTTTATTTCAGCGCCGTTCTGGACTCTGGTCACGGGATGGATCATGGAAAGCTATGGCTTCGGCCCTGCCTTCACTGTGATCTCAGCCTCTTATCTCCTCGGCATGGCCTTTCTCTTGTTCCTGCGCGAACCTCTAAAACATACCGAGGCGGATAAGAGCGTGGATCTGGAAGAGTCACAATAGTTGTCCGTACTCATGATCGCTAAACACAGTCGAGCAACTGATTAGACCTCTGAGCAGGGGCTCTACTGCGAAAACTGGTGCCAAGCGGGAGCGGAGGGAGCCTACCCCTCAGCGGGAGCCAATGGGCCTCTGCTTTTCTGCTCCCAAGGACTTAACCCGATCCGCTCTCTCACTGTGAGACCGTTTGGTGTCGGATGTCTCCTTCGCTTCGGAGCAGACCCCCTCCGCTTAACAAAAGCGCATGGGATTGCGAGGGGAGGAAGCCTGGAGGCCTGAGGAACATGAGCGAAGAGGTTGGTGCAGGCCCAGACAGTTGGAATAACCACACTCGGGGGACGGGGAGGCGGCCCTCAAGGCACCGGCCTATTTCCTCAGGCCGGAAGGTTTTCTTCCCCGAGCAAAGTGCCTGCCATACTTTTTGACAGGGAGGCTCCGAGCAGTTGACTCACTCTTGCAAAAACGAATATAGTCCCGATCAGGTGAGAAGATGAAAGAGCTAAGTCCGATTGACCTAAAGGAGATCATAAAGGCTACAAAGGCAGAGGGTAAAGGGCGGCGAATCCTGTGGCAGGATTCAGAGTCCATCGCATTCCTCAGCCGCGGCCGCAAACAGAGACTCGACTTTCACATCGATCCCAGCGACGAGGTAACGTTACAGCTGAGCGGAGAGCAGCGTCTCCACTACATCACCCCTGAAGGCGAACAGCGAGTAGCTGTCATTGACGCCGGCCAGATACTGCTCTGCCCGGGTGGGATCCCCCATTCGCCTAGGGTTTCGGAGGATTCTTGGTTCATCGTCTTCGAACGCAAGCGGAGAGATGGGGAACAGGATCGCTTTCTATGGTTTTGTGATCATTGTGGAGAAAAAGTCCATGAAATCGCAGTGACGGTTGGGGACTACAGCCAAGACCCCGTCTCGCAAGTCCACATGCAATTTTATGCGGATGAGTCCCTGAGGACTTGCAAGCGCTGCGGTACCGTCATACCCACACCCAACTCACAACCCCAGATGCAAACTGTTCCAGGTAGAGAGTGAACCGCTACGCCCAGTCGCTCGTAGAATTAGCTCGAAAGTATCGGGGGGCAGAGGCTCAAGTAGTCAGGGCCTACTTCAGCAAACCGAAAAGAAAAGAGGACCATTTCCGCTGGCTCAAGGCCCAGGCCTTCAAGGAATACTCTGCGGTCAAGCCCCTATTAGCGGCGTTGGTGAAGCTTTATTCCCACGTCGATAAGCGCGTGGATCGGCATCAATTCGAGGAGTTGAGCGAAAAACTCGCGGACGAGACGAAGCACGCCAGACTCATCATGGATTTGTTGGAGGAAATAAGCGGGAAGGAGATCACGCCTAAAGATCTCCTTTGGTTGCCGGAGGACAAGAAGCTGGCCAAGATCAGAGCGCGGTACTCCAAGACCTATGCCGGGCTTCTACACGGCTCCGAGAACTTCACGTCGAGAGAAATTAGACGGAGGGATGAAGATCTCGAGCGGGCAGTTATCACCTTGAGTGAGGGGGGTGGTGGGGCGCTCTACCACGTTTGTAGCAGGTTCAAGGCGGGAGGGATTAAAGGAAGAATCGCCTCTGTGTTCAGAGTCATTTACTTTGATGAAGTGAGACACAAGGATGCGGGTGCCCGTCCGCTGGCTAACCTGCTAAGGACTAGAAAAGACTATGAGCGCGGCCTTCGT
>JAHFAO010000120.1 GCA_023250515.1 Deltaproteobacteria bacterium | reverse complement strand
ATCTCACCGTTACGGACCTCGAGGCCGCATGCAGGGTCTCCAGTAACTCTTTGGAACTCTCCAACCTCGCACGGCAGATCAGTCGATGCAGAAGCGGCAATGACTTGGATAGCTGCCGCGTCGTTGAGGAGGCTTCCTCCGACGTTGCTGACAATACACTGGATCCCGGCGGCCTCGCAGAGGTCGGCGACCCGTTTAGCCTGGAGGATGCCCCCGACCTTCTGTGGACTCGTGGTAATCACATGGGCCGCGCCGAGACGTATAGCCCGAAGGGCGTCACTTATTGATCTGACGGTTTGGTCTGCCTCGATGGGGATAGGCGAATTTTTCGTGAGATGGACCATCCCTTCCCAGTCATCGGCGGGAAGCGGCTGCTCAAACGTCTCCACGTCAAATTCCTCCATATGCCGTCCAACGCGGAGCGCCTCTTGAACCGTATAGGCCTGGTTCGCATCGACTTTAATGAAAACCTTTTCGCCGACAGCCTCTCGAACTTGCCGGACCCTATCCACATCCTCTTTCCATCCCGTTCCGATCTTGAGCTTTAATGCTTTGATCCCCTCTTGAACAAGCCCCTGCGCCTCCTGTGCCATTTCCTTCGGCCTTTTAAGCCCGACCATCCGCATCACAGTGACGCTCTTCCGAAGAGCCCCGCCGAGAAACTCATAGACCGGCAATTGCGCGGCCTTGCCGCGCAAATCCAGGATTGCCATCTCCACCGCGGCCTTGGCCCTTGAGTGGCCCACGACCTGCTTATTCATCCACTCCAGAAGGATCTTAAGCTCGCGCGGATCTTTATCCTTAATACCTGGAAAAATGATCTCGTCGATAATAGCTTGGGCAGTGGAAATCGTCTCACCGGAGCGGGGAAAGAGATCGGCATAACCGTATCCCCGCAGTCCCTCATCTGAGACAATCTCGATGAGGAGCCCGGTGGCTACAGCGAAGTAGTTGGTGGCGGTTTTCATCGGATCCCGGTAGGGCAGACGTAGGGGACGCGTGCGGAGCTGTACGAGCTTCATGTTTTTCCTACCTTCTTGACAGCGAGAGCATCTACGGCCAACGCTCCTTGCCCTGGTCTCGGCTAAACTGTAGTTGATAATTTGCCGGCAGACACTAATCCGCCGCTGCCCAGAGGACTCGGTCAGGCGGCAGCTCGATGTCCAGCTTCTGCCAGCTTTCGCCACGGTCGCGTGTGAGTAGGACCGTTCCAGCACCGCCCGATCCAGAGTAGTGTGGCAGTGGAAGGGCGTATCCACGTCCCACGTTCCCCAGACCAGCGAACACCGCGTTAGGATCATGAGGGTGATCAGCTAGTGCCCAGACCATTGCCTCAAGAATCTCGGGCAAGGCCCTTCCTACCCGGTGCCACGTCTGGGCGCAATCGAAGCTCCGGAACACAGCGGACCGAGCGTTTTGCGGTCGGTCCCAGTGACCTGGCGATTGATCAGCCGTGGCGATGAGCATGGTGGGGTTCTCATCCTTATTGGAGGGCGGTAAGAAAAGGAAGTCGTGGAAGTAATCGCGCGTGAAGCCGTTTTCGGCCCGCACCCAACCCTGGGCCGGATCACAGCTGGTAAAGAACCCACGCGCGCTCGACACGTAGTAGCGCTCCAAACTGTGCGGGAGGTTTTTGATCACGTGGATATCCAGATAGTCGATTCCGCCACTTACGTCCTCCCAACTCTCGCCGCGGTTTAGGCTACGTAGGATCCCACCGTGCTCGATGCTGAGGTAGATAATCTTTGGATCATGCGGATGTATAAATATATGCGTGATATGGGCTAGGTGGGGAGGCCGAGGAAACCACCATTTCTTTCGTACTTCCTCTGGGTGCTGCTCTCTTTTCAGCACGAACGTCTGGAAAAACCGGACTCCTCTTGAGATTGCGAAGGTCATCAGCGAGGTCAACCCTTCCCACGTGTCCCCGCCATCCTCACTGCGGTAGAGATGTACTGGCTCAGTGCCCGCGTAGATCACTTTGTCATCGGTCGGGTCTATAGTAACCGACCGAACGTCGCCTTCGAGCACCTTGGTCCACTTATGGCCCCCGTCTTCCGTACGGTAGAGTCCATCATGGGTCACCCCCAGAAAGACCCGTTCCGGATGCTGCCGGCAACCGGCGATCGAATCCATGATGCTGCCCGCGAAGCTACGGCTGACCTCTTCCCATCCGCCATTCTTCGAGCGCCAGATAACCACTCCGTCCTGAGTGCCGGCATACAGTCGAACTCCTTCAGCCATTGGGGTATCTCCTCTGCTTTGCTTGACCCAAGATTTCAACAACACGGTTATTCATTTTGAGACCCATTGTCAATAAAATGCCGAGCTTGGCCTTTATGTGACCTTGATATCTTAAACTGCTTTAGGGACATAGTTTCACTTCTTCTCCCCTTCGCTCTTCTCCTGAAGTTGTCTCTTCCAACCCAGGGTCCTGGCCTTGGCTCCGATGTGTTCGGCCTCCGCGATCATCCCCTTGCGCTGATAAAAGATCGACAGGCTTGTGTAGGCCAGTTCATCTTCAGGGCTGACCTCAATCAATCTCTTCCCGACGTCGATTGCCTCGTCAAGTCTATCGCTGTTCGAGTAGGCCATAGCGAGGGCATGCAAGGCATCCGCATAAGTAGGGTCTTCCTTTAAGGCCTTTTGATAGGCCTCGATGGCCTCGTCTAGCTTATCCTCGGCAAAGAACTCCATTCCCTGATTGTAATAATCCTCCTTGGTCACTGTCTCTTCCCTTACTGATTATATGATTAACTGTTACGCGCTGATTTGGTCAGATCAGGCATCTCCCTGCCGCATTGCTGGAGAATGGTCTTTTTCAGTCGGACGGGATCGATGGGCTTTTTAAAGATCACGCCCTGAAGGCCATCCATGCAACTCCGCTTGATGACATGGTCCTTATCATAGTAGAAGGCGGTCATGAGGATGACGGGTAGGCCAGGGTCTTTCTTCTTCACTGCACTGTAAAGCTCATAGCCATCCATATCAGGCATCACCACATCGCTCAGTATCAGATCAAATTCATTCTTTTGTAAAAGCTCCATCGCTTTTTTCCCCGAGGGAGCGATTTTAACCAAACACCTCTCCTCCTGTAGGAGATCCTTTAGCGAATGGCATACCCCGAGATCATCATCGACGACCAGTAATCGAAGCCCCAGCAGGGGAAAACCATCTGTTTCCTCCTCCTTACCGCTTCCCTCTACCCTCACCTCACCCTTCACCCCGAGGTCTGCCATCATCCTGCCACCGAGATATTCTTTGGTGCCATATTCTCCCTCCTCTGCCATCTCTCCAATATGTCGAGTAATCTCCTGGATCTTTTTAAGCTCGCGTTCAACCGATTCCAGCCGCTCTGACTCCACGATGTAGTCCTCGTCGGTCGCTACCCGTCCTACGTATTGCTGTAAGAGGTTGAGATGATTGACGAGGACTTCCAGGGAGTTGTTGATCTCATGGGAAAGTCCGATGGCAATCTCCCACAGGGTAGCTAGTTGATCCCTGTGCCTGATGTCTCGGATATCCTTGGCAAAACCAATCGAACCGATCTCATGCCCCTTCTCATCGTAAATGACCGATGCCGAAATGGCCACGGGGATCCGGTCCCCTTTTTTGGTTTTGAAAGTTGTCTCAAAATTGCTAAGCTTTCCCTTCTCCCCACTCTTACCACCCCGCATGGCCGCCATCACCTTCTTGGCCTCTTCACGGGTAGGGTAGACCTCCAACACACTCTTTCCCAACATTTCTTCCTGGGAAAAACCGAGGTTCTGCCTAGCGCCGTCATTGTAAAAGATGATGGTCCCCTGCTTATCAACGGCAATGATAATGTCAGGACAGCTTTCGACAAGCTTCTGGAAGTATTGTGGAGGCAGGGACATGGGGATTCAGTCTAATTTTGATGATAAATACATCTGCTAAACAATTGCAAGAGCCTGAAGAATCATTGAACTAGGCTTGACAACTTTCGGTTTTGGATGGATAGTTGACTCATGCCTCGTAAGATCGTAGCAGCTTCACTTGTGGCCCTTTGGCTTGCGCTTTTTGGATTCGAATTTCTGGAAGACATCGATTTTCCCGACTACTTCCAGTTGCATAAGACCGCAAAAGCTGCTTTAGTCAGCCTCGGAGAAGCGATTAAAGTAGCTGATGACATACAAATAATAGCGTCAAAAATCTACTCCGCCCAACCTGGGATTTTTTATCCATGCGTTTATGTTTCGTCACAGTGGTTTAGAGAAGAAACAAGGTTCTTAAAAAAAGATTTCAAGATCTACAAACTCCACCGCACATTTCTTATCTGATTTTTTCCTTACCTTCCGCCTATCCCGACTCTAGGCGGTCAAAATAGTCCATTCCGCCAACGGCGGCACTTTAGGGACTAACTTCATCCTTAAAGACGTAATTTCTTAAGAGCCCGGGGAACTGGACCCAGAGCGTAAGCCTCAACCAGAGCCCAGCTAATGGGTTTAGAGCCTCTCCTCGGTTTTAAATTCTCTGATTTCGGGACAATTTTGGTTCTCGAAAGATGTGAAAAGAATTTACCTATTATTGAGAGAAATATGATCCGTGGTTTTTTGAACTGGCTTGTAGCCGTTATCATCATTGGCCTCATCATCGGTCTGATCGCCGCAGTCATCTATTTCGGCACCTGCTGAAATGGTAAGGGCCTAAAGGAGATACTCTGACTGGAAAGTCATTTTAAAGAGTCGGCCTGTAGGTACTCAACTCATATGGAAGGGGGCTAAGATGGACCGTTTAATGCGTATCTGCGACGAAGCGAAATACCAGCGATTTACCACCGAGGAGCGTAAAAAGGCGAAGATAATAGGAAAAATCTGCCCATGTTGTGGTCAGGTAGGATTGGTCGTGTTCGAAAGCGAGATAAGGATCATTTTTGAGTGCCCGAACGGCCATCAGTACGAAGTCAAAAGATTAGGTGATCTTCCTGGCCGATAAGGTTTGCTGTCGAAATTATTATCTGCCGATTTCCGGCTGGGTCGCATCATTTATTCTCTACTATAATAGGATTTGCTCGGAGGCACTATCAATTTCCGAAATTTAGCATTTATTGGATCGAGGTTAAAAGCGCAATATGCTTTCAAAGGAGGCTAAGATGGAAGATTTCCCGATCTGGTTAAAGCTTCTTGTCTATTCAATAGTAGGCTTAACGGTCATCTATGCTATCGTGGGAGTAATACTATCAGTGCTGAATCCTACGTGATTGAATATGTAAGCACACTGAAATGCACGGTAAACTGTAGTTTTGAAATACAGAAATACAGTAACTCCTTTGCTAGATGCGATGAATATGAAAAGTTTTGTAGCGCTTTTTCTAGCCATCACTTTTGTTATCCATGGCATTGCTTTTACGATTCTGGGAATTAGCCGCCGCAAGATCTACTACTTCTTCCTTACCGGCACCTTCACCTTCCTCACGGCCACCTACGTTATGAAGTTTGAGGGGTGGGTCCCCAGAGTTCCGGGTACAGATTTACCTGCGGCCACGCTTCTAAGAATCGCGGGCGCTTTCTGCACCCTAGGCTATCTGAGGCTCATATACGGGGAGGAAGGCTCCTGGCTTTGGAAATTGAGGCACCGGACTAAACGTGAATAAAGCCCAAGTCTGAGTCCTAGAGTCAAGAGAAAAAAGCGCAATTTAAAGAAAGGGAGGTGATCCACGTGAAAGACATAAGGGGAAAAAGATTTGGCATCCATGTACTTATACCTTTGGCCCTGATTTCCCTCATCATAGGGCTATGGGCGTGTAAGGGCTTGGATTGGCTTAGCCGTAGCCGGTCATTTGATCTTTTGGAGGGGATAGCTAGTGCGCATGCCAGCGGTTTGCCCGATTTCGTCACCTTGGCAAAAAAGCTAAAGCCCGTGGTAGTCAATATCTCCACCAGTCAGGTTAGCGAGGGGGTAGAGATCTCTCCCAGTCCTTTTGGGGATGAGGATCCCTTCAGTGAATTCTGGAGGAGATTTTTTGGTTCTCCATTTCCCCGGAGCCCATTCCACCAAAGGAGTCTTGGTTCAGGGTTCATCATCGACCGGGATGGCTCCATCCTCACCAACTATCATGTAGTTGAGAATGCAAAGAAGATCGTCGTGAAGCTATCGGATGAGAGGGAGTTCGAGGCCAAGCTTATAGGGAAAGATCCAAAAACGGATATTGCTATCGTCAAGATCAATGCCAAAGGGGATCTTCGCGTGGCCCTCTTAGGAGATTCTGACCGCCTTGAGGTAGGGGAATGGGTTATGGCGATTGGCAACCCCTTTGGTTTGGACAACACCGTGACTAGAGGAATTGTGAGTGCTAAAGGGAGACACATAGGGGAAGGCCCCTATGATAATTTCATCCAAACGGATGCCTCCATTAATCCAGGGAACTCCGGGGGACCCCTGATCAATATGCGTGGCGAAGTCGTGGGCATCAACACCGCTATCTTCAGCCAGACGGGGGAGAATATCGGAATCGGCTTTGCCACGCCAATAAATTTAGTCAAGGAGATCTTGCCCGAGCTCAAGAGTAAGGGAAAGGTGACCAGAGGTTGGTTAGGGGTAGCGATCCAGCGGGTTACTCCGGAGATTGCGGAGTCTCTTGAGTTAGATAAGCCGCGAGGCGGCCTGGTTACGGAGGTCGCGGAGGACGGACCAGCCTACCGTGCGGGAATTAAGGTGGGGGATGTCATTGTCGAGTTCGATGGCAAAGAGATCAAGGACTCCGGCGAACTGCCTATACTTGTTGCTCGCACCTCGCCGGATAAGCAGGTGCGCGTGAAGGTTCTCAGGGATAAAAAAGAGGTTTTCTTCTCTGTGATGATCCGCGAGCTAAAAGAGGAAGAGGTGGTCGCGTCAACCGAGGAGAAGGGAGACCTAGGATTGAAAGTAAAGACAGTAACACCCCAGATTGCGGAGAGTTTGGGGTTAGAACGGCCAGAAGGGGTAGTAATTACTACAGTTGAGCCCGGAAGTCCCGGAGATGAGGCGGGGTTGCGTCGTGGGGATGTTGTCTTAGAGATTGATCGTAAACCGGTCCGCAATCCTACAGACTACCGAAAAGCTATTGGGGAGGTTAAAAAAGGGAAGGGAATCTTGTTCTTGGTGCGCCGCGGAGATAGCACGCTCTTTCTTGCCCTCAAGCCTCCAGCATAGCTTTTCAAGCTTTGGAGATTTCCTTTGTACAAACAAGAAGGAGAATGGCGTCATGTTTGGAAGTATTGGCATGCCGGAATTAATCGTTATTTTCGTTATTGCGCTACTGGTTTTTGGCCCGAATAGGCTTCCCGATGTAGGAAGGTCTATCGGAGAGGCTATAAGGGGATTCAAAAAGGCTGTCGGTGCGCCCGAAAGCCCCTTCCTAAAAGAGCCTGAGAAACAAACCAAAGCTGAACGGTCATCCAAGCCAGATTAATGTCCTAAAAGGCTTTGGGTCTAAGGCGTCTCTCAGCATCGAGATTTGCGTTAAGGTCGAGCGATGAAGCAAAATGTTCTAAAAAAAGAATATTGTCTCCTCGCCCTCTTAGTGGGATTCTTCTGGCATGATCTGGCCAGCGCCCAACGGCCGATAGCAAGCTTCTTCTACGACGAGCAAGGCTATATCATACGCCAGGAGAGGGATACCAACGGCGATGGGAAGATGGACATGTGGATCTATTACGATAAAGAGGGCAAAATCGAGCGCGTGGAAAAGGATGAGAACTTCGACGGAAAACCTGACATCAGCCTTTTTTACGAAGAGGGAAAACTAAAGCGGCAAGAGGTCTCCAGCAAGCGCGACGGTAGGATTGACGCATGGTATTTTTTTAACGCAAGGGGAGAGATCGAGCGCAAAGAGCAGGATACCAACGGCGATGGTAAGGCTGATATCTGGCTTATCTACCAGAGTAACCAGCTCGTCCTCAGTGAAGAAGACCGCAATTTCGACGGCCGGGTGGACCGCGTCGTCCATTTTCAGGAAGGGAAGATGAGCCGGGTAGAGGAGGACACCAATGGGGATGGAAAGATGGATAGTTTTTCCTATTTCCAGAACGGCCAATTAACTAAAAAGGAGATAGATCGAAAACATAATGGGAAAATAGATCTCTGGGGTTACTACCAGGATGGTAGACTAGTCAGGCAGGAAGAAGATCTGAACGGAGACGGAAAGTTAGATAGAATTCTCTATTTTCAAGATGACCAACTCGTACGCAGAGAAGAAGACTCGCGTGCTAAGGGTCGAATAGATTTAATAGAGTCTTTTGATCAAGGGAAGTTGGCTAAACGGTTGATAGACAACAGGGGAAATGGAAAGTTTGATAGTCTCTATATTTTCAAGGATAGCAAGATAGTCCGCGAGGAGAGAGACACCGATAGCGATGGCTTCTTTGATCTAAGGATATTCTATGAAAACGAGCAGGTTGTTCGCCATGAGGCTGACACCAACGGAGACCGTCGCGTCGACGTCTGGGTGACTTTTAAGGATGGCCAGAAGGTCATGCAGGAAGAGGACTCCAATTATAACGGAAAGATCGACGCACGCTATTACTTCAAAGATGGTCAAGTTGTGAGGCAGGAGCCGGTAGCGGAAGTAGAGCCCAAGTGGCCGGCTTTGCTTTTCCTATCGGTCCAGGAAGAACTCATTAACGTGTCCGCTGTGATCCCTCCGAGGCAGGGTAAGGAAGAAAAAATGATTGTCCCCCTGCCCACTACCATACTTCGCTGACAGCGCCTACCCATACCTGCACTTACTCGTGTAAGGTTAGGGTATCTAACCTGGCGGATCTCCATTCTCAAGGGAATCAACTCGGCCCATAAACATGTACCGGCTAGGGAACCCTCAATCTCGGGATTTCTATGCATGGATTTAGGAAGAAAGACTATGATATGGAAAGTATGTTTTCCCTATCCGATTGAGCAGTAGAGGAAGATGCCCGAGAAGACTTTTGCCTTTTCCGAATTATACGAGGCCTGGCCTGTACTCTCGATAAGCGAACGTGTGGAAGGCTTTGAGCTTCTTCAGAGAGACGACGCAGAAGAGTTTTTTCTGCAACTGAGTCCGCCTGATCAGGCCCAGATGATCCTAGCGCTTCCTCCTGGAGAAAGGCGACTCTGGATGAGGTTACTTGCCCCTGATGAGGCCGTGGACGTTATTCAGGAAGCGCCTGCGGAGGAACGTGAGGCGTTATTGCTGCTTCTCGATGAGCCGACACGTAGGGAGATAAAAGGACTCCTCGATTACGCGGAGGATCAGGCTGGGGGACTCATGAACCCGCACTACGCCCGTCTCCGGCCTGATATGACTGTGGACGAAGGTATCAGCTACCTTCGCAAGGATGCGCGGAATAGGACCGAAACTGTCTACTATGCATACGTGGTTGAGTCGGATCAAAGGTTGCTGGGTGTGGCATCCTTCCGGGATCTGTTTGCGACCCATGGGGACAAGCTGGTTCAGGAGGTCATGCGTACCGACGTAGTCACGGCCCCAGAACATATGGACCAGGAAGCATTGAGCCACCTTTTTGTCCGACATAATTTACAGATGATCCCCATAGTGGATTCGGATAGGCGGATAAAGGGAGTCGTAACTTTGGACGACATCGTTGACGTCGTACAAGAAGAGGCCACGGAAGACATTCATAAAATTGGAGGCATGGAGGCGTTGGAGGGTCCTTACCTGCAAATCCCATTATTTCGCATGGTTCAAAAACGAGCAGGTTGGTTGGCAGCTCTATTCCTCGGGGAAATGCTCACAGCCACCGCCATGGGCCATTTTGAAGCCGAGATTGCACGGGCCGTAGTTCTTGCTCTGTTCGTTCCGCTGATCATCAGCAGTGGTGGGAACTCAGGATCACAGGCATCCACGCTCGTCATTCGGGCGATGGCTCTAGGGGAAGTAGGGTTGCGGGACTGGTGGAGAGTCATCCGGCGTGAGCTCGCTACGGGCCTAGCCCTTGGATCAATCTTGGCAGCCATTGGTCTTGCTCGTATTCTCCTTTGGCAAGGCCTGTTCCATGTATATGGAGAGTATTACCTTTTAGTAGCTCTCACCGTTTCTCTCAGTCTCATTGGGGTCGTTTTGTGGGGAACCATCGCCGGGTCCATACTTCCTTTCATTTTGCGACTATTTGGCTTTGATCCAGCGAGCGCTTCTGCTCCCTTTGTAGCGACGCTTGTCGATGTTACCGGGCTGGTCATATATTTCAGCGTCGCAGAAATGGTCCTTCGAGGGACACTGTTGTAAGCCTCTGCAGCGTGACCTAAGAAATCAGCTTGACACCCCTCTCCATCCGCCCGTATCATAAAACTCCTTAAATACCTATGCGACCGACGCGCGATACAAGGCAACTCAACTGGCCTTTGGCTTGGGCGGTCGTCTTCTGCGACATC
>JAHFAO010000260.1 GCA_023250515.1 Deltaproteobacteria bacterium | reverse complement strand
AAAAATTCTGTTAACACACTGTTTTGTTTTCCATGTGTTATGGAAGTTCTAAATCCCAAACAATAAATTGTAAGTCTACAAACTTGCAACAGATTTTGCAATAGCCTTTTCATATCTGCAATCTGCGGAGGATCCATTATGATGACTCCTGTCACTAACGCCGTTGTCGAATTTCTAAAAGCCCAGGGGATTCGTTATGTCTTCGGGAAGGTTGGGGAGGACATTCTCCCCCTTTTAGATCGCATCGCGAGTCAAGACTCGATTAAGTTTATCCCGACCTACCGGGAAGAGACTGCAGCGCTTTTGGCGGACGGGTACGCCAGAGTTGAAGGCGGGCCGGGTATTGTTTTGCTTTCTGGAGGAAGCGCTGCCGTCCAGGCAGTCTCAGCTCTGGCACAAGCCTTTCACGACGGTTCGCCTGTTATTTTACTTGCCGGGGAACTTCCAACAAGTCACGGTGCCAAAGAGGAATCAGCAACCCAGGGTCTGGACCAAAAAAGCCTCTTCACAAAACTGACCCGTCTCTCTTGTAGCGTTACCAACCCACACAGCGCAATCCAAACTTTGGAGCAGGCTTATAGAAGCGCCGTCTCAGGAAAAAAGGGACCGGTTTACTGGGGAATCCCGCGCGACTTTCTAGTCAAGGAAACGCCGGAAAAAATCCGCCACCACAGCCAGTTCATGTCATCAGGACTCAGTTCAGGCACGCCGGAATTGCTCCGCCGGGCCTGCGAGCTTCTGATGGGCTCTCAGAGCCCTATTATCCTCCTGGGTGGGGGCGCAGTCTGGTCCCAGGCTACCGCAGATGCCATGGAATTGGCCGAATTCCTCTTTGCCCCCATAGTCACATCAAATGGCAAGTCCGGCATTGTGCCGGACGATTACCCGCTTTCCATCGGAAGATTGGGAAGCAAGGCTAACAAAGTGGCCCTTCAGACCGTAGCGGAAGCTGATGTGTTAGTCTCTTTTGGCTGCACCTTTAATGACCGTACCACGTTTGACTTCTCGCAAGAAATCTTTTCTCCCAACGTTAAGATCATCCAGGTTGATATTGATCCGCGCCAGATCGGGAGGAACTATCCTGTCGAACTGGGCATCGTTGGAGATGCCAGGACGGTCCTCAAAGAGATGCTCTCGCTTTTACGCCAAATGGGCGCCGAAAAATGGCCGTCAAGGGTTATCCATCGCATGCAAAAGGTCTGGGAGCGAAAGGAGGCTTGGAGCAACGAATGGAGCCGTCTGGGTCGATCTTCCGATATACCAATTCGACGATTGCGTCTTCTTAAAGACCTTGTAGACGAAGTTGGCCGGGAGGGAATCATTTTTGGAGAGCTTGAATGGAAACAGTGTCTGAATACCTCGTTTTTCCCTCTCATCGAAGCCTACGACTTCGCTATACCAGGATCACACCTTGCCCTCGCCATGGGAGCCAAGCTAGCCCTCCCTAACCGGCCAGTGGCAGCCGTTTTAGGCGACGGGCAGTTCATGACTGCTCTGACTGACCTTGGGACGGCCGTGGAGCACCGGATACCGGTCTTAGTGGTGATAGCCCGAAACGGCTGCTACGGACGCGCAAAGGCAACCCAGACTCAGTTTTACGAGGGACGATACGTAGGTGTAGACCACCCATTCCCCAACTTTACCGATGTGGCCCTATCCCTAGGGGCCCACGCAGAACGGGTGGAGAACCCAACAGACATTAGGCCCGCCATCCGCCGCGCCCTAGAAACTAAACGCCCGGCAGTCATAGAAGTCTTCGTAAGTAGCTCCATCGGAGATTTAAAACCCGCTTTTGACTGAGGATAGTATTTGGGGGGACTCGTTGCCGCGTCAACTCTGGAACTAGGGTCGAACGAGCTCCCGCGCATTAAGAAAAAGAAAGGAATAATCGTGAAATCGAAACTCCTTCTGGTCTATGACGAGGAAAACATTGTGCAGCAGATGCGGTGGGCCCTGGAAACGGACTACCACGTTCTCACAGCCCTAAATGAGAGCGAAGCCGCGGCGACCTTTCAAAGAGAAAAACCTCAGGTAGTAATCTTAGATCTCTCGCACTCCCAAACTCCTACGGCTCCAGGGGGTCTCCGTCTATTGGATCAGCTCCTGGAGCAAGAACCCTCTACACGGATCATCGTTGTCACCGCTCATAACGATGATGCCAACGCCTTGCAGGCGGTTCGTCTGGGGGCCTTCGACTATTATTCCAAACCCATCGTCTTGGACGAAATCAAGGGGATCATTAGACGCGCCTTTCGATTCCATCAACTGCATCAACGCCTCCAACCCATCAATTCGATTTCAGGGCAGGGCTTTCATTGCCTTATCGGGATATCCAAGGGCATGCAAGAGATTTACCGCTTTATCGATCGAGTCGCCCTGTCGGACATCTCTGTACTTATCTGTGGCGAAAGCGGCACCGGCAAAGAGCTTGTCGCCCATGCTATCCACCAGAGGAGCCCAAGAAGGGACAACCCCTTTATTGTAGTCAACTGCGGAGCCATTCCCGAGGCCCTGCTTGAAGGTGAACTTTTCGGTCACGAAGAGGGAGCCTTCACTGGGGCCTTTGGCCAAAAAAAAGGGAAGCTTGAACTGGCAAACACCGGCACTATCTTCCTCGATGAGATCGGAGAGCTTTCCCCACCTATCCAGGTAAAACTCCTCCGTTTTCTCCAGGATCGGAAGATCGAGAGAGTCGGCGGCACTCAGCAGATCGATCTCGATGTTCGTATCATTGCGGCGACCAATCGCGATCTCAAGAAGGATATGGAAAACCACCTTTTCCGCGAAGACCTTTATTGCCGGTTGAAGATTATCCCTCTCACCATCCCCCCGCTCCGCGAGCGGACAGAAGATATCCTCCCACTAGCCCAACATTTTTTGAAGAAATACTGCCGGGAGCAACGGAAACCCCTTATTTCCCTTTCACCAGAGGCGGAGTCAAAACTGCTTTCCTACCCTTGGCCCGAAAACGTTCGGCAGCTAGAAAACTTAATCAATCGAGCCATACTCCTAACCCCCGACTCCGTCCTTTACCCAAGCGTTCTAGGGTTCGGCCTGGATCAAGCAGCCAATGACGTCAATCTCAAGCATGCCAAGAAAGTCATCGAGATAGAATACGTTCAAAGGGCTCTGTTGCGAAACAAGGGGATTGTTAGTCGTGCGGCAAGAGACTTAGGCATCAGCCGGGTTAACCTCTACGAACTCATGGGTAAACACGCGATCAATAGTGATGAGTTCAAGACGCCCAACCTGAGGCCGCAACGTCAGCATGTAAGACCAACAGGCAGCATAAGCAAAACCTAAAAAACAACTCAGAGGAAATGGAGGTATCTCAAAGTGACGAAGCTCAAGGATAAACTACACAACCGCACAGCAACCGCAGCGGTCATCGGGCTCGGATATGTCGGTCTCCCCCTGGCCATGGAGATAGTGGGCGCTGGTTTCACCGTGATAGGCGTTGACATTGACAAGAAAAAAGTGAGGAGCCTTGAGGAAGGGAAATCCTACATACTGGATGTTGGAAACCAAACAATTCAAAACGCTCTCCTTGGGGGGAAGTTCAGTCCTACTCATGAT
>JAHFAO010000259.1 GCA_023250515.1 Deltaproteobacteria bacterium | reverse complement strand
TATACTTCCTTTCCTCGAAGTCAAGAGTCAGGGAGTCTGTGCCCGTATTGTTCTTGCCAACGTGTATCGACTTCTTTAGAGTAAGAGACATTAATTGCGCAGGCAGCCCTCTGGTCGCAATTGTGGGGATTCTGTCATCATGGATATGCTAGAAGAAAAAGGATTTGGCGGGCAGTGATACTGAAGAGAAATTTAATCGTTTTGACTGCCCTGCTTATAGGGCTCCTGCTCGGTACAGGCTATACTGTCTGGAGGTTCATCGGGGGCCGAGGGGACTTCGTTGTGTCGGGTATCATCGAGGCCGACGATGTTCACGTGGGCTCCAAGATAGGGGGACGGGTGCTGAAAGTCGTGACGCGCGAAGGGCAGAGCGTTAAAGCGGGCGATGTGCTTGTCCTATTGGAGCCAAACGAGGTGAACGCTTCCTTGGCAGAGGCCCAAGCCTCGCTGAGGCAGGCCGATGCCAGGCATGCGCAGCTCGTAACGGGTTATAGGGTGGAAGAGATTGAGCAGGCTGAGGCTGTTGTGAAGCAGTACCAGGACGAGCTAGAAAAACTCATTTCCGGGCCGCGCCAGCAGGAGATCGATCAAGCCAGAGCGGAGTGGCTTGCCACTAAGGCGCAACACGAGAATGCGCAGAAGTTTAGGCAGCGCATGAAAGACCTTATCGATCGGGAATTGATAGCCCACCAGGAATACGATGACTCCAAGGCCAAGGCCGAGGAGACCGAGCAGAGGATGCGATCCGCAAGGGAACGGTATGATCTGCTCCTTGCCGGAACTCGTAAAGAAGAGGTTGCCCAGGCACGCCACCGCTTGGCCGAGGCTGAGGCAAGGTTCAGGCAGCTCCGCAGCGGTTATCGCAAAGAGGAGATCGCCCAGGCAAAGGCAGGTGTGGAAATGGCTCGGGCCCGAGTCGAGCTCCTAAAGACCCAACTCGATGAGACCGTTGTCAGGTCCCCGGTAGACGCCGTGGTGGAGGTCCTTGATCTCGAACCCGGGGATCTTGTGGCGGCGGGGAAGCCCGTAGCCACCCTTCTGCGCACCCATAGCTTGTGGGTGCGTGTTTATATTCCGGAGGCAAGATTGGGGTTTGTCCAGCCGGGGCTCAAGGTAAAGATCAGGGTGGATTCCTTCCCTGGGAGAAATTTTTCCGGAGTCGTGCGCCGCATCCATCGACAGGCGGAATTTACCCCGCGCAATGTCCAGACTACCGAGGAAAGAGTGCTTCAGGTTTTTCAAATGGAAGTAGTGGTCGAAGATCCGGACGGAGTCTTGAGGCCAGGCATGAATGCGGACGTTGTGATTCTCAAAAGATAGGAATACCCGTTATTCGTTACTCGTTATTGGTTAATGTGATCTCTCGTAGCGATTAACGAATATACGATTAACGAGTACACGAAAGAGATGGATACGGTGATTAAGGCCGAGGGCCTCACAAAGAGGTTCGGAGATCTCCTGGCGGTCCAAGACGTGAGCTTGGAAATTTCTCAGGGCGAGATCTTTGGCTTTCTCGGTCCCAACGGGTCAGGAAAATCTACGGTTATCCGCATGCTGTGCGGGCTGCTTCAGCCGACAGCGGGTAGGGCTGAGCTAGATGGGCTTGATGTCGTAAGTCAGACTGAGGAGGTAAAGAAACGGATCGGATATATGTCTCAACGCTTCAGTCTCTACGAAGATCTCACCGTCAAAGAAAATCTTGATTTTTATGGCACGATCTATGGACTTAGCGGGGACTCTCTTAGGGAACGCTGTCAAACCCTTGTCGATTTGGTCGGTTTGCAAGAGCGCGAGGGACAGATAGTTAGGACTTTATCCGGAGGCTATAAGCAGCGTCTGGCATTGGCCTGCTCTCTTTTACATGCCCCGAAAATAATATTTCTCGATGAACCCACCGCGGGAATCGATCCGGTCGCACGGAGAGAGATTTGGGATCTCCTGTTTCGCCTCGCCGGCGAAGGGACAACCCTTTTTGTTACCACCCACTATATGGACGAGGCGGAGCGGTGCTCCCAAGTTGGCTATATCTATAACTCCAGGCTGATGGCCTTCGGCAAGCCCCAAGAGCTCAAGGCGCTTCCGGAGGTAACACCTGGGGATGCGGAATGGTTAGAGGTGTTCTGTGAAGAGCCGACCCGCGTTTTGAGTTTGTTGCGGAAGGAGCCGCGTGTCATGGACGCAACCATCTTCGGCGAGACCATTCACGTCCTCGCTCGAAAAGGGAGTAATGGCGAAATCATAAAGGACCTTTTGAGAGCAGAAAAAATCGGTGGCGTTGAGTACCGCCACGTTACCCCCTCTCTCGAGGATGTTTTTGTCACCTTAACCCGTCAGCGCCGTGCCCACCTTGGAGGCTAATGAAATGTTTGCAGGACTTTGGGCTGTGCTAAGAAAGGAGGTCATCCATATCCGAAGAGATCCTGCAACCAGGTTTGTTTTCGCGATACCTTTGATTGAGCTTTTAATCTTTGGCTATGCCATCGACATGGACGTCAAAAACATCTCCACCGTAGTTTTTGATCTCGACCAGCGAAGGGAGAGTCGCGAGCTGATTAAAGAGTTCGAAAATACCCGGTATTTTCGCGTGACCGGCCAAGTCCATTCAAAGGAGGAGATGGAAAAGGCCATCGTGAGCGGCCGGGCAAAGGTAGGGATCATGATCCCCCCGGATTACTCCGAGGATTTGACTCATGGGCACCAGGCTCGGGTCCAGGTTTTGATCGATGGGTCTGACTCCACCATCGCCACGCGGGTACTCAATGCCAGTCAGACTTTGGGGCTTATAAAATCGCTTCAAAAGGGGGGATTCACGACCGAGTTGATGGCCATTGATATAAGACCGCGGCTTCTTTTTAATCCAAATCTCGAGAGCGCCAATTTCTTCGTCCCAGGGGTCATCGGCGTCATCCTCCAGATCGTGACATTGTTTCTCACCTCCTTCTCTATTATCAGGGAGAGAGAGCAGGGGACACTGGAACAGCTTCTAGTGACTCCTGTTTCGAAGGGAGGCCTTATTCTAGGAAAGCTGCTCCCATACTACGCGATCGGTTTCATTCAAACGCTCCTAGTGCTCCTGGTGATGGTCCTCCTTTTCCGGGTCCCGATTCAAGGCTCTGTTATTCTGCTTCTCTTTCTCGCCAGTATCTTTCTCGTTTCTGCGTTAGGGATGGGCATCCTGATCTCTACTTTGGCCCGCACTCAAGGTGAAGCGATGCAGGTTTCCGTATTGTTTATGTTGCCATCCGTCCTTTTGTCTGGTTTTGTTTTTCCCCGCGAGTCTATGCCTTACCCAATCTACCTTTTAAGCTTTTTAATCCCGGCGACTTACTATATTGAGATTCTGCGTGGGATCATCCTACGGGGTGCCGGCTGGTTTGCGCTTTGGGATGAGGCGTTAATCCTGACGCTTTTCGGTGTCCTCTTTATGGTGGTGAGCGGATGGCGCTTCAAGAAGCACCTCGGCTAGGCCTTCTTCGGGCTGTTGAACGATTTGAACGGATTCCTGCGAGAGTAGACGATTGAACGGTTGGAACGTCTTGGATTTACTGCCAGAGGCGCTGGATGAAACCATCTTTCTCCAGCTCCT
>JAHFAO010000258.1 GCA_023250515.1 Deltaproteobacteria bacterium | reverse complement strand
AGGGGATAGTCTACTTAATCACCTTATCCGCCCGGTAAAGGACTGACTGCGGAATCGTCAGGCCAATTTGCTTCGCCGCCTTTAAGTTGATGATGAATTCGAACTTTGTCGGCTGCTCCACCGGCAGGTCAGCAGGTTTGGCGCCTTTCAGAATCTTGTCCACGTAAGTGGCAGCGCGGCGGAACAAGTCGGCGAAGTTTGTCCCATACGACATGAGGCCACCATCGTCCACAAATTCGCGCTGCGGATATATTGCCGGGAGCCGGCTCTTTACCGCGAGGTCTGCAACCTGGGTTCGGTGAGAAATGAGGATGGGACCCGTTAGCGCGAGGACTGCCCCTGCACGCCCCTTGCTTGCCTCTCAGAATACAGTCTCAATATCCTTGGGACCTAGCACGTCTAGGTATTGAAGCTGCACCCCGAACGCCCCTGCGGCGCGTTCTGTCTCTTTCAATAATAGTGCCCTGCTCGGGTTGGCCGAATACCCGAAGACGGCCACGCGCGAGAGCCTGGGAACGATCTCCTTCAGAAGCTCCAGTCGTTTTCCACTTATCTCCCGAGACAGGCTGGACAATCCCGTAATGTTCCCGCCAGGTCGCGCAAGGCTGGCGACGAACCCCAGGCCAACAGGATCGCTATCCTGCGTCATGACAATGGGAATCGTAGAAGTTGCTTCCTTGGCGGAACGGGTTGATCCTGGACCACTCGTGACGATGACGTCTACCTTGAGACGCACTAGCTCGGCCGCAAGCACAGGGAGGCGATCCGCTTTCCCTTCTGAAGATCGCCACTCAATGACAATGTTTTTCCCCTCCATGTATCCAAGCTCACGCAGACCCTGGCGGAGTGCCTCGATGCGGGCCGACAAAGCCGCAGGGGAGGCAGCACTTAGGAATCCTATCCGCGCGATTTTCTTCGGCTGCTGCGCGTCCGCCCATGAAAGGGGTCCCAAGAGGGTTCCCAGGAAGAGTGCGAGAGCCATTTTGGTAGTTCCAACCTTCATGTTGGCCTCCCTGTTTAGCCCTCTAAACACCCAGATCACGTATGCTGTCAAGGGCTCAAGTTGGGCGGTTCCTTTGGCTTTTGGGTGGCGAGATTTATCCCAGGATTGAACTGAACGACGCGTCAGTGGGATCTAGCGTAAGATTACGTAGACGGAGGATTCAGTTCGATCCGAGGCCCTTTCGGCAGACTGGATGTCTATACGCCCCTAACTTGGCTGGCTTTCTCAGGAGGGGCTGTGAAAAATTTCTTGACTTTCCCAAGTAAATAGGACGATACTCCTGAACGCTACCCGCCTCAATCCGTCACAGGAGGTCTTTATGATATTCCTCCGCGCTCCCCCTCGAAACTCATTATTTCTTCTTTCAAGTACCCTGTCAGGGTATCCGTAAAGCGACGGTCGAGCGTCCCGATGGTTCCAAGAGTGCAGGGCGGTGTTTGGATGCAGTGGTTTGTGCTTGATCAAAGAGGAGGACTAAAATGATTGGGATGGATTTCACCAGTTTTATCATTCTACTGATCATTAGTGTTATCGTGTCCGCCATCTTGCATTATGGGTTGAACTATTATGTGACCCCTGGGTTTGATTCCTTCCTTTCCAAGGTGGTCATCGGCTGGGTGGGAGCCTGGCTAGGATCACCTATCCTCGGCCATTGGTGGGAAGGGCTAAACTACAAAGAGGTCTATTACATCCCTGCGATTCTTGGTTCTTTGGCCTTACTGATCCTCGCCGTGGATCTAGTGAAGACTTGTGGTAGTGCTTCGAGATCTGCCGCGAGGTAATCGGTCAAAGAACCATTAAGTGTTATGGTGACCTGCCTACGTGCGGGTGCCCCTGTGGAATTCTCTGCCGCTATTTTGCTCCCACATTCAGGTAGAAGGGGACGGACAGGGAGGGAAAACGGTTTGGCAATGCGTAGGGAAGTCAAGCGTTTATTCCCTCCCAGTCCGCGTTGTTCAGTCTCTTAGCGATCTAGGCATCGGTAGGGGTCAAACGTTCGTTTTTTCGAGGGTCCCGCCGTGCTCGTTTCGCGTGCGGGAATCAGGGCAATTGGATTGAACGACGCCTCTGTGAAATTTAACGGGATTAGCTAGACGGAGAATTCAATCCAGTTTGAGGCATAACGCGGCGGCTAAGGCGCGCTAGTCTTCGAGCGGCGGACTCCAACCGGTTGTTAGGCAACCGTGTCAATAATTGCACTTATTCCCCTTTTCTCCCCTTAAGCGGGCAATGTCCAATCGAACCCCGTCGCCAGTTCAGCCCCACGGCAAGCATAAGGCGCAACAATACCGCTCAACATTAGGCTCTGGCGGCGCGCTGACTCCACGTGCCGCATCCTAGAGCCATCAGGTGAAGAGTCATTTCCTCCGGGAAAAATCTGCGAGCCGAAACTTATTTCCCCGGTACAGGAATGCCCTTGCTCTTTTCCGCTATCTTATCCAACTCTTCCGGAGTAAATATCCGCCTGGCAGTTAACGTAATCCCCGCAGTCCTACCAGCTAGAGCGATAACCCCAAGGGCGTCGGCTCCACCTACTGGCACCTCGACTATGGCGAAAGCGTCAGGCCCATCGTTCTGTGGACTAAAATACAAACTCTCTAAGCGCGCATCCTGTTGTCTCAAGAGTTCTTGAACAGCAGCCGCTCTCTTGGTGCCACCATCCTCGATAAGTCGCTTTGCGGCCTCTTGGTTGAAACTAGCTTGTATTAAAAACCTAGGCATAAAAACCGCCTCCTTTTTTATGGCGTCTGCCTATCTCTCTCCTACTCTCCTTCTCCGCCGTCTCTTACTCGTGAGTAGCTAGGGTCCTCGTTTGGGGATGCTCCAAACTGTTCAGCTCGCCACCTACTCAATTAGCCACTAGACCATCTTGCGCATCTCCTCGATCGAGAAGGTCCGGATAAATTTCATTTTCACGTTGCCTAACGACTGGATACTAGACATAAACTTGTTGATAGGCTCGGGGCCTTCCGCCTCGATGATAATTGCAGCATCATGCGGTCCGCCCGGCGTATAGAAGATGTCTTTGATCTGCATGCCCAGTTTCGTCGCCTCGGCTTTGGCCGCCTCGGCTCTATCAGGCGAGTCTTTGATTGTGCGCCGGCCTTGATCCGTATAGTCCACCAAAATAACTCCTCTAGGCATAAGGCACCTCCTTTGAATTTATTGAGACTCTCTTTCAATTGTGAGCGACAGGGAAAACGAAATGCGAACAAAAAGCCCAGCACACCCTGGCCTTTGAAGTACCAGAGCGGCTGGCCTTAAACTCTTCTGTGCATTTCCCCCTCCGTGGGAACGGTTTGCGTTCCTTGGTTTGGGCCTCAGATCATGCTAGAAGCCGTCTCGATGATGGGGGAGGCTTGTTAGGGGCCTACAAATATCACACGAGGAAAGTCTGTCAAGACAGTTGTATTTCAGCTCAGGATTGAATTGATCGACGCGTCAGTGGGATCTGACATAGGATCAGCTGGATGGAGAAATCAATTCAATCCTTGGCTTCGAGATTGCGGCTCAAAAAGGTTCCTGACGCCTTTTCAGGTCCGCAAAAATTTGGTGGAGGCGGGGGGAATTGAACCCCCGTCCGAAAG
>JAHFAO010000257.1 GCA_023250515.1 Deltaproteobacteria bacterium | reverse complement strand
CAAACTGGAGTGGAAAAGGAGAGAAAGGCTAAACCTGGTTTAGAAAAAATTAGCCGGCAAAGGCTGACAATAGTGCAGTGTTTGTCGGGTCATGTTTTTCATTGTTAAGTGGCGAAAAAGATTATAGGATTGCCCCCGGATTGCCCATATTTATGAAATCGTCGATTGGGATAGATTGACCGACTCACTTAGTAGTTAGAGCTACTCGAAACTCGCGCTTCTCTGTGCTAGCCTTAGGCTGTGTGCGATTGCTCCATATCACAGTAGGGGAGTCTGGCGAGCCGTGACAGCACGGGACATGGAACGGCATACTCGACGGAGGTACCAGCAGTGGCGCAGAAGTTGACCGCCGCCCAGCGGCAGGCTTTGAAACGAGAGGCACTCGGATGGGACGAGCTTTCCGACGAGGACTTTGCCCGCCTGTTCAACGAAGGTCAGCCCGTGAAGGTGCGTGTTCGGCGGCCACCGCCAAAAACACTGACGGTTGCGCTTGACGAGCAGATGCTGAATCGCTTGAAGCGTATAGCGCGACACAAACAAGTGCGCGCCCGCCACCTGGTGGCCTTGTGGATCGCCGAGCGACTCGCCCAAGAGCGACCTACCGAGAAATAATCCTTGGCTCTAACTTCACGCTTCAGACCGATCGCTAAAAGCGCCAGCTGAGCTTTACGCAATTGATATTCTCGCCGAATGGCGGTGGATTCAACCAGGGCGTCGATCTCCGTGTCCCAGTCGGCCCCCTCGATCAGGCGCCAGTCGCTCACTTACTCGAAAGTCATGATACGAAAGTTCCATGTCTTTCTCCGTAACTTTCTCAGCGGTTATTCTTCGACCACCGAGATCTCGGTCTTCACTCCATTTTTGGCCAGCTCCCGCAAATACTCCGGGTGAATGTCGGGAGGCTCCTCATCGAAGGGGAGCATGTCATGAAGTTTCGTACGATACCGATCCTGGCTGTACTTCGGGCTTCTGCCCCGCATGGCGAAATGGCGCATCGTCGTGTGGCCGGTATTGAAATGGCCGTGATACATGAGATCGCTGGGCGAATAAATCGTCCCGGGACGAATCTCGAAGCGCTGGCGCTCTTCGCCCTCCCGCCACACCATGGCGAAGCCTGTCCCTTGGGTCACGGTAACGATAGCACCCGGTCCGTGACGATGGAATGTGCTGCGGCTGCCGACAGGGAACTCCTGGATGTGGCAGCCGTACGTCGTTCCGGCGATCCCGAAGCGCATGATGCGCACTCCCGGCCCCTTCATGGGATATTCGTCGAGGGCAAACGAATTGACGTCGGGGATCAGGTTCGTTTCCCAGCTGCGCACCGTGAGCCTCTTGTTATGGCTAAAATACTCCGGCTCGTTGCTGAACCGGTCGCGGAACTGGAAAGGGTTGCGGAAGATGAAATCTTCGTTATGAAAAAAATTCATGAGCTGGGGAGCGTTGGTCCCCGCCAGAAAGCGAACCGGCTCGTCCTTTGACACATTGAAATGCTGATAGGACACATTGAGCGGAATCGCGAAGATCGTGCCGGCGCTCCATTCAAAAGTCCGCTTCGAATCCCCCTCGTGCCACACCGTAGTCGCTCCCCGGCCGGTCACGATGTATATAGGGGTTTCGAAGAGGTGGCGTTGGGGTAAGGTCTGACTCGCGGGCGGTATCTCGCAAATATAGGCGTCCGTCTCCTGCTGATCGCCCATGTTGAGGTAGCAACCGAGGGCTCCCATCCGCTTCCAGGGCTTAAGCTCCACGGCCTTGAGATCCTCTAGGAAATAGCCCCGGATAACCGGAAGACCTTCCTTTTCCAGAAACTCCTCGTAAGGCGTGGGACCCAACTGGATCGGGTCCCTATAGGGAAGTCTCATAATCAGCTCCTCCTGCGTCGAGTCAGCGTTGCGGGTCACCCAAGTCTTGAAACTTGACTTTCCGATTCATGTAGATGTCGCATTTCCCTCGCTACCACGTAGCCCTTTCATAAAAAGCCCGGCTAGGGAGACCAATCCGGGTTAATGTAAAACGAATCAAAGATGTGACGGGATCGAGGGACCCAGCCGTAAATTGTGCGAAAATTAGCCAAAATCTTAGCCTGCCGTCAAGCGGTCTGGTTACCGACGGCGCTCTTTGGTACTGCCCGGAAGTGAAGGCTTGGCCCGCCCCTGGGCAAAGGAACCTCCCATGGCGCCGGCGGGAATCGCCAGGACGTACCCTAGAAGCTCGTGCCAATAAGGAACAGGACTTGCCTCCCCTGCCATGCCAGTTTGCACAATCCCGACGATGAGCGACACCGCGCCCACAAGCGCGCCGTGCTTGACCTCCTCCGCCTTGGCAAGCCGACCCGCGACATAGCCGCCCAGAGCAGTGCAGAAAGCGCCGATGACGATCAGGGCGAGAAGCCCCTCCTGGGAGGAGAGCATCTCCTTTAATGCCCTCTCGATCGCTTCTTCAGGCATGCCGCCTTTCTCCAAGGGCTCTTTCATGTAGTGAACAATCAGGTAGACCATAATGAGGGCATAGGTCGCTACATAATCCACGACGGCACCGACAATAATCGGCCGGATCTGCACTCCCGCAAAAAATCCCCGAGGCTCAATCGGGTGAGGAACCGACCCCTGCGGTTGCTGATTTAGATTCATAGGCGCCTCTTTCACTTTCTCATTACCTCTTGCCCAACAGATTGATAAAGGTACGATCCACCATCTCACTCGGAGGGATCTTCCTTTTTATTCTTCCCGTCTCAAATTCCTGCTCAATGACGGTCTACTCGCTTGAGCTGAAACCCGCTCAAAAGAAGGATAAGTGAAATTACGAGCCAGACCTTTTTCTTCGACGCATAAACGTTGCCCTCCTCGCTTATCTACAAATTCATATGGAACTTGAAGATTGAGCGCACGGAATCCAAATCCATGCTTGATTATCACAGAAACGCATGGAAATGGTAGGCCAAATGATATTCAATCAACCTCCACAAGGAAAGAGTCCCAGCTTAAAACTGGCCTGTGCCGCTTGCGGTTGCCGGCATCTCTTGCACAAGGATTTCATTCGAAGTATGAGAAGACTGAATCGAAGGAGGGGATGTGGAATTTGTCATCGTCTTCTTTAGTCTCAAGGACTACTATCAGATCACCAACGTGGGCACCGGCCCCCTTGTGCTCTTCTGCAATCGCTCCGAAGGGTTCGGCAGCCCGCATCGGACGATGCAGGAAGAGAAGTCTTAAGAGAATTTTTAGCCACCCCTATTCGCTCTGAGCTTACGGGCAAAAGCCAATTTCCTATGATTCTAACTCATGCTGGAGTCTCTCACTAGTCTGGCCTATGGCTTCACCATCGCGCTGCAGCCGCAAAATCTCCTCTATTGCTTCATCGGCGTCACGATGGGGACCTTGGTCGGTGTCCTTCCCGGGATCGGTCCCACAGCAACGGTAGCTCTACTCTTACCGGCTACCTTCCAGCTCAATCCTGTCTCCGCCATCATCATGCTCTCCGGCATCTGCTACGGAGCCATGTATGGAGGCTCCACAACTTCGATCTTACTGAACATCCCCGGAGAAGCCTCTTCTGTCGTCACCTGCCTGGATGGCTATCAGATGGCCCGTCAAGGTCGGGCA
>JAHFAO010000119.1:6604-10493 GCA_023250515.1 Deltaproteobacteria bacterium | reverse complement strand
AGAGGATCAAGGTGTCACGGTTTTGTGAGGAAACGTACCGCAACTCACGGTTAAAGCGCAACAGCCTGATGAAAAACTCTCTGTTCACCCTTCGACACGCCTGTCCTGAGCAGCAGGCCGTTTCCTTCGACAAAGCTCAGGGCGAACGGAGAAGGTCCAAAACGCTTCAGCATACTACCCTAAAGTACACTTGTCCTCGAAGGCTTTTTTGTATAAGAGTAGGCACACTCAAAAGCGGAGGAAAGGTCATGAAACGAGCGCAATGGATTTTTTCTGTTAGTTTTTTCCTTTTTTCTCTCTCTGGAATGGTTCTTATGGCCAATGAGGTCAGTCTGCCATCGTCTCCCCTGTGGCGTGAGGGGGAAAGCGGGGATGCCGATCCGGATCTTGACCGGTTAAGCAAGGCCTTTACACGCCTGGCGGAAAAGGTGCGACCTGCCGTAGTCCAGGTTCGCGTTAGTCTTAAGGCTGTGGCGGATACTACTAATGGTGACTCTCAGAGGCCGCGTAATAGCCGTGGATCGGGGTTCATCATAAATCCCCAAGGATTTATCCTGACGGCCCATCACGTGATCGACGGAGCGAAAGAGGTCGAGATCCGTCTCGCCGATAGGCAGCGTTTTCGCGGCCAAGTCGTTGCGGCAGACTCCCACGTGGACCTGGCGATCATCAAGATCGATGGAGGAAGGGAGCTCCCGATCCTCGCCTTGGGCGATTCCGAGAGCCTGAACGTGGGAGAGTTGGTCGGCTCCTTGGGCTTTCCCTTTGGTTTGGAAAGCTCGCTCGGTCTCGGCATCATCAGCCGACGGGGCAGGAGCCAAAATATCTCAGCGGGGTTTGAATTTATTCAAACCGATGCCGGGGCCAGTTCTGGCAACAGTGGCGGACCGCTGGTGAATATGAGGGGTCAGGTCGTAGGGATGATTACCATGGCATCGGAGAGGGGTAACATAGGGTTTGCCGTTCCCATCAATGCCATAAAGGCGATGATTCCCCGCCTCCTTCAAGGAGAAAAAATTGCGTGGGGCTGGTTGGGCGTAAGTGTATCAGAGGTTACGCTGGAGTTGGCCGATACCTTGGGCCTCACGCCGATCAAGGGGGTACTCGTCAGTTCTGTGCTGCCAGGGCAGCCTGCGGAGGAAGCAGGAGTCCGTCCCAAGGATATCATCCTCTCCATTAACGGGACTGGAGTGGACAGCCCCAGGGAGGTTACCCGCATGATTGGAGGCACAGAGGCTGGGAAAGAAATGAAGCTCACCATCTTTCGCAAGGGTGAAACTCTCGATCTTTCCGTGCGCCTCGGCACTAAGCCGAAGACGGCAGAGGGGCGCGAAGGGTAAAGAGAGGTTTACGTTTCTCCCTCTTCTTCTCCGCCCTTCCGGGAGGCTGGGGCCACAGCACGCTTTAGCCTCTCGGAGTATTGCTGCAACTGCTTCTCCACTAAGCCGTTAACCGATGAGGCCGGGTAACGACCCTTGCTATCCCTCTTTCCGGCCGGGACATCGGTCAGGACTTCGGTCCCTTCATCAATGGTGCTGACCGCGTAGATGTGGAAGTTCCCTTGCTCAACGGCCTCGACCACATCGGGGCGCAGCATCAGGTTTCTGACATTTGCCTGGGGGATCAAAACCCCTTGCTCTTTGGTCAGCCCTTTGATGCGGCAGACATCGTAGAAGCCCTCAATCTTGCGGTTGATCCCGCCGATCGGTTGGATCTCCCCATTCTGGTTCACAGAGCCGGTCACGGCAATTCCCTGTTTAATGGGAATCCCAGAAAGGCTAGACAGAATCGCATAAAGCTCTGTGGAAGAGGCGCTGTCTCCATCCACGCCTTCGTAGGATTGTTCAAAACAGAGGCTGGCGGAGAGGGAGAGGGGGCGATCCTGCGCATACTTGGCTCCGAGGTAGCCGCTCAGGATGAGAACCCCTTTGTCGTGGGTTCTTCCGCTGAGCTTGGCCTCCCTTTCAATGTTAGTGATCCCGCTTCGGCCTATAAAGGTCTTGGCCGTGATCCGTGACGGCTTGCCGAAACTAAAATCTCCCATCTGATAGATGGCCAGACCATTGACCTGTCCCGCCACGGCTCCCGTCACATCCACCAGCAGAGTCTCCTGGGCAATCATCTCCTGGATCCTCTTCTCAACCAGGTTTAGGCGAAAGGCCTTTTCCTCAAGCGCCTTCTGGACGTGCTCCCCGGTAACTAGCTCGCTTCCAGCCTTTTCTGCCCAATAGTTGGACTCGATCAAAAGATCCACGATATCGCTAAAACGGGTGGAGAGTTTTTTCTGATCCTCTACCAACCTCGCCCCGTGTTCGATGACCCTCGCAACGCCGCTAGGGTCGAAGTGGCGAAGTCCCTCCCGCTGGCAATAGGCGCTGATAAAACAGGCATAGGCGACGATGTTATCTTTGGATCGATCGATCTCAGAATCGAAGTCAGCCTTGACCTTGAAGGTCTCACGGAAATCCGGATCAATTGTGGACAGGTAGTGATAGAGGAAAGGATCACCGATCATGATCACTTTGGTATCGGTAGGGATCGGTTCAGGTCTGATGCCCTGTGGAGGAAGCCAACCAAAAAAGGTAGCTGGTTCCTCGATGCACACTTCGTGGTTTTTGATTACCCTTTTCAGCGCCTCCCATACTCCGGGGTTCGCCAGCACGTCTCGATCATAGAGGACCAGGTAGCCCCCATTGGCACGACTGATCGAGCCAGCCTTGATCATAGTGAAGTCGGTGACAAAACCGCCCATAATCGGCCGCTTCTCCACTACTCCAAAGAGGTTATGATAGGTGGGATTGGTCTCTATCACAATCGGCGGGCCTTGAGTGTCGCTGTTGTCTACAAAGACATTAATCCGGTACGGAAGAAATGGATCGGCAGCCGGCTCGTTCGACTGGAGGAATGTGAGCGGTCCTATGCCTTGAGCCCCATCACCCCCCTTGAATCGGTGTAAATTTTTCAGGATATGGTCTCGCACCGCATCGAGGTAACGGATTAGCTTGGGATAGCCCTGGTACTTCTCCTTCAGCTCAGATAAGGGACCACGCACCAAATACTCCCCTGCCTGCTGATTCAATGCCTCAAGTCTATCGGCAATTTCCCGCTCTAATTTCTTCCCCCCACGCAGAGCCTCCTCTACCTTGTTCTCGATCACGCTCCGTCTTTCCTCCAACTCCTTTTTCTCTTCTGATGAAAGCGAAAGATAATCCTCCTCCTGCATGGGTTTTCCTTGCTTAAGGGGAATAAGGGCCATCCCAGAGGGGGAAATTCTCAGGGTCAAACCGCTCCTTCTCGCCTCCTCCATCAGCGCTTCCATGATCTCTTGCTGCTGTTTCTGCACCTTCTCGGTCATAACTTGACGCTGCTGGGCGAACTCCTCGCTCTCAAAGATTTTCTTGGCCTCTCGTTGGAGGGTCTGGACCAATTCCTCCATATCCTTTTTTAGGATCTTGCCCCAGCCACGACGGACATTTAAGGCCTGAGGTCGGTCCGGATCGCTGAAGTTATAGGCATAACACCAGTCCTCGGGGAAAGGAGAGTCTTCTTCAGCGGAAATCTTTCCAGCCGTGATTTTTTTGAGGAAGGCCTTGATGATGGTGGTCTTACCGGTACCGGTCAGACCCGTAACGAAGATGTTGAAGCCAGGCTTATTGACTCCTAACCCGAATTCAATGGCGCGCACCGCCCTTTCCTGGCCAATGAAGTCCTCCAAAGGGGTCATGTCTGCTGTGCAGGTGAAGGGAAGGAGGGTTGGTTCACAGCGCCATCTGAGCCTTTCCGCCGGGACCTCAAATAGAGAGTTCATCTGGATCTCCTCACGAATCTGATAAAGCAGAGGATATTGCCTTAGTAATCCCAGGTCAACTGTTCATCAGACTGTTGAAAA
>JAHFAO010000119.1:0-6504 GCA_023250515.1 Deltaproteobacteria bacterium | reverse complement strand
GCATGTCGAAGGGTGAACGGAGAGTTTTTCAACAGTCTGCTCCATCTATTGATCCGACATCGGCCTCCATCTATACTGTTCGTCATGCTTCGAAGGTTCTTTACTCTTTTTCTCTCTCTTTCTCTCTTGGGAGGATGCGGCTCCTATCTTCCTTCCAAAGTGCCCTTCGTTCAGCAGAAACAGGAGGATGAAGACGTAAGGATCAGTCGGGAATTTCGCCGAGAGGCCAAGAAAAAGCTCAAGCTCATACACCATCTTGAGGTTGAGCGTTATGTAGACCAGATAGGCCAGAGGATAATTTCCGTCATGGGGCCGCAGCCCTTTGATTACCGCTTCTTCGTCGTAGAGAATTCCCAAATGAACGCCTTTGCAGTCCCTGGAGGATCGATCTATGTGTACTCGGGCCTCATCGAGCGCGTCAAAACCACAGACGAGCTCGCCGGTGTTATAGGTCACGAAATCATTCATGTAAAATCGCGCCATGCGGCCCGCATTTCCGGGCCAGATCCTACAAGTCTCCTAGTGCTCTTGGGAATCTTTCTCGCTCGAGGTGGCTCTCAGGCACAAGCGGCTGGAGCATTGGGAGGGGCCTTGGCAGCAACGCGCCAGCTCTCTTACAACCGCCAGCTCGAGCAGGAGGCGGACACCCTTGGGGTAAAATATATGGCCGAGGCGGGCTACGACCCTAGGGGAGCTCTAAGGTTTCTTAAGATCATCGATCAAGAGAGGACTTTGAACCCGGTCGATATCCCTTCCTACCTGATGACTCACCCTTTGACCCAGGAGCGGATCGCGGGGGTGGAGACGGCGATTCGCACTCTCAGGCTGGAGCGGCCGAAGTTGGAGCATCCAGACCCGATCAAAAAAGTCCAGACGATACTGCGGTTGGAGAGACAGGATTCGGACGCCGTGATCGCTGAGAATGAAAGGCTCCTTGGCCAATATCCAGGAAGCGCCGAGCCGATGCACCTCCTCGGTGTCGCCCACCATAATAAAGGAAGGTGGTCGGAGACGCGGGAGAACTACGAGCGGACAAGAACACTCAACCCTAAAAGTCCAGGGATCGATCGAGATTTGGGTCGCCTCTATACCCAAATCGGAGAGTTTCGTTTGGCCCATGAAGCCTTTGAGCGCTCTTTGAGTTTTGAGCCCAGGGAGCCGCTGAATCATCTCTTTCTGGGAGAATTGTTCGAGAAAGAATCGAATCTTCGCGAGGCGGTCGGCGCCTACCTTAGAGCACACAACCTCTCGCCCTTGTGGGCTGAACCGCCCCATCGCTTGGGCATCGTCTATGGAAAGATGAATCGCCTAGGAGACGCCTATTACTATTTGGCTCGTTCCCATCTTCTGTCGGACGAGGATGAGAAGGCGATTGCCGACCTGGAGCGGGCGTTAAAGATTCTTGACCCGGCCTCTCCCCGGGGGCAAGTCGTCAAAGACGAGCTTGAGGCTATAAAAGCGAGAAGGAGATAACGCCATTCTCGACTAATGAGTGGTAACGGGATAGAATTTATCTCTAACCTGCCCGGTGGTCCTATGCTCCCGTTTCAATAAGGATTCTCTGAGGTAGTCTGGATCAAATCCCAAGAGATCGCAGATGTTGTCAAAGGCAAAAAGCCATTCTGTGTTTTTATCTTCAACCCACTCCAGGGCGTTCTGATAGAGCTCCCTGCCGGAACTATTTCTTGCCCGCCGATACTTTTCCAGACACTCGGCTGCATCCTTTAGAATGGCGAGCATGAGTCTCTTCTCCCCATCAACTTGACGAGATAATCCCCTATTTCCGTAGAATTCGGAGGGTAAGCAGGCATCTGGTTCCAAGATTCTTGCTAGAAAATCGTCGTACATGGGTGACCTTCACGAATAAATTAAACGACGTTCTTTTAGCATACATATTCGCGAATTTCAATAAAATTCTGCATTTGTTAAATGATAGAAACTCAGGCGGTCGAAAATCTCTAATAATTTCAATAGATTAGTATCAAAGGTTCGCCATAAGCCCGGCCAGTTTAGTCTTAGCCGCATAATGGTCCCAGATCTTTTGGATGACCGGCATCCGCCCGCGTCCCTTGGCGACCCGGTTAACTTCATCTTCGGTATAAAAGCGGACAGGTCCTAGGAGCGAGGCATAGTAAAACCTTGCAGCGCTTTCTTCTAAGTCAATGCAGGCAGCAAAGGTCCCCTCAATCGATTCTCCCGCCACAATAGAGCCGTGCCCGCGAAGGATCGCGGCGTTACCAGCACCTAGAGTTCGGGCGACCTCATCTCCCTGTTCATTGGTATGGATCAAGGCAGGGTCTAAATATACCGGAATTGCGCCAAGACCGAAGATGGCTCCTGTGTTGGAGGCGGGAATAAGGGGGCGGTCAGCCATACTCAGGATCACCACCATGCGATTATGGAGGTGGGCTACGCACTGGACTTCTTTTCTGACGCGGTAGGTACGGGTATGCATGGGTAGTTCAGAGGGGAGGTCCCATTTTCCCTCCAAACGATTGCCGTCTAGATCAAAAGTCAAAATGTCCTCGAGCTTGACCTCAGCCCGGCTTATCGGGTGGGGGTTCACCAGGAAGCGATCCGTACCAGGGATTCTCACGCTGATATGGCCGCTGTAATCAACAAGCTCTCTAAAACAGAGCATCCGACAGGCCATGGCTAACTTCTTCTTGAGATCGTTTATCTCTGACACGAGAATTCTCCTTTCTCTCTCTCTGAGAGTTTCTGGTTTCAAGTTTCGCGTTTCGAGTTTACAATACTAGAAGCCAAAACCCAAAACCATAGATCAGTGACAGAAAGGATCTTATGACAACCCATAGCGCTGAAGGGATTCGTTGGGATTTGACTGACCTCTTTTCCTCATACGATGACCCCCGGATCGAAGTGACACTTAACGACTGCCATCATCGAGCAGAGGCATTTGCCCGTCGCTTCCGCGGGACCATCAACATCCCTGGAGGCCCACCCCCTGAGCACCTCCTTCATGGACTAACGGAATTGGAAGAGATTGAAGAGTCCATGAGTCGCGTGGCCAATTATTCCAGCCTCCTCTATGCAGCCGACTCCTTAAGAGCAGAGTACCAGGATCTGGAACAAAGAGTCGAGCAGCGGGTAACAGGCGCAAGGAACCTGCTGCTCTTTTTCGAGCTGGAATGGTTAGAGCTTAACGACGAAGTTGCAGAGCGCCTGATCCACCATCTAACTTTAAAGCCCTACAGTCACTACCTGAAAAATCTACGCCGTTTTCGTCCTCATAGACTCTCCGAGTCAGAGGAAAAGGTCGTTAACGAAAAGGATAACACAGGCAGAAATGCCTTCGGTCGCCTTTTTTCCGAGATCACCTCATCCCTAACCTTTTCCTTGGAACAGGAAGGAAAGGTGAAAGAGCTGACCCTGAGTGAGATGCAAGCCCTCCTGCACCAACCCGACCGACAGCTCAGGAAAACCGCCTGGGAAACGCTCTTCGAAGGGCTCTCCCGTCATGGACAGGTTCTGACTTTCATCTACGATACGCTCATCCAGGATCACTTAACCATGGACCGTCTGCGGCATTACCCCAACCCGATGATCGAACGCCATCTCTCCAACGAGATCGATGCGGAGGCCGTAAGCCGGATGATGGAGGTGACAGAGGCCAATTACGGCATTGCCCACGACTACTTTCGTCTTAAAGCGAGCCTACTCAGGCTTCCACGAATAGCCCTCTACGACCAATATGCGCCCGTGGGAAGAGAGCTAACCCCCTTCAATTTCGCGCAAGCCCAGCAGGTAATCCTGGATGCCTTTGGAGCCTTCACTCCAGTTTTTCGCGATATCGCCAACGAGTTTTTTGCCAAACGCTGGATTGATGCGGAGATCCGTAAGGGCAAACGAGGCGGGGCCTTCTGCGCCTCTCCTTCACCTCAACTCCACCCTTATATTCTGTGCAACTATACCGATAACCTGAGAGATGTTATGACCGTGGCCCATGAGCTGGGTCACGGTCTCCACGGCACCCTTAGCCGAAAGCAGAGTTTTTTAAACTTCGATACCCCACTGACGACCGCCGAAACCGCCTCGGTGTTCGGCGAAATGCTCGTATTTGACTATCTCGTGGAGCGTCAAAGCGATCCCCAGGTGCGAGTTGCCCTCATCGCCGGGAAGATCGAAGATGCTTTTGCCACAGTTTTCCGGCAGAACGTTCTTACCCGCTTTGAACAGATAGTCTTTTCAAAACGTCAAGCAGGACGACTAACCCCTCAGGCCATCGGGCATCTCTGGATCAATGCCAACGAAAAGTATTATGGAGATGCGGTAGAGATGCTCGAGGGATACAGTTGGGGATGGTCCTATATTCCCCACTTTATCCACACTCGTTTTTACTGTTACAGCTACGTTTTCGGTGAGCTTCTGGTTCTCTCCCTATACCGGATGTATCGGGAGCAGGGAAAAGATTTTGTCCCGAGATACCTGGCGCTTCTGGAGGCTGGAGGGTCTGATAGCCCTGAGGCGCTACTTAGACCTCTCGGAGTGGACTTTCACGATCCTGAATTTTGGCAGAAAGGCTTTGACGAGATCCGCAGTTTGGTCCAAAGGGTTGAGAAGTTGGTCGAACAAATCGGCCAGTAATGGAAGTATCTCTACCCATCTCTTTTTCCTGACACAAACTCGTACACATCATCTAAGGCCTTTTCTGATTTGACATGGTAAAGATATTTTAGTACGTTCCAGACGATTTTACTTCCCGCAAGGAAGAGTAAAACGAAAAGTTGCGCGTCGTTTTTAAAATGAATGCCCCCCAAGGGGGGCGGGAGGAAAAGCCATGTTCAAGCAAATTCATTCCCAGATAGTTGTTGTGGTGTTGGCTTTGATCGCGCTGCTCTATCCCCACCTGGTTCAGGCGCAAGACAATACCGGGAGCCTGCACGGAGTGGTCAAGAATTCCTCGGGAGCGCCGCTCTCCGGTGCATTCGTGAAAATGAAAAATGCCGAGAGGCGCCTCAGCTTTCTGATCATCACCCAGGCGCAAGGCCGTTACTCGGCGAATAAGCTACCTGCGGGTAAATATGTCGTGCAGGCAATCGGCGGCGACTATCAGAGCGAGCCATCTGCGCCGGTGGACGTGGCGGCGGGCCGGTCGGCGACCGTGGACCTGTCGCTAACGACCATGCGGGCCGACCAGCTCCTTGGAGCGTGGCCGGGCAGGCTGCCGGGTCAGCGGGGCGGCGAGGCAGAGGCGGCAACAAGAGGGCAAGCTCCGCGCCTGCCTGAGGGAGAGGGCAAGCAGATCGTCGAGGCGAAATGCGCCGTCGGCTGCCATGACGCCCAACGGGTCGTGAGACTCCGGGCTAACCGGGACCGGTGGGAAGAAGTTATACGGAACATGCGACTTTATGCGCAAGGCTCAACCCTTGCTAAGGACTTGACCGATCAGGAAGCGAGAGTCGTGCTGGACTATGTGGCGACGAATTTCTCAGGCAGCCGAGCGGGAGGCGGCAGGCCGAAGCCGGATCCCAATAGCCGCTTGCCCAGGACGCTGCTCCAGGGTGAGGCCACCAAATATATAGCCGTGGAATATGAGCTGCCTAATCCCGACGCGGAACCGCACGAGGTTACGGTGGACTCCGAGGGAAATGGCTGGGTCAGCCAACGAAGGGGCGGCCACCTGGGCAGCTTGGATCCCAAGACGTTGGTCTATACCCAGATTGCCCCGCCCCCCGCGCCATCGAAACACCTTCGTCTGAACGCCATTAGGATCGGTCCGAACAATAAACTTTGGCTGGTGGATGGCGGACCCAACCGCCGATGGTTGAGCTACGACACGAGGGCCAGGGAGTTCAGCGTCTTTGAGTTGCCAAAAACCAAAAGTGGCAATGCCAGCGGGAATACCATGCGTGTTCACCCGAATGGAACCGTCTGGATGAATTCCATCGGTGCCAACCAGGTCATTCGACTGGATCCCAAAACCAGGCAGTTCACTTTTTTTGAAGTTCCTGCCGGGGTCAAGGCGGGACGGACCGCTAACCCCTACGGGATGGCGATAGCGGGCGACGGCAAGATCTGGATTGCCGAGAACGCCGTGAACCAGATGGGCCGGATCGACCCGGTTACGGGCAAGATTGACGAGTTCGAAATCCCCGTGAAAGAGGCCGTCCCGCGGAAGATGGGGACGGATGCCGAAGGAAATATCTGGGTCGGCCTTCATGGCGCGGGCAAGCTGATGAAGATCGATTATAAAACCACCAAAATGACCGTCTATACGCCCCCAAGCGAGGATGCTGGCCTGTACCTGGCGGACGTAGACCTGAAGCATAATCTGATTTGGGTGAGTTTACAGCACGTGGACAAAATTGCTCGCTTCGATCCCAAAACCGAAACGTGGGTGGAGTTTCCCCTAGCTAGCGCGGAGTCGGATGCGAGAAGGATTGAGGTCGACCAAAACAATCCCAACCGCGTCTGGTGGTCCGGCAATCTTTCAAACCGTATGGGTTATGTCGAACTTTTGAACTAAATAGGGGAGCGCCGGGG